>JBBRVH010000038.1:0-26053 GCA_038246995.1 Sphingomonadales bacterium
CCCGCCAAACCGGCGCCGGCGCCCGTCGCCATCGCCCCGGCCGTGTCGGCGGGCGGCGATGCCTCGCTTTTGGTCAGCGGCACCGTCCGCCTGAAGCGCGAAACCGCGCTGGGGTTCAATGCTGCCGGCCGCATCGCCGCGATCAGCGTGCGTGAAGGTGATCGGGTCGCCCGTGGCCAGGTTCTTGCCCGGCTCGATCCGACCAGCCTGGCGGCCGCGGCAACTTCGGCCCGCGCCGAAGCCGATCGCGCCCGGGCCGATTATCGGCGTCTAGCAGGGTTGTTCGACAAGGGCTGGGTGACCGCGCCGCGCGTGGAAACTGCCCGCGCCGCGGTCGCGGCGGCCGATGCGCGGGTGCAGCAGGCGGGTTTCGATGTCGGCCTTGCCACGATCCGCGCCCCTTCGGCCGGCGTCATCCTGCGCCGCCCGGCCGAACCCGGGCAGATTGCCAGCCCGGGGCAGACTGTCCTGATTCTGGGCGAATCTGCGTCGGGCTATGTGTTGCAACTGCCACTGTCCGATGCTGATCTCGGGCGGATCAGCCGCGGCCAGCCTGCCGAAGTGACGATCCCGGCGCTGGGCGCCCAGGCCTTTGCCGCCAGCATTTCCGAAATCGGCGCGCGCGGCGATGCCGGCACCGGCACCTTCCGCGTCGAACTCGCGCTGCCGGCGCGGCCCGAACTGCGCTCGGGCCTGATCGGTTCGGCGCGGTTGCGGCTGGCGCCGACGGCCACAAGCGGCGGCGTGGCGGTGCCGGCGACGGCGGTGTTCGGTGCGCGCGCCGATGAAGGCTTTGTCTATGTTTTCGATGCGGCAAGATCGGTTGTCCGGCTGCGCCCCGTCGGCGTCGGCCCGGTCAGCGACAGCGCCGTCACCATCACCACGGGGCTGCGCGCCGGCGAACAGGTCGTGACATCGGGGGCCGAACGGCTGCGCGACGGCATGCCGGTCACCTTGCCCGCCGGGCGTCGCTAAGCCCATGGGTTTCATCGATTTTGCCGTTCGCCGCTGGCAGATAACGCTCGTTGCCTTTTCGCTGCTGTTCGCGATCGGCCTGTCGGCATTCCTGACCATTCCGCGTTCGGTCGATCCGCATTTCCCCTCGCCGTTCATCAATGTCATTGCCACCGTGCCCGGCGCCGAGCCGTCGGACATGGAAACCACCGTCGCCAAGCCGATCGAGGATGTCATCCAGGGGCTCGACGGCATCGTCCGCGTGCGATCGCGATCGACCGATTCGACGGCGGTAATCACCGCGGAATTCAGCTGGAGCGGCGATCCCGAAAAGAATTACGACGAAGTTGTGCGCGAGGTGAACGCCATTCGCTCGACGCTGCCATCGGCGCTGACCCGGCTCGAATTCCAGAAAACCCGCACCACCGAAGCCGCGGTCATCCAGTTCGCGCTGGTCAGCGATACGGCATCGTACCGCCGGCTCGAAAAATACACCAAGGACCTGCGCGAACGGCTCAACCGCGTCTCGGGCGTGCGCAACAGCCGCGCCTGGGCCATCCCGACCCCGGAAGTCCGCGTTGCCATCGACAGTGGCCGGCTGGCGCAACTCGGCCTGCCTGTCACCGCGATCACCGATGCGCTGCGCCAGGGATCGACCGACCTGCCGCCCGGCGCCGTCCATAGCGGTGACCAGCGGCTCAACGTCCAGGCCGGGGGCGCCTTTCGCAGTGTCGATGAAGTCGGCGACGAACCGGTTCGCGCGGCCAATGGCAATGTCGTGCGGGTCAGGGATGTCGCGCAGGTCGGCTGGAATTACGAGGAACAGCCGCACCTGGCGCGCTTCAACGGCAAGCGCGCGGTGTGGGTGACGTTGACGCAGAAGGATGGCCTCAACGTCCTCGATATCCGCAACGGCGCCATCAAGGCGGCGGAAGATTACAAGAAGCTGCTGCCCCCCGATGTGAAGCTGGAAGTCGGCTTCGACCAGTCTTTCGATATCGCGCGCAAGCTTGACCAACTGGGTCGCGATTTTGCCATCGCCCTGGGGCTGGTGCTGATCACGTTGTTGCCGCTCGGCTGGCGGGCGTCGATCGTCGTGATGGTGTCGGTGCCGCTCAGCCTGATGATGGGGGTGGCGATTCTGGCCTTCACCGGCTTCACCCTCAACCAGCTGGCGATTTCGGGGTTCATCATCGCGCTCGGCCTGCTTGTGGATGATTCGATCGTCGTCACCGAAAATATCGCCCGGCATCTGCGCGAGGGCGATGATCGCACCACCGCGGCGCTGTCGGGCACGCGGGAGATTGCGGTGGCGGTGATCGGCTGCACCTTCGTGCTGTTGTTCGCCTTCCTGCCGCTGGCGTTCCTGCCCGAAGGCGCTGGCAAATTTACCCGGTCACTGCCGGTCGCGGTGCTTGGCACGGTGGCGGCGTCGCTGCTTGTCTCGCTCACCATCGTGCCGTTTCTCGCCAGCCGCATCCTGCCGCGCAATGAACCCGAACATGGCAATCGTTTCCTGCAGATCATCCAGAACGGCATCCAGCGCTTCTATGCGCCGGTGCTGCACTGGTCGCTGACCAACCCGTGGAAGGCGATGGCGGCGGCGACCCTGCTGATCTTTTCGGGGCTGGGGCTGGTGCCGTTCATCGGGTCGAGCCTGTTCCCGCCCGCTGATGCCAGCTATTTCCTCGTCACCGTCACGGCGCCCGAAGGCACGGCGATGACGCAGACCGACCGTGCCGTCGCCTTTGTCGAAAAGGCAGCACAGGGTGAACCCGATGTCGAAAATGTGCTCGCCAATGTCGGACGCGGCAATCCGCAGATTTTCTACAACCAGCGCAGCTTTGACCAGCGCAGCAACCTGGGCGAAGTGCTGGTGGTGCTCAAGCAATGGCACCCGCAGCGCGGCCCGGCGCTGGTCGATCGGCTGCGGACGCGCTTTGCAACCAATCCCGATGCGCAATTCGTCCTCAAGGTGTTCCAGAACGGCCCGCCGGTCGATGCGCCGATCCTCGTCAAGGTCGTCGGCCCCGATCTCGATGTGCTGAAGCGGCTTGCCGCCGAGGTCGAGGCGGTGATGCGCAAGACCCCCGGCACGCGCGATGTCGTCAACCCGGTGGCGGTCGATACGCCGCGGCTCGACCTGGGGCTCGATGCCGGCAAGGCAGCGCTGCTCGGGGTGACGCCGGGGGCGCCGCGGCGGGCGCTGCGGCTGGCGCTGGTCGGCGAAAATGCCGGGCGGCTGCGCGATCGCGAAGGCGATAGCTACAATGTCGTCGTGCGCTTGCCGATGGACGGTCGCCATGATGTATCGGCGCTCGATGGCGTGTTCGTGCCGAGCGCCAATGGTGCCATTCCGTTGCGTGAAATCGCCACCCCGCGCCTCGATTCGGCGCCGCCGCAGATCAACCGCGAACGCCAGCAGCGTATCGTCAGCATCCAGTCGCAGATCGCCGATGGCTATCTGACCGCCAAGGTCAACACAGCGGTTTATGCGGCGCTGAAACAGGTGAAGCTGCCCGAAGGCTATCGCTTCGATCAGGGCGGCGAGGCCGAAGCCGCGGCGCGCAGTTTCTCGGGGCTCGGCCCGATCATCGCCATCGCGGTGTTCGGCATCCTGGGCGTGCTGGTCATCGAATTCGGGCGCTTTCGCGAAACCATCGTGGTTGCCGGTGTCATTCCGCTGGGGCTGTTCGGCGGGCTGGTGGCGCTGTTCGTGACGGGCAATTCGCTCAGCTATACCGCCGTCATCGGGTTCATCGCGCTCATCGGAATCGAGATCAAGAATTCGCTGTTGCTGGTTGATTTCACGACACAATTGCGCAACCGGGGCATGGGCCTGCGCGATGCCATCGAACATGCCGGCGAAGTCCGCTTCCTGCCGGTGTTGCTGACCAGCGTCACGGCCATCGGCGGGTTGCTGCCCTTGGCGCTGTCGGGGTCGGGGCTTTATGGCCCGCTCGCCTGGGTGATCATCGGCGGGCTGATTTCCTCGACACTGCTCAGCCGCATGGTGACGCCGGTGATGTATCTCCTCATCGTGCGCGGGCATGAGGTGCCGGCGGGAGAGAGCGCCTGATGCGCGGGCAGCCACTGCTTGTCGCGGTGCTGATCGGCCGGGCGGCGCGTTGATTTTCGTCAATTGTGCGCGTGCTCCAGTGCCAGATGCTTGGCGACTTCGGCGGCATAACGCTTGCTGACCGGGACAAAGCTGTTGCTTGCTTCGTCATAGGCGTGAACTTCGCCTTCGGCGATATCATAGACCCAGCCGTGCAGGCGCAGGTCACCGCGCGCGATCCGCACCGCCACGGCGGGATGGGTGCGCAGATGCGCCAGTTGCAGGATGACATTCTGTTCCAGCAACAACAGGTTGCGGTCGTGATCGTCGAGATCCTTGCCGATTTCCATGGTAATCTCCACGGCGGCGCGCGCGTAGGACAGCCATTCCCTGACATGGGGCAGCGATCCGAGGCCGTCCAGGTCCATTGCGCCCATCAAGGCGCCGCAATCGGTATGGCCGCAGATGACGATGTGCGGCACGTTGAGCGCAACACAGGCAAATTCGATCGCGGCCGTCGTGCTGCCGGTCATGGTCGTGTGTGGTGGCACGATATTGCCGGCGTTGCGGACGATGAACAGGTCGCCGGGCTCGCTTTGGGTCAACATGCCGGTTTCGATGCGGGAATCGGAGCAGGTGATGAACAGCGCCTCGGGCGATTGGCCCTTGGCGAGTTTTTCGAACAGCGCCTCGTTGGCGGGAAACACCTCCTGCTGGAACTTGACAACGCCGGCAGCGAATTTGGGCATCGAAGCTGCTCCTTCGGGACTTGGTTTGTCGACGCATAGAACACGATGCGAAAACAACGAAATGCCGCCCACACCGGTTCCCGAAGCTGGCGCGCCGGCGCCGGTGTTGTCCCGGTGTGCAGCAGCGTTGCACACAGCGCCGCCGGCGACTATCCGTAAGCCATGAAACGCTTCACCGGCCAGGATCGATCCATCACCGACAAATGGCGGCCCGCCACATTGGCGGTACGCGGCGGCACGGCGCGCAGCGATTTCGGCGAGACGTCCGAAGCGATCTTCATGACGTCGGGCTATGCCTATGACAGCGCCGGCGAAGCGGCGGCGCGCTTCCGCGGCGAGCGGCCGGGGATGACCTATTCGCGCTTGCAGAACCCGACGACCGACATGCTCGAAAAACGCCTGGCGCTGCTCGAAGGGGCCGAGGCAGCGCGCGCCACCACCACCGGCATGGCGGCGATGTCGGCGGCGCTGCTCTGTCAATTGTCGGCGGGGGATCATCTTGTTGCCGGCAAGGCGCTGTTCGGGTCGTGCCGGGTGCTCGTCGACAGTATCCTGCCGCGCTTCGGCATTGAAACGACGACGGTCGATGCCACCGATGTCGATGCCTGGGCAAAGGCGCGCCGGCCGAACACCAAGGCATTTTTCCTCGAAACCCCGTCGAATCCCGGCCTTGAAGTGTCGGACATTCGCGCCATTGCCGATCTGGCGCATGATGCCGGGGCGAAGGTGGTGGTCGACAATGCCTTTGCTTCCCCCATCGTCCAGCGGCCGCTCGATCTGGGTGCCGATATCGTCGCCTATTCCGCCACCAAGCTGATGGATGGGCAGGGCCGCGTCCTGGCCGGCGCCGTGCTCGGCAGCGAACAATGGATCAACGATGTCTATCTGGCGTTCGCGCGGCATACCGGCCCGAACCTGTCGCCGTTCAACGCCTGGGTGGTGCTGAAATCGCTCGAAACGCTCGACCTGCGCGTCCGGCGCCAGTGCGAGAATGCCCATGCCGTGGCGACGTTCCTTGAAACGCGGGTGCCCTGCGTGCGCTATCCGGGGCTGGCCTCGCACCCGCAACACGCGCTCGCCATGCGCCAGATGACGGCGGGCGGCACGATCATCGCGCTGCTGCTCGATGGCGGTGAGCGCCAGGCGCACGCGCTGCTCGACGGGCTCGAACTCATCGATATCTCGAACAATCTTGGCGACAGCCGCACCCTGATGACGCATCCGGCGACGACGACGCACTACAGCGTGTCGCCCGACGTGCGCGCCGAAATGGGCATCACCGATGGCATGCTGCGCCTGTCGGTCGGGCTCGAGGACCCTGCCGACCTGATCGACGATCTGGACCAGGCGCTGGCGCGCGCCGGGTTGTGACATGGTGGTGATGGACCTCATCTTTCCCTATGCGGCCACCACCCGCGGCATCACCGTGCGCGTCGCACCGCGCTATCTGCCCGACCAGTCCGACGCCCGCGCGCCGCGCCATGTCTGGAGCTATCATGTCCGCGTCGAAAATGGCGGCGCGGAGGCCGTGCAACTGCGCAGCCGGCGCTGGCTGATCACCGATGGCGCCGGCCGCAGCGAAACGATCGAGGGCCCCGGCGTCATCGGCCAGCAGCCGGTGATCGAGCCGGGCATGGCGTTTGACTATGTCTCGGGGGTGCCGCTCGCCACGCCATCGGGCGCGATGCACGGCAGTTACCACATGACCGGGACGAGCGGCGGCTTCGATGTTGCCATTCCGGCCTTTGTGCTGGCGGTGCCGGCTGACGGCGGGCGCTGACCGCGATGAAGCGGACGCACCTGCCGCTCAATGCCTTGCGCGTTTTCGATGCGGCGGCGCGGCATCTGAGTTTTACCAAGGCTGCCGATGAACTTGCGGTAACCCCGGCGGCGGTCGGCCAGCAGATTCGTGCGCTCGAAGATACGCTTGGCGTCGTGCTGTTCAAGCGGATGACGCGCAATCTCGAACTGACCGCCGAGGCCGAACGCGCGTTGCCGGCGTTGCGGGCGGGCTTTTTGCACTTCGAGGAAAGCGTGCGGATCCTGCAGGACGGACAGGGGTCGAAAGTGCTGACGCTGTCGGCGCCGCGCGATTTCACCACGAAATGGCTGGCAGCGCGGCTGGCGCGTTATGCTGCGGCAAATCCCGACATCCGCTTCGTGCTGGCGGCCAATGAGGGCGTGCCCGATTTCACCCAGGCCAATCTCGATCTTGCCATCGTGCTGTCGGGGGAGCCGGAGGCCGAGGGCATTCATGGACGCACGCTCGCCGAGGAAGCGCTGGTGCTCGTCGCGTCGCCCGGCGGAGACGATCTGCCCCGCATCGCCCACCCGGGTGATCCGGCGGCGCCGGGGCTGACAGTGGCCGATGCGGGGCTGGCGATCGATGCCGCGGCAGCGGGGTTGGGTACGGCGCTCGTGCCGGCAACGCTGGCCGCGGCCGATCTGGCGGCGGGGCGGATCGTGGCGCTGGGTGAACCCCAAACAAGCCCCTTGTCATACTGGCTGATCGCGCCGACCCCGCAATGGCGCCAGGCCAAGGTGCGCGCGATGGTCGAGTTCCTGCTGTCGACATGATGGCATTCACGATGCGGAAAGGTGCAGCGGTTCATTACCAACATGTCATGTTCGCATTTGTCGCACGATTCTGAAATTGTGTCGGCGTTCGAATATGGCTATGACGCAGCGTTCCCTGACCTGAGAGGCCCTATGACCAAGACCGTTTTCGCAATTGTTGCCCTGAGTGTTGCCACCCTGTCGGCGCCGGCCATGGCCGCCGGCGATGCCGCCAAAGGCGCCATCGTGTTCAACCAGTGCAAGACCTGCCATGTCGTCGACAAGGGTGTTAACCGCGTCGGTCCGTCGCTGTACGGTGTCGTCGGTCGCAAGGCCGGGACCGTCGCGGGTTACACCTATTCGAAGGCCAACAAGGAAAGCGGCTTGATCTGGACGGCAGCACAGCTCGATCCCTATCTCGCAGCACCGCAAAAGGTCGTGAAGGGCACCAAGATGGCGTTCGCTGGTCTGAAGAAGCCGGAAGATCGCGCCAATGTGATCGCTTTCCTCGCCACGAAGAAGTAAGGCGCGGCGCCTGTCGGCGCGTGGCGAAAGCTGCACGCCGACAGGCGCTGGTCCGGCAGGCGCGGCGGTTGGCTCGAAACCAACCGGACGCGTTCCGCGCAGGCATGGGCATTGCCCATGGTCCCGCAGTTGATTACTGGTATCCGGCCGGCAGGGCATCCCCTGCTGGCCTTTTTCTATTCCGCCATGCGCTCCGCATAAGTCTGGTTGGCCACCACCACTTCGGCGACATGCGCTTCGGCCCAGTCCTTCAGGGTAATCGCTACCGGGGCGAGCGTGTGGCCAAGCGGGGTGAGGCGATATTCGACGGCCAATGGCCGGGCGGTCAGCACCCGCCGGTCGACAAGGCCATCGCGTTCGAGCGAGCGCAAGGTCTGGCTCAGCATTTTCTGGGATACGCCCTGGATGCGGCGGCGCAGCTGACCGAAGCGTACAGGCTGGTCGGCCACGACGGCGATAACGAGCAACGACCATTTGTTGCCCAGTCGGTCGATGAGATTGCGTGCCGGATTTGCCAGGGTAAGGGCATCAGGTACCAAAACTGGTTCCTGCATGTAAGCGGTTCCTTTAAGTAACTAATTGAATATAGTGAATAATTTATGTCCTATGGTGCAAAGGGTGGCAAAGCGCAAAGTCTTTAAGATACGCTTCAGCGCGGCAATGGTTCCGTTCGCCGCCGTCAGGTGGTGCCATTCCCTACCGCAGCGCAGCATGCTACTGTACTTCATATGCTGACCATGAACAACGTCACCGTCCGCCTTGGCGGCCGGACCATCCTTGACAATGCCACCGCCACCTTGCCGCCGCGGGGGCGGATCGGGTTGATCGGCCGTAACGGCGCCGGCAAGTCGACGTTGATGAAGGTCATCGCCGGCACGCTCGATCCCGACAGCGGCAGCGTGGAAATGCCCAAATCGGCCAGGCTTGGCTATGTCGCGCAGGAAGCGCCGGCGGGGCAGGGCACGCCCTTCGAAACCGTGCTCGCTGCCGATGTCGAACGCGCCACGCTGATGGCGGAGGAGGAGGCGGGCCATGTCGAACTCGACCGGCTTGCCGAAATCCATGACCGGCTGATCGCCATCGATGCCTATACCGCCGCGGCGCGCGCCAGCCGCATCCTTGTCGGCCTGGGCTTCGACGAAGCGGCGCAGCATCGGCCGCTCGATAGCTATTCGGGCGGCTGGCGGATGCGCGTCGCGCTGGCGGCGCTGCTGTTTTCACAGCCTGATCTGCTGCTGCTCGACGAACCGTCGAACCACCTCGATCTTGAAGCGACGATGTGGCTCGAATCCTTTCTGAAAACCTATCGCGCCACCATCGTCGTGATCAGCCACGAACGCGACCTGCTCAACAATGTCGTCGATTGCATCCTGCATCTCGAACAGGGCAAGATCACGCTTTACCCCGGTGGCTATGACGATTTCGAGCGCCAGCGCGCCGAACGGCTGGCGCAACTCGCCAGCGCGCGCGAGGCGCAGGCGGTGCAGCGCGCCAAGCTGCAGGATTATGTCGCGCGCAACTCGGCGCGCGCCAGCACGGCGAAACAGGCGCAATCGCGGCAAAAGGCGCTGGCCAGGATGCAGCCGATTGCCGAAGCCGTGACCGATCCGACCCTGGTGTTCAATTTCCCGTCGCCGCCGCCGCTCAAGCCGCCGCTGGTGATGATCGAACATGCCTCGGTCGGCTATACCGACACGCCGGTGCTCAGCCATATCGATCTGCGGCTCGACCCCGATGACCGGCTGGCGCTGCTCGGGCGCAACGGCAATGGCAAGACCACCCTTGCCCGGCTGCTGTCGGGTCAGTTGAAGGCAATGGATGGCCAGGTCGCAGCGCCGGGCAAGCTGCGCGTCGGCTATTTCACCCAATATCAGGTCGAAGAACTCGACAGCGATGACAGCCCGCTCGAACATATGAGCCGGCTGATGCGCGGCGCCAACCCGAGCCAGGTGCGGGCGCAATTGGGGCGTTTCGGCTTTTCGGGCGCCATGGCCGAACAAAAGGTCGGCAAGATGTCGGGGGGCGAAAAGGCCCGGTTGGCGCTGGCGCTGATTACCCGCGATGCGCCGCATCTGCTCATTCTCGATGAACCGACCAACCACCTGGATGTCGATACCCGCGAGGCGCTGGTGCAGGCGCTCAACGATTATGAAGGCGCCGTGGTCGTGGTCAGCCATGATCGCCACATGATCGAGGCGAGCGCCGACCGGCTGGTGCTGGTCGACGCCGGCCGCGCGGTGGAATTTGCCGGCAGCCTTGATGATTATACCGACAGCGTGCTCGGCAAGGGTGCGGCCGCGCCGGAGGGCAGCAAGGGCAAGGGTTCGGGCAACAAGAAGGACGACCGCAAGGCGGCGGCAGCGGCGCGCGAAGCCACCGCCGGCCTGCGCAAGACGATCAAGGAAATCGAAGCCGAAAACGCCCGGTTGACGGCGCGGATTGCCGAGCTCGATCGCACGCTGGCCGATCCGTCGAAGGCCAATGCGTCCGACCGCCACCGCCCGGCGCGCGACCTGATGCGGCTGCGCGGCGAAGCCGAAAAGGCGCTCGCGGTAAGCGAGGCGAAATGGCTCGAAGCGAGCGAGGCACTGGAAGCGGCAGGCTAGGCCAGGGCCAATTCCCTCCCCCCTGAGGGGAGGGCGACTCGCGCACTTGCGCGAGCGGGGTGGGGGTCGCACGCGTGGTTATTGGTGCCACCCCCACGCTACGCCTGAGCGTGGAAGAAGTGAAATCAGGCGCTGTCCCCCGAACGCCGGTTCGCTGCATCGATCAAGTTGCGGGCGACTTCGATGATGGCCGACGGCAGATAGGGCTTTTTGAAGAACCTTGCCCCGGCAACAAGTTGCACCGGATCGGGTGAATAACCGGTCACATAGATCACCGGCAATTCCGGCCGCAGTGCGCGGGCGCGCCGGGCGATCTCCCAGCCATCGATGCTGTCGGGCAGGCTGATATCGGTCATCAGCAAATCGACCTGATCCCCCGAAGCGAGAATTTCCAGCGCCGGTTCGCCGTGCGACAGCGCCACGACAGTGAAGCCCTCTTCCTCGAACTCCATCGTGTTGATCAGCCGTAGCAGGCGTTCATCCTCGATGATCATTACCGTGGGCGCGGGTCCGGTCATGCGTCTGCCTCTGGCATGCGGGGCAGCGTGATGCGTACGCATGTCCCGCTGCCCGGCATGCTGTCGATTTCGATATCGCCGCGCGATTGCTGGATAAAGCCATAGGCCTGGCTCAATCCCAGCCCGGTGCCGTGTCCCGCCGCTTTGGTGGTGAAGAACGGTTCGAAGGCGCGTTCGCGGGTTTCGATGTCCATGCCCGCACCGCTGTCGCGAATTTCAAGCACGACGCTATCGTCCTCACCATTGGTTCCGGTGCGATTGCGGCTGATCAGCGCCAGCGTGCCACCGCCGACCATCGCATCGCGGGCGTTGGCGATCAGGTTGATCAGCGCATGTTCGGCCTGGGCGGTATCGATTTTCACCGGCCACAGCGCCGGATCGAGATCGAAACTGGTGACGATCGCGGCGGTTTCGAGGCTGGGCACAAGCTGGTCATGCACCCGTTCGACGATGGCATTGAGCTGTTGCCGTTCGGCCTGGAGCGGTTGCCGACGGGCGAAGGCCAGCAACTGGTCGGTCATTTGCGCGGCGCGTGTCGCACCCGCGAGCGCATTTTCGAGCGCTGGCCCGGCCTTTTCGGGATTGCCGGGAAACCGCCGGGCCCGGTCGACATTGGCAATGATGATCGCCAGCTGATTGTTGAAATCATGCGCGATGCCGCCGCTCAACTGGCCGACGGCCTTCATCGTCTGCGCCTGGCGGAGCATGGCTTCGGCGCGCGGGCGTTCGCTGGTTTCGAACGCCAGCGCGGCCAGCGCCGTGTCGCGCTCGTCGATCCTGAGCGACAGATCTGCGTTGGCGCGCTGCAACTGGGCCGGCGACGGCAAGGCGATCAGCCGCGGCAACAGCGGCCAGAGCGCCACTGCCGTCGCCACCGATATGGCCGCGGTCAGCAGCTTGATGAGCGCTTCGGGGCCATAGTCGGGGTACCACAAGGTCCAGATCGACATGAAATGCGTCGTCCCGCAGGCCATGATGAAGGCGGCGAACAGCCAGGCCACGGCCTTGAACTCCAAATCTGGCCGGCGGGATACGAAAACGGCCATGACCACGGGGATGGAAAAATACGCCAGCCCGATCAGGGCATCGGCGATGACATGCGTCCAGATCAGCGCCGGGTCCCACAACAGGCAGAAACCGTGCGGTGCCAGCCCCGACGCACCCAGCAGCTTGTGCAGATAGGCCAGCATTGTCCTCGCCTCTAAACTGACACCGATCGGACCATTTACAACAATTTCGGTCGTGAACGGTTCCGCTGGGCGTCAGGCGTCGAGTGCCTCCGCATCGACAGCATCGGCATGCGCCTGGATGAACGCAAAGCGATGTTCCGGGTTCCGCCCCATCAAGCGCTCGACGAGATCGGCGACGGCAGCCTTTTCATCGACACCATCGGGCATCGTCACGCGCAGCATGGTACGCCGCGCCGGGTCCATGGTGGTTTCGCGCAGCTGCTGGGGGGACATTTCGCCCAGGCCCTTGAAGCGGCCGGTTTCGATCTTGGTACGGCCGGAGAAAGTGGTGCGCAGCAATTCCTCGCGGTGGGCATCATCGCGGGCATAAGCGACGATGCCGCCGGCGGCGAGGCGATAGAGCGGCGGCAGTGCGAGATACAGCCGGCCATCGCGGACGAGGCCGGGCATTTCGCGGAAGAAAAAGGTCATCAGCAAGGTCGCGATATGGGCGCCATCGACATCAGCATCGGTCATGATGACGATGCGGTCGTAGCGTAGCGCCGCCGGGGCGTAATTGCCGCGCGTGCCGCAGCCCAATGCCTGGATAATGTCCGCGACTTCGTTATTGGCGCCGATCTTGGCGGCATTGGCGCTGGCGACGTTGAGGATCTTGCCGCGGATCGGCAGGATTGCCTGGGTGTTGCGGTCGCGGGCGTGCTTGGCACTGCCGCCGGCGGAATCGCCTTCGACGATGAACAATTCGGTGCCGGCGCTGTCGCCGCGGGCGCAATCGGTCAGCTTGCCGGGCAGGCGCAGATTGCGCTTGCTCGTCGCGGTCTTGCGCTTGACCATCATTTCGGCGCGGCGGCGCAGCCGGTCCTCCATGCGCTCGACCACGAACGCCAGCAGCGCCTTGCCGCGTTCGCCGGAACCCGTCAGCCAATGGTCGAAATGATCCTTGATGGCGTTTTCGACGAGCCTTGTGGCTTCGGGCGAGGTGAGGCGGTCCTTGGTCTGGCTCTGGAATTGCGGATCGCGGATGAACAGCGACAGCATGATCTCGGCGCCGGTGAAGACATCCTCGCCCGACAGCTCGCCGGCCTTCTTGTTGCCGGTCAGCGTAGCGTAATTGCGCAAACCCCGGGTCAGCGCGGTGCGCAGGCCGGTTTCATGAGTGCCGCCATCGGGGGTGGGGATGGTGTTGCAGTAAAAACTCGCGGCGCCTTCGCCATATTGTGGCCAGGCGCAGGCCCATTCGACAGCACCCTTGTTGTCGGCGAGGTCGGCACGGCCCGAAAACAGCTCGGGCGTCACCATCTCGCGGTCGCCGAGGCGTTCGCGCAAATGGTCGGCCAGGCCGCCGGGGAACTGGAACACCGCGGTTTCGGGCGTATCGCCATCCAGCAGCGCCGGCGCCGCTTTCCAGCGGATTTCGACGCCGCCGAACAGATAGGCCTTGGAGCGGGCGAGTTTATAGAGCCGGCTGGCGCGGAAACGTGCCTCATCGCCGAAGATCTGCGTGTCGGGCAGGAAACGGATGGTGGTGCCGCGACGGTTGGGGGTGGTGCCGATCTTTTCGAGTTTCGTCATCGCGTGGCCGCGGGAGAAACGCTGGGAAAAGACTTCGCGGTTGCGGGCCACCTCGACACTCATGTCCGACGACAGCGCGTTGACCACCGAAATGCCGACGCCGTGGAGGCCCCCCGACGTGGCATAGGCCTTGCCGCTGAACTTGCCGCCCGAGTGCAGCATGGTCATGATGACCTCCAGCGCCGATTTGTCGGGAAAGCGCGGGTGCGGATCGACCGGGATGCCGCGGCCATTGTCGCTGATGGTCAGGCTGCCATCGGCTTCCAGCGTCACCTCGATGCGGCTGGCATGACCGGCAACCGCCTCGTCCATGCTGTTATCGAGCACTTCGGCGGCAAGGTGGTGGAGGGCGCGTTCATCGGTGCCGCCGATGTACATGCCGGGGCGACGGCGGACGGGCTCGAGCCCTTCGAGCACTTCGATATGGCTGGCATCATAATCGCTGGGGGCCGCGGTGGCGGCGAACAAATCGCTCATGAACAGGGTATAGTCGGTGGGGGACGATTGGAACAGGGGGCGAACGCAGACCGGAACCGGAAGCGAAAAAAATTACACTTCGGGCTTTTTTCGCATTGCAATATTTCGTGTTGCAGTGCACAAGAGTGAGGCCAATATGGCGATCCTCCCCAAGGATAGACTGAGGGCCGGTGCGAAAGCGCCGGCCCTTTTTTCTTGAGGTTCGGGGAAATTTTCGGGATCGGCTGCCGTCGGATCGGCGCGATCATGTTGATGTTGCAGTGCAAAAAAATGCCGAGGCCAGAAAAAAGCCCGGGCAAAGCCCGGGCTGTCGTCGGACGAGTCCGGCGGGGGAAGGCCCCGCCGTCTCGCCGTCCGGCCTTGCGCGAATCCGCGCCGAAGCAAAGGCTTCGGCGCGACCGCGCAGCGGCTTACGCGCTGTAATACATGTCGAACTCCACCGGCGCCGGGGTCATTTCCCAACGCTGCACATCGTGCATCTTCAGTTCGATGTACGAATCGATCTGATCATCGGTGAACACGCCGCCCTTGGTGAACACCGCGCGCGATTTGTCGAGCGCGGCAAGCGCCTCACGCAACGAAGCGCAGACGGTCGGCACTTTCTTCAGTTCCTTGGCCGGCAGGTCATAGAGGTTCTTGTCCATCGGCGCACCCGGGTGGATGCGGTTTTCGATGCCATCGAGGCCTGCCATCAGCAGCGCCGTGTAGCACAGGTACGGATTGGCCATCGCATCGGGGAAGCGCACTTCGACGCGCTTGGCCTTGCCGCCCGAACCATAGGGAATACGGCACGAGGCCGAGCGATTGCGCGACGAATAGGCGAGCAGCACCGGTGCTTCGAAGCCCGGGACCAGGCGCTTGTAGCTGTTGGTCGACGGGTTGGTGAAGGCGTTGCAGGCCTTGGCATGCTTGATGATGCCGCCGATGAAGAACAGCGCCATTTCCGAAAGGCCGGCATAACCATCGCCGGCGAACAACGGCGTCTTGCCGTTCCAGATCGACAGATGGGTGTGCATGCCGCTGCCGTTGTCGTCCTTGATCGGCTTGGGCATGAAGGTCGCGGTCTTGCCATAGGCATGGGCGACCTGGTGGACGACATATTTGTAGACCTGCATGCGGTCGGCGGTCGTCGTCAACGTGCCGAAGGTCAGGCCGAGTTCGTGCTGGGCTGCGGCGACTTCATGGTGATGCTTGTCGCACGGCAGGCCCATTTCGAGCATAGTGGCGACCATTTCGCCGCGCAGATCGACGGCCGAATCCACCGGCGCGACGGGGAAGTAACCGCCCTTGACGCGCGGGCGGTGGCCCATGTTGCCGCCTTCATAGACCTTGCCGGAATTGCCCGGCAGTTCGATGTCGTCGAGATGGTAGAAACCTTCGCCATAGCCGAGGCCGAAGCGAACATCGTCGAAAACGAAGAATTCGGCTTCGGGGCCGATGTAGATGGTGTCACCGATGCCGGTCGATTTGAGATAGGCTTCGCCGCGCTTGGCCGTCGAGCGCGGATCGCGGCTATAAAGCTGGCCCGTCGACGGCTCGACGATGTCGCAGATCAGGATCAGCATCGGCGTCGCCGAAAACGGATCGATGTAGGTGGCTTCGAGATCGGGCATGAGGATCATGTCGCTCTCGTTGATCGCCTTCCAGCCTTCGATCGACGAACCGTCGAACATGAAGCCATCGGTCAGCATGTCTTCATCGACGACGCCGGCGACCATGGTCAGGTGCTGCCACTTGCCCTTGGGGTCGGTGAAGCGCAGGTCGATCCATTCGATGTCCTTGTCCTTGATCATGTCGAGGACAGCGGCGACTTTCTTGCCCATGTTGAGACGTGCCTTCTTGCTCAGGTTGATGGTTTGAAAGGTCAGATTGCGTCGGAATCGCGTTCGCCGGTGCGAATGCGAACGGCGCTTTCGATGGTGGAAACAAAGATCTTGCCGTCGCCGATGCGGCCGGTGCGGGCGGCATTGGCGATGGCTTCGACAACGCGGTCGACCTGGTCGTCATCGACGACGATTTCGAGCCGCACCTTGGGCAGGAA
Source organism: Sphingomonadales bacterium (assembly GCA_038246995.1). Taxonomy (GTDB): domain Bacteria; phylum Pseudomonadota; class Alphaproteobacteria; order Sphingomonadales; family Sphingomonadaceae; genus Sandarakinorhabdus. The sequence goes on from JBBRVH010000038.1 coordinate 16,247, forward strand.
ATCGACGACATATTCGGCGCCGCGATAGAGTTCGGTATGGCCCTTCTGCCGGCCGAAGCCCTTGGCCTCGGTCACGGTGATCCCCGAAACGCCGACTTCGTGCAGCGCTTCCTTCACTTCATCGAGCTTGAAGGGCTTGATGACCGCTTCGACTTTTTTCACCTTGCACCCCATGGATTTGTTACTGGCCAAGCAATTATCGTGCCAGAACCCCTATAGGCGGAAAATGCCGGCAAATCCGGGCAAATCGCAAGGGGCAAGCGAAAATTCTGTCGAATTTGCTGATGAAATTGCCATCAACTGCCCGAAAATGGGGCAACAGGCTGCTGCTTCCTTCTTCCTTCTCCCCTCCCGTAACGGGAGGGGTCGGGGGTGGGGAGTCACGTACCGCCGGGCGGACTTCATGGCGCGCAAGAACCCACCCGCGACCCCTCCCTTGCAGGGAGGGGAGAAGGAAGCAAACGCCTCACACCGTTGTCGCGTAACCCCCATCCACCGTCACCACGCTGCCGCACAGGAAACCACTGGCGCGGCTGCCCAGGAACAGCGCGACGCCGCCCATGTCGTCACTATCGCCGCGGCGCTGCATCGGGGTGTCGGCGAGGCTCTTGCTGCTGAATTCCTCGGCGATCGCTGCGGTCATCTTCGACGGGAAATAACCCGGCGCGATGGCGTTGACGGCGATGTGGCGGCCGGCAAGGTTCTTGGCCATCATCTTCGTCATGTGCAGCACACCGGCCTTCGACGCGGCATAGCTGTAGGTTTCGATGCCCGAGACATGCTGCCCATCGATCGAACCGATGTTGATGACCCGGGCATAATCGGCCGGGCTGGCGGCAGCTTCGAGCAGTTTGATGAGCTTTTGCGTCAGGAAGAACACCGATTTGACGTTCAGGTCCATCACCTTGTCCCAGCCGACTTCGGGGAAGCTGTCGAACGGCGCGCCCCAGCTTGCGCCGGCATTGTTGAACAGCACATCGACACGATCGGTGATCGCGGCGACGGCGGCCGCGAACCGGTCGATCTCGGCCATTTGCGACAGGTCGGCGGGAATGGCGGTGCAATCACCGATTTGCGACAGTTCGGCGGCGAGCGCTTCGCAGGCGGCGGCGTTGCGTGCGGTGATGATGACGCGGGCGCCATTGTCGATATAGGCGCGCGCGATCATCTCGCCGATGCCGCGGCTGCCGCCGGTGATGACCACGGTCTTGCCGCGGACAGAAAACAGGTCTTCGATCTTCATGGCTCTGCTCCTCAGATGGGTTCGCCCGCGGCGCGGGCGCGTTCGACGCGGCTCGCTTCGGCGGCGGGCAGCTTGCGATAGGCGAGATAAAGGCAGGTCAGCGTGACGGGCGCCATCAACAGCAGCGACAGCACCCCGGTGCCAAGATCGCCCGTCGCCTTCGATACCGCGCCGGTGAAATAGGGACCGAGCCCCAGGCCGAGCAGCGTCGTGCCGATGAAATAGGTGGCGGTGGCGGCACCGCGCATGCGGGGCAGCACCAGGTCCTGCGTGGTTGCCGCCGCGATGCCGACATACATGCTGCCGGCGGCGAGCGGGATGAAATAGAGCAGGAACAGCCCGAGATCATCGGTGGTGTACATCAACCAGATGAACGGCGCCGGCACCAGTGTCGCCAGCGATGAAACGATGATCCGGCCACCGGGATTGCGCTTCTTGAACCAGTCCGAAACAAAGCCCCCGGTCACCACGCCGATGAAGCCGCCCGCCGCGCCCCAGCCGCCAAGGATGAGCGCCACCATTTCCTTGCTGGCATACCAGGGCAGCGCCGGGCCGCCGGCCGCCGCCGCCGCTGCCATCGGCACGACGAAGGTACGGATGGCATAGGGCGCCGCCCAGAAACCGAGCGAATAGCCGACGAACGAGATCGAGCCGAAACCGGTAAGCGCCAGCAGGAAAGTCGGTGTGCCCCAGATCAGCGCGAAGGTTGGCGGGTCGCGTTGTTTCAGCGATTGCGCCCAGCTGGCGACCGCATAGCCGCCAAGACAGATTGCCACCCATTGCGGGACATCGCCGGTCAGGCTGATCAGCAGCGTCGCCAACAGGCTGAAGCCCGCGGCAACGCCAAGGTTGGTCGCCAGCACGCGAGTGCCGAAGGGCGCGAGGTGGAACAGAGTCAACGGCGGGATGACGCTCGAGACATCCTGCCACAGCTTGCGGCCGACATTTTCGACCTTCGGCGGTTCGGGCAGGCCTTCCGCCCGGCCGCGCACCGGCTCCTTGAGCGTCGCGATCCACAGCGACAGCAACAGCCCCGGCAGCCCGACCGCAAGAAACGCCGCCTGCCAGCCGACCAGCCCGAGCGGACCCACGACCGGATAGGCGGCATTCCACGCCTTGACCACGACAGCGCCGATCAGCAGCGAGACGCCACCGCCAAGATAAAGCCCTGCCGAATAGATGGCGAGCGCGGTGGCGCGGCGTTCGCGGGGGAACCAGTCCGACAGCATCGAAAAGGCGGAAGGGGAGGCAGATGCCTCGCCGATGCCGACCCCGACGCGCGCGGCGCTCAACTGCAGGAAACTGGTCGACAGGCCCGACAGCGCCGTCATCCCGGACCAGACGAAAAGCCCGGCGGAGAGCAGCCGCACCCGCACCCAATTGTCGGCAAGCCGCCCGAGCGGGATGCCGAACAATGCGTAAAAAACGGCAAAGGCCGTGCCGTAAAGGAAGCCGAGATCGGCATCCGACAGGCCCAGGTCGCGCTTGATGTCTTCGGCGAGGATGGCGAGGATCTGCCGGTCGATGAAGTTCATCGCATAGACAAGCACCAGGATGAACAGCACATAGCGGGCATAGGCACCCCCGACGGGCGGCATGCGGTCATCACCGGAAATGGCGACCTGTGCGATGGTGGCGGCAATCTGGGGCGCGGCCGGTTGGTTTTCGGCACTCTCGGATGTCGCCATCATTCTCCCCACACACCTCTACCGGTGCTTGATCACCGGGTTAGCAGGGCAGGGGCGGGGATGAAAGGCGTTGCGAAGCCGAATGGCGACGAGCGGTGGATCAGCGGCTGGCGATCAGGGCGGGCGGTTGCAGCGGCGGCGCCTGGGCGGCGCTGACCCCGACGGCAAGCGTGGCCGCGGCGGCGGCGGTGACGAGCAACGGGCGCCGATAACGCCACACAAGACCCCGCACCCATGCGCTGAGACGGGCGAGCAGATTGGCCAGACTTGGCTCATAGGGATTCATGGCGCGACCCGATCGACAATCATTTTCGCCCAGGGTGATGAAACGCCCGGTTTCGCGCCGAAACGGCACGAAAACGTCAAAAGCAGCTAGTCCCCCGAGTCGAGCCTGTGGATAACATTTTCCTAACGCCGAGTCGAACAGCATTCGCCGGCGTATGCGGCCGGTTCAACGCTGGCGTTGGCCGGGCAGCGCGCGTTTTTGTCCCGGCAGGGCAAAATCGTCGGTCAGAACGTCATTGAAGCTCAGTTGACCATCGAAAAGCGCCCGGACAACCAGTTCCGTCCGGCTCGACACGCTATAGCGCCGTTTTGCACTTTCAAGATATTTGTGAACGGTGCCGGGCGACACCCCCAGCAATTGCCCGGCCACCCAATTCGATTTGCCGCGCGCGGCCAGCACGACACAATCGAGCTGCCGCTGGGTCAGCTTCGGCGCGATGCTGGTGACCGTTTCGCCGTCGCCATCATCATTGCTGACCAGCCGCCGCGCCGCCTCGAAGGCAAAGCAGGCGAGATATTGCGCCGCGGGCAGGGATTCGGCGGGTAATTTCCTGCCCTTGGTCGTGACGAAACTGCACAGGCCCGACGCCGACCCCGGGACATGGATCGGCACGGTCCAGCCACTGTCGAGCCCCACCGAACGCGCATTGGCCATATAGGCGGTCTGGTGCTTCGTCATGCTGATCATCCCGGGGATTGCGTCCCAGGAAAATGGCGTCACCGATTTTTCGCACGCGACCAGCACCGGATCATGAACATAATAGGCAGTTGCCGTGAGCAGATCGACCCAATCGCTGGGGTAATCCGACAGTCGAACCGGGCCGATGGCAGGTCTGGCACTGATCCGCTGCACCAGCGCGAAGTGGTCGAATTCGAATTCGCGGGTCGCTTCACTCAGGACATGCGAGACCTCGGCCAGGCTGCCGGCCTCGCGCACTGAACGGACGAAGCGTTGCACTTGCGCAAGCTTGTTCACCGATTGCCCCCGAATATCGTACCGAAAAAGCGTTGTGCCACCCACTGAAATACAGCTTATACCCTTACAATGCTTGGGACGAAGCGCTATTTACAATTTGTCAAAAAAAATGAGGAAGCGATGACGATAGCGACTCTGGCAGGCGGCTGCTTCTGGTGCACCGAAGCAGTGTTCAACGAACTCAACGGCGTGGCCCATGTCGAATCGGGCTATATCGGCGGCAGCGTCGCCAACCCGAGCTATGAAGCCGTGTGCGGTGGCCGCACCGGCCATGCCGAAGCGGTGCGCATTACCTTCGATCCGCAGGTAGTTACCTATTCGGACCTGCTCGACATCTTTTTCCACACCCATGATCCGACGACGCTCAACCGCCAGGGCGGCGATACCGGCACGCAGTACCGTTCCGCCATCTTCCCGCACAGCGCCGAACAGCGCGCCGATGCCGAAGCGGCGATCGCGCGCAACCAGGATGTCTGGGAAAATCCGATCGTCACCAGCATCGAAGCCGACACGATCTGGTATCCGGCCGAGGCATATCACCAGCGCTATTTCGAACGGAATGGCACCGCCAACGGCTATTGTGCCGCCGTGGTGGCGCCGAAGCTGGCGAAGTTCCGCAAGGGCTATGCTGCGAGACTGAAGCGCCCGGCATAGCGCTGATCGGCCTGCGGCAACGCAGAGCGTCGCGGCAAAGCCGCGCCGTGACGTCGGACGGGTTCGGCGGCATCGCGCCGCCGCCCCGCCGTCCGAGCTCGCGCCTGTCGGCGCGCTATGCCAGGCATAGCGCGCTCGCGGCGCCTCACTTCACCAGATATTTGTTGTACCAATCCACCACCACGAGGTTGGTCTGCAACCATTGGCTAGGCCGGCCCATGCCGTGCCCGGCATCGGGCAGGCGGACCAGCCTTGTGTCGACCCCGCGCCATTTCAGCGCCTGGTAATAGGCTTCGCTCTGGCCGATGGGCGTGCGCCAGTCCGCCTCGCCATCGATCAGGATCGTCGGCGTCTTGACGCTGCCGACCATGCTGAGCGTGGAGCGCCGCCAGTAATCGTCATGATTGTCCCAGGGCGTGCCGGGCACCCAGTTCTTGAGCGTGACGGCAACGATATCCGATGTCAGCCCCTGCACCGTCCAGTCGGTCACCGGTCGCAAGGCCGCAGCGGCCCGAAAGCGATCGGTTTTGGCGATTGCATTGGTGGTCAGCACGCCGCCGCCCGAGCCGCCGCCGATGAACTGGTTGCGGGCATCGACATAGGGGCGCTTGAGCATTTCATCGACGCCCGACATCAGGTCGTCATGGTCATCGCCGGGATAGGCCTTGTCGATGGCGTTGGCGAATTTGGCGCCATAGCCGATCGAGCCACGCGGATTGGCAAACAGCACGATGTAGCCCGCTGCGGCGTAAAGCTGGTGGGTGATCGAGAAATAGGGGCCATAATCGGTGTTCGGCCCGCCATGGATTTCGAGCGCGATCGGATATTTCTTCGCCGGGTTGAAATCGGGCGGATACTGCACCCAGCCTTCGATCGGCAGGCCGTCCTTCGATGATGCCCAGGTGACACGCTCGAGCTTGCCCAGCGTCTTGCCGGCGCGCCAATCGGTGTTGAAATCGACCTTGGCGATCTCCTTGCCGCCGCCGCTGCCAAGACGGGCGATGCCCAGGGCGGCCGGCCGGTCGGATTCGGCGGTCGTATAGGCAAAGGTGCCGCCGCCTTCCGACCAATTGCCACCTGCCGACGGCAGGTAAAGCCGCGTGCCGCCGATGGCATTGACGACCGGTTGCGGCTTGCCCCCCGCCAGCGGCAGCAGCGCCACCCGGGTCAGCCCGGCGTCGTTGTAGAAGACATACAGGCCCTTGCCGTCCTTGGCCCATTTCACTTCGTTGACCGGCCGGTCGAGCGCCGCCGAAAGCTGGCGCGCCGTGCCGCCGCCGGCGGGCATCACCCACAATTCGCTCTGCGTGTAGAAACTGGTCGTCGTCGGCCCGCCGAGAAAGGCGACAAGCGTGCCATCGGGGGAGACAGCCGGGCTTTCCTCCACGCCATCGATGCTCGAAACGCGCACCGGCACGCCGCCCTTTGCCGAGACGCGATACAAGTCACTCTCGATCGGTAGCCGGTCGTTATCGGGGCGGATGCGCGCGGTATAGACGATGGCGCTGCTGTCGGGTGTCCAGTCGAAACCGCCGCTGATCTGGTCGGTATCGCCCCTGGTCAGTTGCACCGGTTCGCCGCCGGTCGCGGCAACGACGAACAATTGGTCGGCGCCCGGGGTCGAATAGCCGGCGCCATCGCGGCGATAGACAAAGCTGTCGATGATTTTCGGCGCCGCCGCCCAGGTCGCGCCTTCGGGTTTTTCGACCATGCCGGTGATCTTCACGGGCGCGGCATCGATGCTCGCGACGAACGCCAGTGACGTGCCATCGGGTGACCAGGCCAGCCCCTGCGGCGCCAGCTTGCCGGTCGTGACCGGCTTGCCGATGCCGTCGGCCACGGTCATCACCCACAACTGCGGCTTGCCGAGCACCGGCGCCACATAGGCGATGCGGCTGCCATCTGGGGACCATTCTATGCCGGCTGCCTTTGCCGACGCCGGGATCAACAGCCGTTTGTCGAGCGTCTTGCCCTCCAAATTCGCCAGCCAGATTTCGCCCTGCCGGCTGTCGGTGGCGATGTCATAGGTCGCGCGGTTGAAGATGACTCGGTTGCCATCGGGCGCCACCTTGGGGTCGGTGACCATCGACAGTTTGTAGAGATCGGCGGCTTCGAACGGCGTCGCCGCCAGCGCAGCGCCGGGCGCCAGGAATGCCGTGGCCAGTGCCACCGCGATGACAGGTGATTTCATGCTGTTGTTTCCCCCCGCTTGCGGCCGTTGCGGCGCTCGGGCCTTGCCGTGCAGTCACCATAAATGGCAGGCTGAAGATCACATCGCAAGTTTGCGAAAAGGACGCCGCCATGCAGCCCCATGACCAAATTGGCTTTACCGATTTCATCGAATATCCCGCCGCCGAGATGCTGGCGCGCGCCGAGGCATTTCGCGCCGACATCGCGCGTCGCCATTCGTGCCGTGATTTTGCCGATCGGCCGGTACCCCGCGCCGTGATCGCCGCGGCGATCGCCGCCGCCGGCACGGCCCCCAGCGGCGCCAACCATCAGCCGTGGTTTTTCGCCGCGATCGAATCGCGACCGCTCAAGGCGCGCATCCGCGCCGCCGCCGAAGCAGAGGAGCGCGATTTCTACGATGGCGGCAAGGCCCCGGCCGATTGGCGCGCCGCGCTCGCCCCGCTCGGCACCGATGCCGACAAGGCCTATCTCGAAAAGGCCGCCTGGTTGATCGGCATTTTCGCCCAGCGCCGCGGCGGGGTGCGCGCCGGTGAAGACCATAAGAATTACTATATCAACGAATCCGTTGGCATCGCGACCGGCATGCTGATCACCGCGCTGCACAGCGCCGGGCTGGCGACGCTGACCCATACGCCCAACCCAATGAACTTCCTCAACGAAATCTGCGGGCGCCCGGCGAATGAGAAGCCGTGGTTGTTGCTCGTTGTCGGCTATCCGGCGCCGGCTGCCACCGTTCCCGTCCATGCGCTGATCAAGAAGCCCCTCGTCGATATCGCCAGCTTCCATTAGCCCGGCGGAGCGGGCAGACTGGCGCCATGAGCACAGAATTCGACCGTTGGCGCGCCCGATCCCCCTATTATGACGAAAGCCATGAGGCGGTCGCGCAGAGCGTGCGGCGCTTCGTGGCGCAGGAGATTGCGCCGCATATCGACCGGTGGGAGGCCGAGGGCGAATTGCCGCGCGAACTGCACCGCAAGGCGGCCGAGGCCGGGATTTTGGGGTTGAATTATCCGGAGGAATTCGGCGGGCACTCCGAAGGTTTCGACATCTTCCATTCGTTGACGCAGACCGAGGAACTCGCCGCGGTCGGCGCCGGCGGGTTGGGGGCGTCGCTGATGACCCACGGCATCGGCCTGCCGCCGATCCTGGCGCTGGGCAGTGACGAGATGAAACGGCGGATCGCGCCCGCCGTGCTGGCCGGGGAAAAGATCATCGGGCTGGGCATCACCGAGCCTTCGGGGGGTAGCGATGTTGCCCAGATCAAGACGAAAGCCGTGCTGACCGGCAACAAATATGTCGTTAACGGCTCCAAGATGTTCATCACCTCGGGGATGCGCGCCGATTATCTGACTACGGCGGTGCGCACCGGCGGGCCGGGCATGGGCGGGATTTCGCTGATGCTGATCGACATGAACGCGCCCGGCGTGTCGCGCACCCGGCTCGACAAGATGGGGTGGCGCTGTTCGGATACCGCCGCCATCCATTTCGACAATGTCGAGGTGGCGCCCGAAAATCTCATCGGGCCGGAAAATGGCGGCTTTGCCGGCATCGTGCGCAATTTCAACGGCGAACGGCTCGGCATGGCGCATGGCTGTTGCGCGATGGCGCGGGTGGCGCTGGCCGAAGCGGTCGAATGGGCGACGCATCGCGAAACCTTCGGCAAGAAGCTGGCGGCGCACCAGTCGATCCGCATCAAGCTGGCGGATTGTGCCCGGCAGATCGCAGCGACGCAGGCCTGGGTCGATCTGTGCGCCTGGCAGGTTAAGACCGGGTGCGGCCTACCGGCGGATTTCGCCATGTTGAAGGTCCAGGCGACGCGGATGCTCGAACATGTCGCGCGCGAGGCGGCACAGGTGCTCGGCGGGGCGAGTTTCATTACCGGGTCAAAGGTCGAGCGGATTTATCGCGAGGTGCGCGTCAACGCCATCGGCGGGGGCAGCGAGGAAATCATGCTGGACATGGCAGGGCGGCAGTTGGGGTATAGCTGAGCCTGCCGCCCCTCCCACTTGCTTCTCCCTTGCTTCTCCCTTCCTTTCTCCCCTCCCGGAACGGGAGGGGTCGAGGGTGGGCTCTTTCTTTCTTTCTTTCTTTCTTGATTCCCGGAAAACCGAAGCCAGCCCCGGCGCCACGCAAGAACCCACCCCCGACCCCTCCCGTTCCGGGAGGGGAGAAGGCAGAAGCAGGGGCGTGGGAGGCGGCGAAAATGCCGCCCTCCCCAAAGCCGCCGCCCGCTGCTAAAGCCCTTCCATGCTAGCCCGCCGCTTCCTCTGGATCATTGCGATCATCATCATGATCGTGATCGCCGCCGCCTTTGCCTATCGCCTGTTCGGGGTGCAACTCATCCGCGCCGCGCTGGTGCCCGGCGTGGAATTCACTCCGCCGCCGGGGCGCGATGCGCCCGATTTCGCGGGAGGCAAAAACTGGCTCGCCCGGCCCGACCTGCCGACCGATGCGGCGCGCTGGACTCCCGAAGGCTATCGCCCGGCGCCCAGGCCCGGGGTCGCGGTCTTTTACCTGCTGCCGACCGGCGTGTTCGATCGCAACCAGTGGAACCTGGGGCCGGTAGATGCCGAAAGCGACAAGCGGCTCAACATCTTCCTGCGCAGCCAGGCCAGCGCCTTCAACGGTGTCGCCGCGGTCTGGGCACCGCGTTATCGCCAGGCCACGTTCGGGGCGTTCCTGACCGACAAGCCGGCGGCCGCGCGCGCCATCGATCTGGCCTATGGCGATGTGCTGGCGGCGTTCGATGTTTTTCTCGCCGCGCAACCCAA
>JBBRVH010000039.1:0-25535 GCA_038246995.1 Sphingomonadales bacterium
CCCCGCCGCCGGCACGGCCGCACCGCGCGCCGCCGCCCGCGCCGCCTCCGCCGGATGCCCTCCTACCCTCCCCCCCGCCCGCACCCGGGAGGGGTCGGGGGTGGGATATTCCTTCTTCGCCTCGATCTTCAGGATATTCGCCGCCCGCTTGTACCCGGCGAGCAGGTTGGCGCCGTCATCTGTGGCGATGAACGCCTGTAACGCCTTTACGCCTGCGAGCAGGCGAACGAGATCGTCCTCGCCGCCGAGCGCAAACACGGCGTCGATAAGATCGTGACGAACGCCAGCGTCACGTTGCTGGACCTTCAACCGATCGGCGAAGAATTCCAGTAGTACGAAACTATCGTCAATGTGTTCTCCAAGCTTGTCCGATTGACGATATGTGGTGAGCTTGCCCTCGTAATGCCCTTGCGCATTTCGAGGGCCTTGGTGTTGTTGATGCGTAAAATCGGCAACCTGCAAAAATCTAAATCGCAAGCCGTTCTCGACAATCAGGCTGCTAACGCCAAGCGCGGCTCTTCGAAGAGCGAACGGGTCGCGCGAGCCGGTTGGAAGCTCTTTCCGCCAGAAAAACCCAACCAGCGTATCCAGCTTGTCCGCCAGCGCGACCGCCACACTCACCGGCGCGGTCGGCACATCGTCGCCCTGGCCGACCGGCTTGTAATGGTCGCGGATGGCATCGGCGATTTGCGGGTCGAGCCCCGCCACGCGCGCCAGATAGGCGCCCGCCAGGCCCTGGACTTCGGGAAATTCACCAACCGTTGCCGACACCAGATCAGCCTTGCACAGCCTCGCCGCGCGTTCCGCAAGGTCAGCCAGACTTACCTCCCCCCGCCGGGGGGAGGTCGGACTCGGCGCAGCCGAGCCGGGAGAGGGGCCGGCGAGCGTCGCGTCAGACCCCTCTCCCGGGCCGCGCGTTGCGCGGCTCTCGACCTCCCCCCGGCGGGGGGAGGTGATCGCGCCCGATTCCACCAGCCAGCGCGCCAGTTTCGCAACGCGCTCGACCTTGTCGGAAACCGTGCCCAGTTTTTCGTGAAAGACGATAGCGCCCAGCTTGGGCAAAAACGCCTCCAGCCCGCCGGCCTTTACCGTCGCAACATCCTGATCCCAGAAGAATTTCGCGTCGCTTAGCCGCGCGCTCAACACCCGTTCATTCCCGGCAATAATCGCCGCACCGCCATCACTGGCTTCCAGATTGGCAACGCAAATGAAATTCGGCGCCAGCGCCCCACCCGCATCGGTGAGCGCGAAATATTTCTGGTTGGTGCGCATCGTCAACTGAATGACCTCGCGCGGCACCGCCAGAAACGCCGGATCAAAACTGCCAAGCATCGGCACCGGCCATTCGGTCAACCCGGCGTTTTCCGCCACCAGTCCGGCATCGGGGATGACGCTCAACCCGCGCGCAGCGGCGACGTCGGCGGCGCGGCTTTCGATGATCGCGCGGCGCTCCGCCGACGACACGATGACCTTGGCCGCCAGCAATTGCGCGGCATGGCTGTCGGCAGTGTCGATGCTCAGCAGCCCGGCAGCATGGATGCGGTGACCGCGCGTCTGGCGGCCCGCCGCAATGCCATGGACGCTGCAATCGACGACCGTATCGCCGAGCAACGCGACGATCCCGGTCAGCGGCCGCACCCAGCGTGGGCTGCCCGCGGTGGCCGACGCCGCGCCCCAGCGCATCGATTTGGGCCAGTCGAAATCGCGCACCAGCGCGGGCACGACCTCGGCCAGAATGTCGTGTGCGCGGCGCCCCTCGCGCTTGATCTGCGCTAACAGCACGACACCCTTGGGGGTTTCGCGTTCTTCCAACTGATCACGGGTCAGGCCGGTGGAGCGCAGGAAACCGGCAATCGCGGCTTCGGGTGCCGTCGCGGCGGGGCCCTTGCGTTCCTCGCTCGATGCGGCGCTGGCGGCGGCGACGGTTTCGGCGCGCAGCCACAGCCGGCGCGGGGTGGCGTCCACCGTCACGGCGCCATGGGCGAGGCCCGCGGCTTTCAGGGCATCGGTGAAGCGCTTGCCGAGTTGATCGGCGGCAGCGGCCTGCATCCGCGCCGGAATTTCCTCACTGGCGAGTTCGAGCAGGAAATTGCTCATGCTCCCTCCCCCCCGGCGAAGCCGAGAGTGGGGAGGGCCCCGGCGCGGATGCGACCACAAAAGCGCGTGGGGGGTGTGGGCGCGGGTGACAAAAGCCCCCACCCCGACCCTCCCCACTCTACGCCTGCGGCGTGGGGGGAGGGGGAAGAAATCATGCTCATGCCCCTTGCTCCACCCAGACGTCCGCAACGCCCTTCACCAGGTCACGCACCCGGCCGATATAGGCCTGGCGTTCCGCCACCGAGATGACGCCGCGGGCGTTGAGCAGGTTGAACAAATGGCTCGCCTTGATCGCCTGGTCATAGGCCGGCAGCGGCAGCCCGGCCGCCACCAGCGCCCGGCATTCGTCGGATACATCCTTGAAATGCTGGAACAATCGCTCGGTATTGGCGTGCTCGAAATTATAGGCGGAAAATTGCTGCTCGTTCTTCAGGAAGACATCGCCGTACGACACCCCGGCGTCGTTGTAGCGCAGATCATAAACGCTCTCGACGCCCTGCACATACATGGCGAGGCGTTCGAGCCCATAGGTCAGTTCGCCCGCCACCGGCGCGCATTCATGGCCCGCCACCTGCTGGAAATAGGTGAACTGCGTCACCTCCATGCCGTCGCACCAGACTTCCCAGCCCAGGCCCCAGGCGCCCAGTGTCGGGCTTTCCCAATCATCCTCGACAAAGCGGATATCGTGCTTGTGACGATCGATGCCGATGGCGTCGAGCGAGCCCAGATACAGATCGATCAGATCGTCGGGCGATGGCTTCAGGATGACCTGGAACTGGTAATAATGCTGGAGCCGGTTGGGGTTTTCGCCATAGCGGCCATCGCTGGGCCGGCGGCTCGGCTGCACGAACGCAGCATTCCAGGGCTTTGGCCCCAGCGCGCGCAGCGTTGTCGCCGGGTGAAAGGTCCCGGCGCCGACTTCCAGATCATAGGGTTGCAGGATCGCACAGCCATGCCCGCCCCAGTAACGCTGGAGGGTGAGGATGATATCCTGGAACGACAGGGAAGCGGACAAGAGCGGGAGGCCTTCGCAGGTGCAACAACAGCCCAAGCGTGTAGCGGCGCGGTGGCAACAGGGTCAACCGCCCGCTTCGGGCCGGCGCGTGCTCATCACCACCAGCCAGTCGATGATGGCGGCATCATCGGCCTCGGCGACGGGGGCCTTGTAGACGCTGCGCATCTTGGTGACTTCGCCGGCCCATTCGGCGCGGGTCAGCGCCGGCTGGGTCAGCACCATCTCGGTGGAATGACACGACAGGCAGTTGTTGTTGATCGTTTCAGCCAAAGGCGCGCCGGGGCCGAGATCGGGGAAAGGCGTCGCATCGAAGGGCAGATCGATGCTTACCGGGCGCGGGGCGGGCGCCGCACCAACGGCGAGCAGGGCGGCGATCAGGGCGGCGAGCGCGAGCAACAGGCGCATCAGGTGAAATCCACGGCAATTGTTTCGACCTGGCCGCGCAGATAGCCGCCGGGGTTCCAGATGCCGGTCAGCGGCTGGACGACACCCGCGGTGCTGGTGCAGCGCGCCATCAGCCTAGCGGCCCCGCGCGGCGCGGCGATGATCGTGTCGAAGCGGCGAAAGCTGTCGCGCCCGGCATCGGGGCCGAGCACCGCATCGCGCCAGGTCGCGCCGCCATCGCCGGACACTTCGACACGGGCCACCCCGGCATCGCCGCCAAAGGCAATGCCGCCAACCGGCAGCGCCGATTGCCAGTGGCGCCGGCTGCCGTCCAACACGTTGGTGATGAAGGCGCGCGGCACCATGGTGCTGATCGGCTGGCGCGGGAAATCCTTTGTGCCGGGCGCGATGCTGCCGCCCGGCGTTGCTGGCACCAGATAGGCCTTGGCCATCCAGTAATTGTCGTCAGCCCCGCTCAGCACCTCGATGCGGTCGAGCATCTTGACCCAATAGGTCGAAAACCAGCCCGGCACGACCAGCCGCAGCGGAAAACCGTTCATCAGCGGCAGCGGCTGGCCGTTCATGTGGGTGGCGAGCATGACTTCGCCAGCGAGCGCATGGTCGAGCCCCAGCGACTTGGCGAAATCGGGCGATTCGGGCAGCGGCGGGGCGTCGAGGCCCGAAAAGCGCACATTACGCGCGCCGTCCTTCACGCGTGCACGGGCGAGCACATCCTTCAGCCGCACCCCCGCCCACAGCGCATTGCCCATCGCGCCATGCGCCCATTGCGCCCCCGCGACACGCGGTTCGAACAGCCCGCGCGAATTGCCCGAACATTGGTTGACCGCGGCGATTTCGAAGCGCGGCAGCGCGGCGATATCGCGCAGCGACAGTGACAGCGGCGTGGCGACATGGCCATCGATCGTCAGCCGAAAGGCGCGCGGGTCGATTTCGGTCGGGAACGGCCAGTGCCAGCGCACATAAAAACGATCGTTGGGGGTGAAGATACCCGAGTCGAACGCCGCCAGCGGGGTTTCCAGCAGCGGCGGTGTCGTGCGTTGCAGGATCATGCCGCGCTTGCCCGGGAAGGCATCGGTGAGCCGCCGCGCGCTCGGACCGCCGGGCAGGCGCAAATCGACATCACGGGCCAGCGCCGGGGCGGCAAGTCCGGCAGCGGCAAGGGTCAGGAAGCGGCGGCGGGCAATCATCGCGCGGCTGTAGCGGGGTGGGCGCCGCCTGTCATCCTGTGTCACGGTCCGCCTATTTCGCCCGCCCGGCCAGCATCCGTTCGAGCGATTCCATCGTCGCCGGGATGCGGTCGATTTTCCGGAACGGCGTCGCCAGGAATTTCTGGATCGTCGCATTGAAGGTCTGCGGATCGTCATAGGGGATCATGTGCGTGGCGTTGGGGAACACGGCGAGCTGGGCATTGGGCAGGGCTTCGTAAAGGGCGATCGTGTGATCGAGGCGGATCAGATCATGGTCACCCGACAGCACGAGCGTCGGCGCCGCGATGGTCTTTAGCACCGCCAGGTCGATCTGCGGTTCGGTCAGCATGATGGTCGTGACCCGGGCTTCGCGCCGGCCTTCCGGCGTGTCCTGCACCGGGTGGGCGGCGACCATCTCCTGGATCAGCCGGTCGGCTTCGGGATAAATCGCCTGCGGATTGAGATTGGCCGCCATGGCGACAAGCTTTCTGACCTTGCCGGGATGGCGCAGCCCCATCAGCAGCGCTTCGATGCCGCCGTCGCTCCAGCCGATGATATCGACCGGCCCGGTCTTCAGATGATCGAGCAGCGCCGCCAGATCGTCGGTCATTTTCTCATAGGTCAGCGCGCCGGGACTATCCCCCGATCGGCTCTGGTCGCGGCTGTCCATGACGATGACCCGGCGATGATCCTTGAAGAACGCAATCTGCGCCGCCATCGTGCCGATGCTGCCGCCATTGCCATGGACGAGCAGCAGCGGCTCCCCCGCGCCATAGGTTTCGTAATAAAGGGTGACGCCATCATGAACAAAGCTGCCGGCAGCGGCCGTGTTGACGCCATAGGGAATGGCGGCGGGCGCCGCTGCGGCCGCGGGAACCGCCACCACAGCAAAAGCCAGCGCCAGGGCGCCGGCGATGGTGACGGACAAGCGCATGATTTCTTCCCCCAGTGACAGGCGCAGGCTGCCTGCCGGTGGGGCATCGGTCAAGCCGAGGCATCGACTTGGGGGAATGGCTTGAATTGGGACTTACCCGCCAATCCCTATGGCTGCAGTGAAACTCAGCTTCCGACCCCATTGCGGACTTTGAGCAAAGATTGCGAACAGCCGTCCGGGCCAACGGGATGGCAAGCTGGTGCGGTCTATTGAATTGGGCTTTCTGCCGAGATTCGAATCTTAACTTGGTTCGCAGTCTGTGATCATGGCGCTCCGGTCCTGATTGTAGAGGCGGATCTTGCCTTTATCGAGCTTGCCGGCCTGCCCACCGAGCGGCCCGCCGTTAAACTCAACGACCCCTGCCTTGATCGCGAAGGTTCCGTCGCTTCCAAAATCATGTCGATAGCGACCGCCCGGCTGAAGATTAAAGCCTGGGCGACTTCGTAGCCCCGAGCCGTAGACAAACACGAAGCAGCTGTAGGGCCCGAGCTTGGCCCCAACTCCTTGGGCTATTGAACGCGCTGGTGCCGGCAGGATTTTTGATGTCGGCAAATTGGTCTGCGTTTGTACGAAAGCCCGCTTACTATCGCGGGGTCCCGCGCGGTCGCCACCCACCCGCTCATCCCAACTTGCACCAAAGTCGTCGTAGCTGATCAGGCAGTCGGACTGTCCGCCCGCTTTCACGGTCGCGGGGTACCACGAGCCTTTCCACAGCACGTCAAGCTTGGCTCCTGGCTTACACCAACTCTCCGCCTTCGCTTTATCTCCAAAGGCTGCCGCAGCAACGAGCGCAGTCGCGATCAGCACATTCCGCATGGTTGTTTGCCCCCACTTCGCTCCAGATCACCGAAATAGTTACAAAGTCTAGTGCTCGCCCTTCCTGCGCACAAGGACGTTCAATGTCCGGATTCCGCCCCCAAGCAGACATTCCCGAACCCGATGATGAACGGCTTGAACTGGGTCGGAAGCGGACTTGCCGTTCTCATCGGCGATTGCAGGCGTGCTGGCCTTATTTCTTCCAGATCCACCACCCCGTTGCCAAGCCGACGCCGAAGCCGGCGATCACCCACAGCCAGATTTCGCCGAACAGCCAGATCATCGCGGCGCCCAGACGACGCCGGCGATGCCTGGCATGGCGGCAAGTTCGGCGCTCACGCGTGCGCGGGTGGCGGCATCGGCGGTGCCCGACAGGCGGGCGGTGCGGTATGTCCAGCCGGCGTTATCGGTCCAGCGCGCCGCGCCGTCGCGCACGCCATGCGCCGCGAGCACGGCGGCGCTGCGCTGGCCAAGCACCGCCAGCAAGGTCTGGCGTTCCCACATACAGGCCGCCTTGGCGACCAGCCCGGTCGCAGCGACGCCGACCAGCAATTTCAGCGCCGGGTGCACGCGCTATCGCAGCTTGCCGAACAGCGTTTCATATTCGGTCACCCGGCCCTCGCTGAGCAGCTTGGCCTGTTCGACGAGCCGGTCGCCTTCGATGCGGCCGCGAAATTCGCCCATCTGGCCATCGATGACGCTGATGTCGGCGCCGCTCCAGCCGGCGATCTGGTCGATGCGGGTGATGCCGGCCGCCGCCAGCTTTTCGCCGAACCTGGCGCCGACGCCTTTCAGATGCGCCAGATTGCCGAGATCGACTGCGGGGGCGGCCAGGGTCGCATCACCGCGCTGCGCCCGCGCAAAATCGCGGCGCAGCTTGTCGACTTCATCCGACAGCGGCCGGATCTGGGCTTCGCGCGCCTTCACTTCGGTCGCCATCCGGTCACGTTCGGCGATCGCGCTGTCGCGTTCACGGCTCAGGCCGGTGTTGCGTTCATCCAGCACGGCGACGCGGCGCTTCAGCGGCGCGCGGATCGCCAGCCCGAGCATAAGCCCGAGCAACAGTGCCACCAGGGCGACGGCGATGAGTTGCGGATCGATGGTATAGGTCATGTCATTCTCCCGGCCCCCGCCTGCGCCGTGTCTTGCCGCGTTTTGCCGGTGATTGGCAAGCGATCGGGTGGCCGGCAACTCAACGCGTGACCCGTGCCGCCGGGCGCGCTATGCGGCGTCCACTCATGACCAGTGCCGCCATTCCCCACCACTATTCGACCGCGGAACGGCGTATCGCGCTGGGCGCCGTGCTGATCGTGCTGTTCCTGTCGGCGCTCGATCAGACCATCGTTGCCACCGCGATGCCGCGCATCATCGCCGAATTGCGCGGGCTCGATCGCATCGCCTGGGTCAGCACGGCCTATCTGTTGGCCTCCACCGTCGTCGTGCCGATCTATGGCAAGCTGGGCGATATCTATGGCCGGCGGCCGGTGCTGGTGTTCGGCGTGCTGGTGTTCCTGGCCGGATCGATGCTGTGCGGGCTGGCCGGGGAATTCGGTGCGCTGCCGCTGGTCGGCGATGGCATGAACCAGTTGATCCTGTGCCGCGCGCTGCAGGGCCTGGGCGCCGGCGCCCTGACCACCGGCGCCTTTGCCACCGTCGCCGATATCGCGCCGCCGGCCGAACGCGGCAAATATACCGGGCTGTTCGGCGCGATGTTCGGGCTGGCCGGGCTCGCCGGGCCGGTGCTCGGCGGCTTCCTGACCGACCATGCGACCATCACCGTCATGGGCCATGTCGTGTCGGGCTGGCGCTTCATCTTCTATGTCAACCTGCCGCTCGGGCTGCTGGCGCTCTACATCCTGCTCACCAAGCTGCCGCACGGGCAGCGCGGCGCCGACCAGCGTATCGATTGGCTGGGCAGCGTGCTGATCGTTGCCAGCTCGGTGCCGCTGTTGCTGGCGCTCAGCTGGGGCGGGCAGGGCGGTGGCTGGGTTCAGCCGCGCGTGCTGGCCGGCTTTGGCCTGGCGCTGGTGGCGCTCATCGCCTTCCTGGTGGTGTCGCGCGGCAAAAGCTGGGCGGTGGTGCCGCTCGATCTGTTCGCGATTCCGGTGGTGGCGCGCGCCAATATCGCGCTGTTCCTCGTCAATTTCGGCTATATCGGCGTGCCGATGTTCCTGCCGCTCTATCTGCAACTGGTGCGCGGCTACTCCGCCAGCGAAAGCGGCGTGGCGCTGCTGCCGCAATTGTTCGGCATCCTGGTCGGTTCGACGCTGGCCGGGCAGGTGTCGCGGCGCACCCTGTCGTACAAGCGCGTGCTCGTTGTTGGCGGGCTGGTGGCGGTCGGTGCGGCCGCCGCGATGATGCTGATGACGGCGGGCTCGCCGCGCTGGATGCTGTCGGTCAATCTGTTCATCTTCGGGCTGGGGCTGGGGCCGGCGCAGGGCATGTTCACCCTGGCGATCCAAAGCGCGGTCGGCCATGCCCGGGTCGGCGTCGCCACCGCTTCGGCGCAATTTTGCCGACAGATCGGCGCGACGGTCGGGGTCGCGGTGTTCGGCGCGCTGCTCACCTTCAACCTGACCCGCGAACTGCCGCAGCGCGTGCCTGAACTGGTGGTGCCGGGGCAGGCGATCGAACTGGCGCAGGCGCAAACGCTGGCGATGGATCGAAGCGCGCTGATGCAGGCGCTGGCAGCGCGTACCGGCGACGATTCAGTGCGGGTGGCAGTCGCCGAGGCCGGGCTGAAGGCCAGCTTTGCCATCGCCATCGAAGCGCTGTTTCCGGTCACGCTGGCGATCCTGGTGCTGGCGTGGCTGGTAACGCTGTCGGTGCCGGCGCTGAAACTGCGCGGTCGCGAGGCGCCGCCGAACACGGCCGCAGCCGCCGCATGAGCGATGTCGCCCGCCGCCACGGCCTGCCGCCGGGCGGCACGCTGGCGCTGCGGGCGATGCGCGATGGCTGGCCGGTGCGGACGATCTTCTGGGCCCCGAGCGATCCGGGCAGCGACCCGGCGAAGGGGTCGATCCTGCTGATGACCGGTCGCGGCGATTTCATCGAAAAATATGCCGAAACCATCCATGATCTCGTCGACGCCGGCTGGGGCGTGGCGAGCTTCGACTGGCGCGGGCAGGGGCTTTCGGGGCGGCTGGGCGATGCGCCGGAAAAGGGCCATTGCAGCAGTTTCGATCCCTGGCTCGATGATCTGGAGGAACTGACGCGCTGGTTCCACGCTGCGCTGCCCGCGCCCTGGTTCGCCATGGCGCATTCGATGGGCGGGCATCTGCTGCTGCGCCGGCTGGCTGCGGGCGGCGGCGGGTTCGATCGCGCCGTGCTGCTGTCCCCCATGCTTGGCATGCTGGCGCCGCCGGTGGGGCCGCGCGTCGCCCGCGTGCTCGCGCACCTGCTGGTTCGCGCCGGGCGCGGCGGTGCCTATGTTGCCGGCGGCGGCGCGCGCATCAAGGCGGCACCGGGCAGCGAGCGGCAATTGCTGCTGACCAGTGACCCCGATCGCTATGGCGACGAAGCCTGGTGGGCGACACGCGATCCCGGCCTGTCGATGGGCAGCCCGACCTATGCCTGGCTCGATGCGGCGTTCCGCTCGCTGGGGGTGCTGGCTGCCGGGCTTGGCCGGGTGACGACGCCGCTGCTGATTCTCATTCCTGGCGCTGACCGGCTGGTCGACAATGCCGCGACACGGCGAATGCAGGCGCTGCTGCCGGCGTCCGAACTGGTCGAATTTCCCGGCGCCGGGCATGAACTGCTGCGCGAGGCCAGCGACACACGCGCACAGGTGCTGGCGCGGGCGACGGCTTTCCTTATGCAGGCGCCATGAAGTTCGACATTGCCATCATCGGCGGCGGCATCGCCGGGGCGAGCCTGGCCTGGGCGCTGCGCCAGCGCGATGCCGGGCTGAAGATCGCCATTCTCGAAATGGAAGCGCACCCCGGCTATCACACCACCGGGCGATCGGCGGCGTTCTGGGTCGAAAGCTATGGCGGCCCGGCGATCGTGCCGCTCAGCCAGGCCTCGCGGGCGTTCTTCGATGCGCCGCCGCCGGGGTTCTGCGACCGGCCGCTGCTCAGCGCCCGCGCCGCGCTCTATATCGCCCCGCCCGATGATGCCGCGGCGCTGCCGGCGCTGGCCGCCGAATTCGATGCCGGCGGGGTGCATTACCGGCGCCTCGATGCCGCCGCACTCGCCGCCACCCCCGTCGGCGCCATGCTCCACCCCGATTGGTGCACCGCGGCGATCATCGAGCCCGATTGCTTCGATATCGATGTCGCGGCGCTCCACCAGGCCTATCTGCGCGGCACCACTGTCATCGCCGATGCGCAGGTCACCGCACTGGCCCGCGACGATGGCGGCTGGACGATCACCACCCGCGCCGGGGATTTCACCGCCACCACCATCGTCAACGCCGCCGGCGCCTGGGCCGATGGCGTCGCATCGCTGGCGGGGGCCCGCCCGCGCGGGCTGCAACCGCTGCGCCGCACCATGGCGGTGCTCGCCATCGATCCGCCGCCGCCCGCCGATTTGCCGATCACGCTGGATGCCGCCGGGCGCTTCTATTTCAAGCCCGATGGCGGCCGCCTGTGGCTCAGCCCGCACGACGAAACCCCCGATGTCGCGCATGACGTGCGCCCCGATGAACTTGATATCGCCACCGTCATCGACCGCTTCGAACAGGCAACGACGGTAACGGTCAAACGCCTCGAAAACAGTTGGGCGGGCCTGCGGACCTTCGCCCTCGATCGCGTGCCGGTGTTCGGCTGGGACGGCGACGTCCCCGGCCTGTTCTGGTGCGCCGGCCAGGGCGGCTTCGGCATCCAGACCGCCCCCGCCGCTGCCGACCTCTGCGCCGCGCTGCTGCTCGGCGAGGCGCCAGCCCTCGATCCCGCGCCCTATCTGGCGACACGCGTCACTTCCTGAACGGGTCCGGCACGGAACCTTTCGCCCGGCTTTCGCGTTGTGGGTGTAGACGATTCGCCTTGGCGACCCGGGCCGCAGGAGAGCTTATCATGACCGACAAGACGATATTGCCCAAGCAGACCAACGCCCCGGCCGGTGCCCCCGTGCCTATCGACGAGGACAATCGCAGCGACGCCAACGATGGCGTTGAGCGCCCGCTGGGCTTTTACAGCAGCCAGGCGCAGGCAGACCGCAATGCTGGCCGACCCGGCGCAACGCCGACCGATGAAGTTGCCGGTGGCCCCGGCTTTTATAGTCCTGAACAACAGTCGGCGCGCAACGCCCCCGACGGCCCGGCGAAGGCGTAAGCGCCGCGCGTCATTTCGATTGAAAGGGTATCGATAATGGACACGGCAACGTTGTTACCGGCGCTCAGCATGATGACGCTCGGATTCGCCCTGCTCGTCATTGTCGTCGGTTTCGCGATTTACTGGCGAAAACGGTCAAATCGCGCACCGAGAGACGGCGGCACACCGACCGACGATGGTTCGGTCTGACCGCGCACCCGCCTTTCACAATTCGCCGGCACAAATTCATCACGCTCAAGCAGAAACTGGCTGTCCTACACATAACCAAATCGGTTATGTATGGCCTCACGATGAACCTTTTTCACCATCGCTCAGTTGCTCGAAACGCACCAGCGCTGCGCGGGCATGCGCCTCAAAGTCGGGGCGAAGGCGTACAAACGCGCCTTGGCCGGCGTGGCGGGCGGTGGCAGGGGACGGCCAAAAACCGCCGATTTCGTGACTTTCGTGAACTTTCGCCAAAAGACGAAAAACGCGTTCGGCGTGACTTTCGTGACTTTCGCCCGCCCCAGCTATTTGCGGTAGCGCGCCAGAAAGGCGGCAGCGAAGGCCTGCACCCTGCCTTCGGCAATCGCACGCCGCAGCCCGGCCATCAGCGCCTGGTAAAAGCCGATGTTATGCTCGGTCATCAGCATCGCGCCGAGCATTTCATTCGATTTTACAAGGTGGTGGAGATAGGCGCGGCTGGTCGCCACCGGGCCGGTACACACGGGGCAGGGGCAGTCCGCATCGAGCGGGGCAAGATCTTCGGCATGCCTGGCGTTGCGGATGTTGAGCGGGCCATCATGGGTGAAGGCCTGGCCGTTGCGGCCCGAACGAGTGGGCAGCACGCAATCGAACATGTCCACCCCGCGCAGCACGGCGCCGACGATATCGTCGGGCTTGCCGACGCCCATCAGGTAGCGCGGCGCGGCGGCGGGCAGTTGGTCGCAGGCATAATCAAGCACGCCGAACATCGCCTCCTGGCCCTCGCCGACCGCCAGCCCGCCGATGGCATAGCCATCGAAGCCGATGGCCTGGAGGGCGCTCGCCGATTCGGCGCGGAGGCGCTCGTCGAGCCCGCCCTGCTGGATGCCGAACAGCGCGGCGCGGTCGGCATGTTCGGGGGCGCTGTCGAAGCCCGCCCGGCTGCGCGCCGCCCAGCGCATCGATCGGGCCATGGCGGCCTCCACGACCTCACGCGCCGCGGGCAGGGCGACGAGTTCATCGAAGGCCATGACGATGTCCGATCCGAGCAGGCGCTGGATTTCCATCGAGCGTTCGGGGCTCATCAGATGGCGGCTGCCGTCGAGATGGCTGGCGAAGGCGACGCCTTCCTCGGATCGCTTGGTCAGCGCCGACAGGCTCATCACCTGATAACCGCCGCTGTCGGTGAGGATCGGCCGGTCCCAGCCCATGAAGGCGTGGAGGCCGCCCAGCCGCGCGATGCGTTCGGCACTGGGGCGGAGCATGAGGTGATAGGTATTGCCCAGGATGATGTCCGCCCCGGCGGCGCGCACTTCGGCGGGGCGCAGGCCCTTGACGGTGGCAGCGGTGCCCACCGGCATGAAGGCGGGGGTGCGGATGACGCCGCGCTGCATGGCAATCTCGCCGGTGCGGGCGGCGCCATCGGTGGCGGCGATGGTGAAGGCAAAGCGGGTCATGCAGGGCTTTTAGAAGGAAACGACGCGGAAGGAAGGGGCAGGCGGCCCTCCCGCTTTGCCGGGGGACATGGTAACGCCAGCCCCATGAAGCAGCGGATCGATCAATTGCTGGCGGAACGCGGCCTCGCCGAAAGCCGGACGCGGGCGCAGGCGCTCATCCTTGCCGGGCTGGTCTATGTCGGCACCCGCAAGGTCGCCAAGGCGGGAGAGTTGGTCGCCGCCGATGCCGAGATCATCGTCAAGGGGCGCGACCATCCCTGGGTGTCGCGCGGCGGCATCAAGCTGGCGCACGGGCTCGATCATTTTGGCTGGGAAGTGACCGGGGTGGTGGCCATGGACGTCGGATCATCGACCGGGGGCTTTACCGATGTGCTGCTGACGCGCGGCGCGGTGCGGGTCTATGCGGTCGATTCGGGTACCAACCAACTGGCGTGGAAATTGCGGCAGGACCCGCGCGTGGTGGTGCACGAACAATTGAGCGCGCGGCTACTGACCGCCGACCATGTGCCCGAGCCGATCCACATCATCGTCTGCGACGCCAGCTTCATCGCGCTCGCCAAGGTGCTCGAACGCCCGCTGGATTTTGCCGCCCCAACATGCCGCCTGCTGGCACTGGTCAAGCCGCAGTTCGAGGCCGGGCGCGCCGAGGTCGGCAAGGGCGGCGTGGTCCGCGATCCGGCGGTGCACCAGCGGGTCTGCGACGCTGCGGCGGCCTGGCTGGCGGCGCAACCCGGCTGGACAGTGACCGGCCTTGCGACCAGCCCGATCACCGGGCCCGAAGGCAATGTCGAATTCCTGCTTGGCGGGGAACGGGGGTAACAGGCGGGGGGTGTTGCGCTGCGTCATATTGGAGTAGAACGCCATCATGTCATTATCCATCGCACCTACGCCCCTGCGGCGGCCGTCGGCCTGGCGGGCGGGGATCGTGCTGGTCCCGCTGCTGCTCGTGCTCGGGGGCCTGTCGGCGCGTGTTTCGGGGTCGACCGAGGATAACGCCTGGTACCAGACGCTCACGCTGCCGGCGCTGCAACCGCCAGGGCCGGTGTTCGGCATTGCCTGGAGCTTGCTCTACACCCTGATCGCGGTATCCGCAGCGATCGTGTGGGGTCACAAGCGCGCGCCGGGGCGGACCCTGGCGCTGGTGCTGTTCGGCATCGGCGTGGCCATCAACCTCAGTTGGTCGCCGGCCTTCTTTCGCTTTCACTTGCTGACGCCGGCGCTCGGCATCATCGGGCTGATGCTGATTGTCGCACTGGCCACCACTTTTGCCTTTGGCCGGGTCAGCCGGCTGGCGGCATGGCTGATGGTGCCCTATCTGGTGTGGCTGTGCTTTGCCGGGGCGCTGAATGCCAGCGTCATCATGCTCAATCCGGCGGCAGACGCCTTCCAGCTGGGAATCTGAACCGATGCAGACCGACAACAAATTCTTCGAAGACCTGTCCAAGGTCGCCACTTCGGCGCTCGGCACCCTCGCCGGGGTTGGCCGCGAGGTGGAGGAAAACGCCCGCCGCCGCGCCCGCGACTTCGTTGCCGGCAGCGATGCGGTGGACCGTGATGAGTTCGAAGCCGTCAAGGCGACCGCCGCTGCCGCGCGCGAAGCGGTCGAAGGGCTGAAGGCCGAAATCGCCGCGCTGCGCGCCGAGATCGCCGCCGCCAAGCCTGTCACAAAGGCGGCAAAGGCCGACCGGGTCGCCGACGGGGCGTGATTATCCACAGCTTAATCTCGTGCCTGCCCGAGTCGCGTGCTTGCCGAATCGCCGAGCGCTGCGCAGCCTGTCGTCCAGACGGGAGAATTGCGGCATGAGCCTGCTCGATATCGACTATGCTCCCGCCCCGGCGGCACCGATCGACATGCTCGAACATGTTTTCGACGCCAATGGCTGGGCCTTCGAACGCTCGGGCGACGAGGAAATCAGCACATCGATCAAGGGCGGCTGGGCGACCTATCAACTGCGGGCATTGTGGCGCGAGGAAGAACGCGTGCTGCAGATCATCGCCCGCGCCGATCTGACGTGCCCGGATGACCGCCGCGCCGCGATCTATGAAACGCTCGGGCTCATCAACGAACAATTGTGGATGGGGCATTTCGAATTATGGTCGGCCGATGGCTCGGTGCTGTTCCGCCATGCGACCTTGCTCGACAATGATGATGGCGACGAAGCGCCGGACCTGACCATTGGCCAGGCCGAAGTGCTTGTCGAAGCCGCCGTCGATGAATTCGAACGCTTCTACCCGGTGCTGCAACTCGTCATGTTCGCCGATCATGCCCCCGCCGATGCGATGGCAGCGGCGCTGCTGGAAACCGTTGGCGAGGCGTGACGCCCAGGGCCCGACGCGCATGACCGCACCGATCTGGCTGCTTGGTTGCGGCAATATGGGCGGTGCCTTGCTGCGGCGCTGGCTTGCCGATGAAATGGGGCCGGTTGCGGTCATCGATCCGGCGCCGCGTGCGGTGCCTGACGGTGTCGCCGTCAGCGCGGGGCCACCCGCCGGGCGCCCCGATGTGCTGGTGCTGGCGGTCAAGCCGCAGGTCTGGCGCGCGGCGGCCGCGCCCTATGCAGCGATTGCCGGGCCGATGACGCTGGTCGTTTCGGTCATGGCCGGGGTGACGACGGCCGATCTTGCCAGCCTCTTCCCGCACTCGGCGATCGTGCGCGCCATGCCCAATACGCCGGCGGGTATCGGCATGGGGGTGACGGCGCTGTTCACCGGCGCCGGTGATCTGGCCGAAGGGGCCGCCGAAGCGCTGTTCAGCCCGGCGGGCACCACCGTGTGGCTGAACGACGAAAGCCAGTTCGACGCGGTGACGGCGGTTTCGGGCTCTGGCCCCGGCTATGTCTTTGCCTTTATCGAGGCGCTGGCGTCGGCAGGGGCGGCCGCAGGTCTTGAACCCGGGCTTGCGGCGCGGCTGGCCCGCGCCACGGTAACCGGCGCGGCGGCGCTGGCGGCGAGTGAAGCAACCGTCCCGGCCGCGGTCTTGCGCGAAAATGTCACCAGCCCGAACGGCACCACCGCTGCCGGCCTGGCGGTGCTGCAACCCGGGCTGGCGCCGTTGCTGGCCGATACCGTGGCGGCGGCAGCGGCGCGATCGCGGGCGCTTTCGGCCTGATCGCAATTTCCGATGACGCTGAGCAACATTACCGTTTTTTCAGCTCGACGCTGAAGGCGTAAGATTTTTCCATCGTGATGTTTTTCACGCGCTGGGGAACGATCAAATGCGCAAATCCGCAATCACACTGGCGGCGCTCGTCGCCGTTTCGCTGACGGCGCTCACCGCCGCGCCGGCCTTGGCCGAAGACGCGAATGTTTCGAACAAATTCTGGTGGCCCGAACAGTTGAACCTGCAACCGCTGCGCCAGAATGCGGCTGAATCGAACCCGCTCGGCGGCAATTTCGATTATGCGGCGGCATTCAAGACGCTCGACCTGGCGGCGGTGAAGGCCGATATCGCCGCGGTGCTGACGACGTCGCAGCCGTGGTGGCCGGCCGATTACGGCAATTATGGCCCGTTTTTCATCCGCATGGCGTGGCACAGCGCCGGCACCTATCGCACCACCGATGGCCGCGGCGGCGCCGGCGGCGGCCAGCAGCGTTTCGAGCCGCTCAACAGCTGGCCCGACAATGCCAACCTCGACAAGGCGCGCCGCCTGTTGTGGCCGGTGAAGGCCAAATATGGCCGCAAGATCTCCTGGGCCGACCTGATGGTCCTCGCCGGGAACGTCAGCCTCGAACAGATGGGCTTCAAGACCTATGGCTATGGCGGCGGCCGCACCGACGATTGGGAAGCCGACCAGGTGTTCTGGGGCCCCGAACAGAAGTTCCTCGATGACAAGCGCTACAGCGGCGACCGGCAACTCGCCAAGCCGCTGGCGGCGGTCCAGATGGGGCTGATCTACGTCAACCCCGAAGGCCCGAACGGCGTCCCCGATCCGCTGCTCGCGGCCAGGGACATCCGCGAAACCTTCGGCCGCATGGCGATGAACGATGAAGAGACGCTGGCGCTGATCGCCGGCGGCCACAGCTTTGGCAAGGCGCATGGCGCCAAGGCACCCGACGGCTGTGTTGGCAAGGAACCCGCCGCCGAAGCCGTGGAAAAGCAGGGCCTGGGCTGGGAAAACAAGTGCGGCAGCGGCGCCGGTGTCGATACGATCACCAGCGGGCTGGAAGGCGCCTGGGTATCGACCCCGACTGCCTTTTCGATGCAGTATCTCGAAAACCTGTTCAAGTTCGATTGGGTGAAGACCAAGAGCCCGGCCGGCGCGACGCAGTGGATCCCGGCCAAGGGTGCCGGTGCCGGCACCGTGCCCGACGCGCATGATCCATCGAAGACGCACGCGCCGATCATGTTCACCACCGACCTGGCGTTGAAGGAAGACCCGGCCTATCGCAAGATTTCGCAGCGTTTCCTGAAGAACCCCAAGGACCTCGAACTGGCCTTTGCCAAGGCGTGGTTCAAGCTGACCCATCGCGACATGGGCCCGCTGGCGCGTTACATCGGTGCCGAAGTGCCAAGGCAAGCCTTGTCATGGCAGGATCCGATCCCGGCCGTCACGCATCCGCTG
This sequence comes from Sphingomonadales bacterium, assembly GCA_038246995.1. Taxonomy (GTDB): domain Bacteria; phylum Pseudomonadota; class Alphaproteobacteria; order Sphingomonadales; family Sphingomonadaceae; genus Sandarakinorhabdus. The sequence continues at coordinate 17,930 of JBBRVH010000039.1, forward strand.
ATTGATGCGGCCGACATCGCCAGCCTGAAGGCGCAGGTGCTGGCGTCGGGGCTGGCGGGGCCGGAATTGGTGCGTACCGCCTGGGGCTCGGCATCGTCGTTCCGCAGCACCGACATGCGCGGCGGTGCCAATGGCGCACGCATCCGGCTGGCGCCGATGAAGGACTGGCGGGCCAATAATCCGGCCGAACTGGCCAAGGTGCTCGGCAAGCTCGAGGCGATCCAGACCGGGTTCAACAAGGCGGCGACGGGCGGCAAGCAGGTTTCGCTCGCCGATCTGATCGTGCTGGCCGGCAATGCCGCGATCGAACAGGCGGCGGCCAAGGCCGGGCAGGTGGTGACGGTGCCCTTCGCGCCGGGGCGTGCCGATGCGACCCAGGCCCAGACCGATGCGGCGTCGTTCGCCGCGCTCGAGCCGACCGCCGATGGTTTCCGCAACTATTTTGGTGCGGACAACCGCCTGTCGCCCGCCGAAATGCTGGTGGACAAGGCCAATCTGCTCGACCTGACCGTGCCGGAAATGACCGTGCTGGTCGGCGGCCTGCGCGCGCTCGATGCCAATGTCGGCGGCAGCAAGGCCGGGGTCTTCACCGATCGCCCGGGCACGCTGAGCAACGACTTCTTCGTCAACCTGCTCGGCATGGAGACGAAATGGGCCAAGGGCAGCCAGCCCGGCGTCTATGAAGGCGTCGATCGCGCCACCGGCAAGCTGAAGTGGACGGCAACCCCCGTCGACCTGGTGTTCGGTTCGCATTCGGAACTGCGCGCCGTTGCCGAAGTCTATGCCGCCAACGATGGCCGCGACAAGTTCGTCGCCGATTTCGTGGCCGCCTGGACCAAGGTGATGACTATCGATCGCTTCAAGAACTGACGCTTTCGGGGCGTGACAGGCACGGCGGCGTGGCGACACGCCGCCGTTGCTGTTTCAGCCCTGGCGCAGGCTTTCGACGAGCGCCCGGTCCTCGGGCTTGATCAGACCGATGAGCACCGACCAGAAGCCGGTGACGGCGCTTTGCCCGGCCTCGCCATAGGCCGCCGCCATGCTGGCTTCCAGTTCGGTGAACAGGGCGCTTTCAAGCTCGCGGCCGGCATCGGTCAACCGCAACAGCCGTTGCCGCCGATCGGCCGTGCCGATGCTCTGTTCGACCAGCGCCTTGTCCTGCAATTCCCCCAGCACCCGGCCGAGCGATTGCTTGGTGATGCCGAGCAGGCGCAGCAGTTCGCCGACCGGCAGCCCGGGGCGGCGGGCGATGAAATAGAGCGCGCGGTGATGCGCGCGGCCGAAACCTTCCCGCGCCAGAATGGTATCGGCACCGCGCACCATCGCGGTATAGCCGAAATACAACAGCTCGATACCGCGGCGGATCTCGTCTTCACGCAGATACAGCGGCGAGGCCGGGGTGGCGAGCGAGGCACCGGGGCGCTGCGGGCGATTTGGGACAGTCATGTTGACATATCTTGCATGATTGCCTAGCCCGAAGCAAGAAGCTGCTGGCAATGATGCGCCGCGCGGAACAAAATTGCGGGAAGGACTGACAGGATGATCGACGCCACCTTCGACGATCGTGATGGCTTCATCTGGTTCGATGGCGCGCTGCGGCCGTGGCGCGACGCCAATGTCCATGTCCTCACCCATGCGATGCACTATGCCAGCGCTGTGTTCGAAGGCGCGCGCGCCTATGGCGGCAAGGTGTTCGCGCTCGAACAGCATAGCCAGCGGCTGATTGAATCGGCGCGGATCCTGGGTTTCGAATTGCCGTGGACGCGCGAACAGATCGATGCGGCGGTCAATGAAACGCTGGCGGCCAATGGCCTTGTCAACGGCTATGTCCGCCCGATCGCCTGGCGCGGGTCCGAACAGATGGGCGTTTCGGCGCAGAAGACCAAGCCGCATCTTGCCATCGCCTGCTGGGAATGGGGCGCCTATTTCGGGCCGGAGGCGCTCGCCAAGGGTTTGCGGCTGAATATCGCGCCGTGGCGGCGGCCGGCGCCCTATACCGCGCCGACCAAATCCAAGGCCGCCGGGCTTTACATGATCTGCACCATGTCGAAACACGCCGCTGAAAATGCCGGCTACAATGATGCGCTGATGCTCGACTGGCGCGGGCAGGTGGCCGAAGCGACCGGCGCCAATGTGTTTTTCCTGAAGGATGGCGTGCTCCACACGCCGACGCCCGATTGCTTTCTCGATGGCATCACCCGCCGCACCGTGATGGGCCTGGCGCGCCGCCGGGGGATCGAGGTCATCGAGCGCGTAATCTGGCCAGAGGAGCTGGAAACATTCGAACAGGCGTTCTTGACCGGCAGTGCCGCCGAAGTGACCCCGCTGGCCGAAATCGGCCCGTGGCGATTCGAGGTCGGTGCGCTCACCCGCCAGCTGGCGAGCGACTATTCGGATCATGTCAACGGTCGCCTCTGACGCTCGGTTGCGCCGAATCCTGCCGATTTCACGACGGGTTGGCAGCCCGGCGGTTACAGCCGTTGCGGATCTGTTGCGGTGCAGCTAAAGCCGCGGTCACGCGTATACATCGGGGTGTAATCTTTGCTGTGGTAAGGGTTCGCCAGCGTGGTGTTCGGGTGTGTTGAGACAGGTGTCATGGTCGTGAAATTTGCCAAGGTTGCAGCGCTGACGAGCCTGGTGGTCGCCTTTTGGGCGATGCCATCGGTCGGAACGCGCGGGCAGGGCACGCTGGGTGATCGGTTCGTGCATGTCGACCGGGCCCTGATGGCCGATTCGCCGCAGGCGCGCGTTTCGCTGGAACGGGCCGACCAGGCCGTCGCCCGCGCCGTCGCCGGGCTCTGACACCAGCCGAAAGCGTCTGCACCGCGGCATCGTTGACGCGTTACCGGCAGGCTCCTACACGCCATGCAGATAATCACGGGGTTCGGGAACAGCGATGCGCAAGGCGTTCGGGCAAGCTGCCTTCTCGGCGGCGATTGCTGCCACCATCATCGCGCCTTCGGGTGCACAAGGGATTGATCCGCGCGTTCTGCAGCAGGTCCAGGGCCAATTGGGCAGCGGCCCCAACGCCGGTGACGCCGTCGACCGGGCGCGCGACCAGGGCGACCAGCGCCAATCAATGGCTGCCGGCGCCGACCGCGCCAGCCGGGTCGACACCCGCGAAGAACAGGAATTGCGCCGCGCCGAAGCCCGCGCCGGGCTTGCCCGCCTGTATCGGCCGTCGCCGATCGAACGCGAATTTCGCGAACGCCTCGCCGATCCCACGCTCAAGCAGTTCGGTTATGATCTTTTCCAATCCGCGAGCGGCGCGACCGGCGGGCTGACCGGCGCGGTTGGTGACGATTACGTCATCGGAGTCGGCGACGATGTGGTCGTGCAGTTCCAGGGCGCGACCAACGATTCCAAGACGGTTCGGGTCAGCCGCGATGGCCGGCTGGTGGTTGGCGCGCTGCCGCCGATCTCGGCGGCCGGGCGCTCGATCGCGGCGGTGACGCGTGATCTGCAGGCCGCGACGCGGCGCACCCTGCTCGGTACCGAAGTGTTCATTTCGCTTGGCTCGGTACGCGCCGCGACCGTGTTCGTCGGCGGGGAAGTCGATCGGCCCGGCCAGTATAATCTGACCGCGCTCAGCGATGTTTCGGCCGCACTGGCGCAAGCCGGCGGCGTGCGGCGGTCGGGGTCGTTGCGCAACGTCCGCATCGTGCGCGGCGGTTCGTCGATCAATGTCGATCTTTACGGCCTGCTCGGCATCGGCAGCCCGCCATCGGTGCGGCTGCGCGATGGCGATCGCATCATCGTGCCGGTCATCGGCGATACGGTGGCGGTTTCGGGCAGTGTCGCCCGGCCGGGCATCTATGAAATTCGCATAGGTGCCTCGCTGGGCAGCGTGCTGAGCTATGCCGGCGGGGCCTTGCGCCCGCGCGGCAACCAGATCGCCATCAGCCGCATCGGCGCCGATGGCAGCGAGCAATATCTGCGCGCCGCCAGCCTGTCGACGACGATGGTGCCGGGCGATGCGGTGCAGTTGACCGGCGGCAGCGCCGGCGGCAGCACCGGGCGGGTCGTGCTGCGCGGTTTCGTTGCCAACCCGGGTGCCCGCGCGCTCGTCGCGGCGCCGACGGTGCGCGATCTGCTCGGCGATGTCACCGATCTGAAGTCCGATACCTATCTGCCGATGGCGGTGCTCATCCGTCGCGATCCCGCTACGGCGTCGCGGGTGTTCCAGCCGGTCAATTTGCTCAGCGCGCTGACGTCGCGGCCCGGCGTGGCGCTGCGTTCCGATGATCGGCTGTATGTCTTCAGCCGCGACGATATCGATTTTCTCAATCGTACCGCGGTGCGCCGCGTCGTGCTCGGCCAGTCCAACACGCTGACCGAATGCGCCTCGCTCGATCGGCTCGAAACGCTGGTGCGCGACAGCCAGACAACGCGCTTCAACGTCGTTACCCGCACCGCCTTCATCGTCGAACGCGGCGGCCAGAGCGATCTGGCAGCAACCGGCGGCAACATCAGCACCGCCGGCCGCGGCGGTGACGCTGCCCTGCGCACCGGGGACGACCAGGTCGGGTTGCGCCGTCGCACCAGCGATCCGCAGCCGCGGCTGCCCGAAGAGGATACTGACGGCGCCGGTTTCTCCAGCCAGGCGCAGCGCCCATCGAACGGCCGCTGCCCGGCGGTGTTCGAGGAAGAACCCGAACTGCTGCCCGTGCTGATCGAAAACGCCGTTGCGGTCGGGGGCGCCGTGCGCCGGCCCGGGGCCTATCCGATCGCCGGCACCGTGAGCGCCGCCGATCTCGCCGCGGTTGCCGAAGGTGTGCTGAGCTCGGCGAGCGAAATGACCCTCGATGTCAGCCGCGCCAGCGGCAGCACGGTCACCCAGGAACGCATCGCCACCGAAGGCTATCCGACCGCGCTGGCGCAAACGCTGGTGCGCGCCGGCGACGATTTGCGCTTCAACGCGGCGCAGCCGCAGTTCGAACCCGGCGGCGTGCTGTTGACCGGTGAATTCAATCGCCCCGGCCTCTATTCGATCCGCAAGGGCGAGACCCTGTCGCAACTGGTGGCGCGCGCCGGCGGCCTGTCGCCGCTGGCCTATCCCTATGGCGCCATCTTCACGCGGCGTTCGGTAAAGGAATTGCAGCAGGAAGGCCTGCGCCGTACCAGCCGCGAGTTGACCAATTCGCTGCTCGCCGTATCGGCGCGCAAGGAAGGCTCGGGCGATGCGCTGCTCGCCGGGCAATCGCTGATCCAGCAACTCGCCACGGTCGAAGCGCCGGGCCGGGTGGTGGTGGAGGCCGATCCGCGCGTTCTTGCCGTGCGCGGCGATCTCGATACCGTGCTCGAAAGCGGCGATGCCGTCGTCATGCCCAAGATGCCCAATTTCGTGCTGGCGCTCGGTGATGTGTCGAACCCGGGGGCATTGCAGTTCATCAAGGACAAATCGGTCGGCGAATATCTGCGCGAAACCGGCGGCACCCAATCGACCGCCGACAAGGGCCGGATTTTCATCGTGTTGCCGAATGGCACGTCGCAGCCCATCGGCGGCCGTGGCTGGGGCCGCGCCGACAACAGCGTCATCCCGCCGGGTTCGACGATCATCGTGCCCAAGAACATCGATCCGCTCTACAAGCTCGATCTGGCCAAGGACGTGACGGGCATCGTCGCCAGCCTGCTGACCTCGGTGGCGACGGTGGCGATCCTCGCCACCAACTGATCACGCCCCGCGATAGAGCAGAGTCACGCTGATCCGCCGGTTGCGCGGGTCGGCGCGGTCCTGCGGGTTGAACGGGTCGGTATCGGCGACACCTTCGATGCGGCGAAAGCGGGCTTCGTCGATTCCGGCTGCGGCGAGCGCCTGGCGGGTGGCATCGGCGCGCAGCGTGGAAAGCGTCCAGTTGTTGGCGCCGCCGCGGGTGCCATAGGCGAGCGAATCGGTGTGGCCGCGCACCGTCAGCCGGTTGGGGGTTTCGCCCATGGCGTCGGCCACTGTCTTCACCATCGCCGCCGCCGCCGGGCTGAAGCGCGCATTGCCCACGCCGAACATGGCGAAATCGGCGCGCTCGACGATATCGATGCGCAGGCCATCCTGGACCCGCACGAAACGAATTTGCCCCTTCAGGCCCTTCAGCGTCGGATCGCCGGCCACCCGCGCTGCGACGCGCCGCTCGATGGTGCGGAACTTGTCCTCGTCATCGCTCTGCACCTTGGCATCGACAGGCTTGGGGACGACAGCGTCCTGCCTGGCTTCGGCGCGCATGCCGCCGCCGCCGGTCATCGCCACCGGACGGCGCCCGCTCATCGTGGCGCGCGGCGCGACGCCTTCCTCGGATTCGAGCGCCCGACCGCCCATGATGCCGTTCGACCCGCCGCTGTTCTTCATCTGGATGATCGTCGGGGTGAAATAATCGGCGATGCCACGGCGCTGGTTTTCGTCGGTGGCGCCAAGAATCCACATCAGCATGAAGAACGCCATCATCGCCGTCACGAAATCGGCATAGGCGATCTTCCAGGCGCCACCATGATGCGCGGCGTGATGCTTCTTGCCGCGCTTGATGATGATCTCGGGCTCGATCTTGAGCTCGGGTTTCACCGGGCCACCCTATTTTACCGCGCGCAGGCCATCGAAGACCTCCGAAAATGTCGGCTGGTTGGCAGGGCCGATCGCGGTGCGGGCGGCTTCGATGACGAGCGGCTGCGGCTGGCCCTTCAGGCTGGCAACGATGACGCGGCGCACGACGAGGTAGATTTCGCCATCGACTTCGATCACCGCCTTCAGCCGCGCCGCGCACGGCCCGACGATGCCATAGCTGAGCAGCACACCAAGAAAGGTGCCGACCAGCGCCGAGCCGATCATCGCGCCGAGCACCGCCGGCGGCTGGTCGATCGACGCCATGGTCTTGATGACGCCGAGCACGGCAGCGACGATGCCGAGCGCCGGCAGCGCATCCGACATGGTCTGCAGGCTTTCGACCGGCTTCAGCGCGGCCGTGTGATGTGTCTCGATGGCAGTGTCGATCACCTCCTCGACGGCATAGGGCGACAGCGTGCCGGTGGACACGACGAGCAGCCGCATCGAATCGGTGAGCAGATGGAGGAACACCGGATCCTTCTGGAACACCGGATATTCGGCGAAGAGGCTCGACGATTTGGGGTCCTCGATATGCGGTTCGACCGCGACCGGGCCATCGTTGCGGAACATCTTCATCAGCCGCGCGGTCAGGAAGATCGCAGCGCTGTAATCGGCCTTCTTGTATTTCGGGCCTTTGACGATGGTGACGAAGCCGCCGCCCATCGCCTTGATGCCGGCGATATCGGTGCCGACCAGGGTCGCGCCGGCGGCAGCACCGCCAATAATCAACATTTCGTGCGGGAGTGCATGAAGCACGGCGCCGATGCTGCCGCCGGTGAACGCAAAGCCACCGAACACCATGACGATCAACACAACCAGGCCGATTACCGAAATCATGGGTGGTCAGGCTCGCTCCCTGGCCCCGGACCGGGCGGTGTTGCTGTCACAACCGGGATTACGGCAGCGGCACAGGCGCGCTTAGCGGGAGAGAGCCTTAACGGGCGTTAGGGCTGGTTTTGTTAGCAGCTTTTTTCCCTCCCCCTTGCGGGGAGGGCGACTCGGCGAAGCCGAGCGGGG
>JBBRVH010000040.1:0-25304 GCA_038246995.1 Sphingomonadales bacterium
AGGCCCCGGTCACCAAGTCCGCGATCGCCAAGGCCGCGATCGCCAAGGCCGCGATCCGCTGCGTTCCCGGTTGCCGGTTCCTCGCTTGCCACCGCCGGCTTGCGATCACCCAGCCCCCGGTCACCCAGACCTCGGTCACCAAGGCCCCGATCACCCAGCCCCCGGTCACCAAGCCCCCGATCTGCGGGTGGCGGTGTCGTGTCATCGGTCGTCATGGCCATGTCCTTTGCTGCATGTTTACGGATGATCAGGTGAAGCCCAGGCTTTTCGACAGGGCGATGAACTCGGGCTTTTCGCGCAGGGGCGCCAGCAGGGGGTCATTGCGCAGCAGCGCCAGCCCCGAATCCCGCGCCCGCCGCGCCGCCGCCAGCCGGGCGAGGGCTGCCGCACTGTCGCCCCATTGCGCCAGCACCTGCGCCTGCTGGTAAAGGCCATTGTCGCCATGTTCGGCGATCAGCCTGGCCAGCGCGGCCTCCGCCTCCGCCTTGCGGCCAGTGCGCGCGCAGATGATCGCGATCCCCGGCAGCGCGAACAGCGAATTGGGTTCGGCACGGTACGACTGTTCGGCGGCCTTGGCATCGCCAAGTTGCAACTGGCTGGCACCGATTGTCGAATGCGCGACGGCCAGGCGCGGGTTGATTGCCAGCGCGCGGTTGATGGCGGCAATCGCCTCGGCATAGCGCCCGGCCGAAAATTCGACTTCGCCGACCAGCCGCAACATGGCGGGATTGAGCGGATCGAGCGCCGCCGCCCGCGCCATCGTGCTGCGCGCCGCATCAAAGCGCCCGGTGCGTGCATTGAACAGCGCCGTCCGGCTGAGCACTTCGGCATCGCCGCTGCCCAGCGCCGCCGCCTTTTCAAAGGGCGCCTGCGCGCCACGGCAATCGACGTTGCCGTTGAACAGGATGATGCCGAGCGCCAGGAACGCTTCGGCGGTATCGGGGCCGAGCGCGACGGCCCGGCGCGCGGCGGCCAGCGCAGCGTCGTAGATGGCGATGCGCGCGGCGCCCTGGCTATACTGGTTGCCGATGACGGTGAGCGCGCGCGCCCGGGCGGCATGGGCGAGGGCGTAGCGCGGATCGGCGGCAATCGCTTCGTCGAAACGCGCCAGCGCGGCGCGATCGCTGTTTTCGTCGATGCCCTTCTGGTACAGGTCGCGCCCGCGCAGATAGGCATCATAGGCAGCGACATTGCTGGTGCCGCCGGCATGGACGGTGTCGCGGGTCCCGGCCTGGCGCTTGACCATCTGCGCCGAAAGCGCCGCGGTGACGGCGCCGGCAATCTCGTCCTGCACGGCAAAGACATCGGCGAGCGGCCGGTCGAACGATTGCGACCATTGGCTGAAGCCGCTGCTGCCGTCGATAAGCTCAGCCGAGATGCGCAGCGTGTCGCCGGCACGGCGGACATTGCCATCGAGCAGATAGGTCACCCCGAGCGCGCTCGAAATCGCCCTGGCATCGTCGCTACTGTCGCGGAACTTGTTCGACGATGCCTGGGCGGCGACGCGCAGCAACGGGTTGCGCGCCAGTTCGCCGCGCACTTCAGCGGCAAGCCCTTCGGAAAAATAGCGTTGCTGCGGATCGCCGCTGATATTGTCGAACGGCAGCACGGCAACGCTGTTGGCCACCGCGCCGCTGCCACCGAACAGCCCGGCCTGCCACGCCCCGCCAACAGCGACGGCCAGCACCGCGCCGCCGCCGGCGAGCAACAGGCGCCGGTCGATCCCGCGCGTCGCGGCTGGCGCCACCGGTGCGGGCGCCACCGCCGGCGCCGTGTGCAGCGCCGCAACCGCCTGGATGACCGCTTCGGCCGTCGCATCGCCGCGTTTCAGCCTGGCCTTGCTGATGTCGATCGTCTGGAACTGGCGGAACCCCAGCGGCGGCTCGCAGCCATCAAGGCTGATCGGCACCAGCACCCGTCGGTCACGCCCGCGGGTCGCTTCGTCATGCACCCAGTGCGACGCGGTCGAGGTGCGCGACCACAGCACGACGACGACCCGCGCGGCCTCGAGCGCTGCCTCGGTCGCCAGCGAAAATCGTTCCCCGGGGGTAAGAAGCCCGTCCCACCAGACCGAAAAGCCAGCGCTTTCGAGCAGTTCGATCACCGGCCGCGCGGCCTTGCGGTCGTCGCGGGAATAGCTGACGAACACAGTTTTCGCATCGGCTGGCGCGCCATTGGGTTCTGTCTGCGCCGTCATCTATTGTCCCGGCGTCCCCTGATCCGCGATCCCTGCCGAACGATAGTCGTTCATCGCCATGGCAACAAGTTGTTTGCCCGGGCGGGAATGGCTTGTCGAAGGCGATGGCGTCGCTACGATGCCGGCCCATGCCCCATTCCGCTTCTGCATCACCGCCTGCGTCTCTTGTTTTGCCGTTGGCGCGCCTGGCGCTGGGGGTGACCGGACATCGCAACAGCAACGCCGCCTTCGCCCGCAACCGCGCCGCCATCGATACGGCGCTGACCGCGCTGTTCGACATGATCGACGCGGCGGTCGCCGGCCAGGCCGAAGCCTGGGCGCCGACCCGGCTGCACGCGCTGCTGGCGCATGGTGCCGATCTGCTGGCGGTGGAGCGCGCGCTGGCGCGGGGCTGGCAGGTGGCGGCGCCGCTGCCCTTCGGCCCGGCGCTCAACATCGCGATCAACGCCCATCCCGCCACCGCCGCCGATGCCGGCGCGCTGCTCGCCGGCGGCGTGCCGGCCGATGCCGGCGTCGCGGCGCGGGCCGCCGAAATGCAGCGGCTGGCGGCGCAGGTGCAATGCCTGGCGCTGGCCGAACAGGACGCGACCGTGGCGCGGTTGTTCCTCGCCATGCTCGATGTGCCGGGCGATGCGCTGGCGGCGGCGGCCTATGGCGGCATTGCATCGGAACGCGCGGCGGCGGCCGGGCAGATCATGGTTGAACAGGCCGATCTGCTGGTGGCGATCTGGGACGGGGTGACACCGGGCACCGCCGGCGGCACCCGCCACACGATCGCGGCAGCGCTCGATCATGGCGCGCCGGTGATCTGGATCGATGCCGGAGATCCCACGCGCCGCTACATCCTGCGCGCGCCCGAATCGCTGCTGGTGCGCAATGCGGTGGCGAGCGATGCCGACATTGCCGCCTGTCTGCAGGGCCTGTTGAACCCGCCCAGGGCGGCGCTCGATGCGCGTGCCATCCGTTTTCACGCCGAACAATGGCATCCGCGCAGCAGCCGGCGCTTCCACGGCTATCGGCGCGTCGAAGCGATCTTCGGGGGCCGCGGGCCGGGCAAGGCGCTGTCCGGGCTGGTGCAGACCTATGAAACACCCGATGCCATCGCCGGCGGATCGGCGGCGCCCCTGCTGGCCAGCGCGCGTGGCTTGGCCGGCGGCGATGCCGGCTTTGTCGCCCGCATCGAAACCGAGGTGCTGCGCCGCTTTGCCTGGGCCGATGGCCTGTCGACCTATTTGTCCGATGCCTATCGCGGCGGGATGGTAACCAATTTCCTGCTGTCGGCGCTGGCGATCACCGGCGGGGTTGCCTATCTGCCCTTTGCCACGTCCGACACGAAATGGCCGTTTGCGCTGTTCGAATTGCTGCTGCTGCTCGCCATCCTGCTGATCACCAGCGTCGGTCGGCGCCGGCGCTGGCACGGCCGCTGGTTCGAAACCCGGCGGGTGGCGGAATATCTGCGCCATGCGCCGCTGCTGCTGTTGCTCGGTGTGGCGCGGCCGCCGGGGCGCTGGCCGCGCGGGGCGGAAACCATGTGGCCCGAAACCTATGCGCGGCGGGTGCTGCGCGACCAGGGCCTGCCATCGGTCACGCTTGGCCAGGCCTATCTGCGCGGCGCGCTGGAACATTTGCTGGTGGTGCATGTGCGGGCGCAGCGCGCCTATCACGCCACCAAGGCGGAACGGCTGACGATCGTCCACCACCGGCTCGATCATGCCTCCGAACTGATGTTCAAGCTCGCGGTGACGGCGGTTGCGCTGTATCTCTTGCTCGTTGTCGGCGGCAAGCTTGGGCTGGTGGCACCGGGTCTTGTCTACAGCGCCTCCAAAAGCTTCACTTTCCTGGGTGTGGCGCTGCCGGCGTTGGGAGGCGCCTTTGCCGGCATCCGCTATTTCGGCGATTTCGAACGCTTTGCCGCGATTTCGGAAGTGACGGCGGAAAAACTCGAAGCGATCGAGGAACGGCTGGCGGTGCTACTCGGCGATCCCGATGTCGAGCTACGCTATGCCGAAGCGGCGTCGCTGGCGCGAGCGATGGACGATGTGGTGATCGCCGAAATCGAAAGCTGGCAGGCAGTGTTTGCCGGCAAGCAGATTGCTGTGCCGGTGTGAAGATGGCGTGCGGCACGGTTATTACCGTGTCGAAACGCATGACCCCGGATCGCTGACGCACACCGCGATCTTGGCTTTTGAAATTTGTAATGATGCCACCTGGATCTCATACTGCCCGGCATTGGCCGCGTCGGATTTGATCAAGTCTTTGAATTCGGCGATGGCCGCGTCGAAACTGGCGTCGGCTTTGACAAATTCATTGTTCATGATGAGCGCCTCACCGCGCTCTTGTCGGGCATCCGCCAGCAAATGCTGTGTATCGACCGATGGCTTGGCTTTCTGCACCCGTTCCAGAAGCCTGACGGCGGTCGTGCTCTGGACTTCGCCTTCGCGCCGGCTTTCGGCGTTTGAAACGAAGGGGAATTCGCGCAACTGTCGGCTGTTTTCGATCAATTCGCTGGCAATGGTGCGCAGCCGGGCGAGGCTGGCATTCCTGTCGGCGCCCATGGCTTCGGCAAGAACGCTGGATTTCACGAAGGTGATGAGGTTGCTGGCCGGGGGCTGGCAGGCTTCACTGACGATGCGCGCCAGATAGTTCAGTCCGGTGAAACTCTGGAAGCGCCAATCATAGGTCGTATCGCCGCTCGCGAGGATTTTGGCATTGAGGCTGACGACCTCCTTTTGTGCCGCACAGGCGCCGGCATCGGTTGCCGCCGTCGGTGACAATTTCCCAAGGGCGACCGAAAGCTTGACTTCCCATGCGATGTCATCGGGCAATTGCTCGAGTTGTTTGCGCGCCAGCGCAACCGCCGCTGCGTATTTGATGCTGGCATTGCCGAACGCGCGATCGAGCACGTCGGCGGCGGCGTCATTGCCGATGTCATCGGTCTCTACGACAGTGTCGATATAGACATCGCCTTCGAGAATCAGGTTCCAGAATTCGAAGCTGGCGCGGTCGTCCTGATAACCTGTGAGTTTTTCGCCAAAGTCACGTGAACGCAGCAGCAATTCGCGCCGGGCATCGCCCGATCCCGGCAGCGTTTCCAGGGCGCTGTACATGGTGGTGGTCATCGCTTCGACCAGCTGGATCGACTGGTCGATGGTTTTGAAGCGCTCCTCGATCTGCTGGCTTTGCGTATATCCGATCGCCCCGACGGTGCCGAGCAGGATCGCCACCGGCAGGGCGATATTGAGGCCGCGCCCGCGGTAAAAGGATTTCTGGCTGGCATTGAGATAGGCGAACAGCGTTTCGAAATCGTCATCGGCTTCGGCATAGCGTTGTGCCCAGCCGCGTTTCGGGTTGGTCTCGGTCACCCAGGCAAAGGCGTTGCGCCGTTCCGGCCCTTCGAGCAGCGACCCGGTGCCGGTTTTCCAGCGCCGCGCGCGATCGACAAGGTCGACATAGGTGTCGCGGACCTGGTTTTCGGTGTCGGTCCAGCCGACCAGCCGGTCCCAGTTGCGGATCAGGCTTTCATGCGCGATGTCGACGCGCGGGTCGGCGGCATTGCCGTCGCTCGACAGATACAAAAAGCTGCGGCGCTTGTCGGCAAAGGGCTCGATGACGGCATCGATGGCGGCGCGGCCGGCGCCGGTGACAGCCATGAGTTCGCTGATCCGCGCCGGGCTGCGCACGCGGCGCTGGTTGAGATCGGTATCGGTCAACCGTCGGAACATCGCTTCGACATGCCGGGCATCGAGCCCCGCCATCGCCGCATCGGCATCATTGTTGAGCGCGCGTTCGAGGCCGCCGACCGCGTCGTAATGGGCCAGATCGATCGGGCCATTGCGCCCGCAGCGCACCCATTCGTCGAAGGTGCGCACCAGCGCGTGCTGCACGACCGGCAGCCGGTCCATGCGGTCGCCGAGCGCGTTGAGGATCTGGTCGAGCAGGCGCGGCGCGACACTGGCGCCGGCCAGCGTTGCCGGGCATTCGATGGCTTCGCGCAATTCCTCGCGCGACAGGCGCGGCACGAGATAGCGGCCGATGTTGAGCGCTTCGGGCAGGCCATAGAACAGGTCGCAATCGCCGAGGAAATCGGTGCGCATGGTCAGCACGACATAGATCGGCAGCCCGGGATATTCCGCCAGCCGCAGCATCAGGTCAACATAGGCGCTGGCTTCGCTGCGGCGCCGGGCCGCTTCGCGGGCCTGGTTGGGGCCGGGGTCGCCGGCCTTGCTGCGAAAGGCGAACAGTTCCTCGAACTGGTCGACGAGCAGCAGGATGTTGCTGTCGGCGACATGGCGCCCGAGATAATCGGTCACCGCCTCGTCATGGCGATCGGCAATCTCATCGACCAGCTTGGTGATGGCGTCAGGCGTTACGGTCTGGCCGGTGGCACGGATCAGCCCTTCGGCAAGGTTGACCAGCGGCGTGTCGCCAGGCTTGACCTGCGCCAGCGCCCAGCGGTCGCGTTCCGATTCCAGAAAGCCGCCGAGCAGCATCGGCAACAGCCCGGCGCGCACCAGCGAGGATTTGCCGCTGCCCGACGATCCGACGACCCCCAGAAAGCGGTTATGGCGCAGCAGCGCGATCAGATCATTGATCTGGCGGTCGCGGCCGAAAAAATACAGGCTGTCTTCGAAGAAGAAGGGCCGCAGCCCGACATAGGGGTTAATGCGCTCCGCTTCGCTTTCGACAGCCGTCATTTGTTGTCGAACAATGCGCCGAGGGCGGTCGTGTCGATATCGCCGACGATATTGAAATCGGTGAAGCGATCGAAGCTGACCGTGCTGCTGGCGGTTTCGGGCGGGGTATAAAGGGTGATCAGCAGCTTGGCCGGCGGGTTGGCGGTGTTGGCGGCGCGGCGGATGATCATCTTGCGATTGCGCGCCCAATCCTTGTCCACACTGCCCTGGACGATGACGTAGAGAAACGACGAATTGATGACCTGGTTGATGACCGCCATGTCGGGGGCGGCCTTGGTGCCGGCCGACATGTTGGTGTCGACGTCGCGAATGTCGAAGAAATCGGCAAGATCATTGGCGAACACGACATCCTTGCCATGCGCATCGACAAAGGCCTTGCGGCGTTCCCCCGCCACAGTGCCGGCCGGCGCCCTGGCGCGCGCCAGGGCGGCCTGCTTGGCGAGCACCGCATCGGTGATCGCCAGCTTGTCGATGATCTGAAATTCGAATTTCGCCTTGTCATCGCGCGGCAGCGCCACCAGTTCGTCGATGCGCGCCTGATAGGCGCGGCTGTCGATGCTGTCGCGGGCTTCGCTGGTCATGATGACGAGTTGCGCGCGGGCGCTGTCGATGCCGATGCGCAATTGTTCCAGCGGGAAGGTGTCGAGCTTGCCGATCGGTGCCTCGGGTGCGACGAAGACCCCGGGGTTTACGCCAAGCAGATGGACGCACAGGTCGGCGCGCGTCACCAGCGCGGTGACGGCGGCATCATGCGCGGCGCGGCTGGCGGCGGGCACGCTGTCGGCGACGCGCACGCCGGGCAGCGCCCGCAACGCCCTGGCGAGCTGCTGACGCTGGCCTTCGAGCGGCGGATCGGGGGTGGCGAGAAACACGCAGAAATCGCCCGGCGCTGCGGCAGCGAAAGGGTCGGTCCAGCCTGGCTCGGCGCGGTTCTCGCTGGCGGGGGCGGGTCTCGGCGACCAACCGCCGGGCGATCCGCCGTCCTGCGCCTGCATGTACAGCACGGGGGTTGCCCATTCGGTCGCGCCGGCGGCCGTCGCCTTGTCATCAAAAAGCATCATGCGGCCTTCGGCGACGGCGGCATCGACGGGAAGCCCCTTGGCCAGGCGGTGGTAGAAGGTGCGGGCAAACTCGATGGCCTTGGCATCGGGAATGGGAAATTGCATCGCCAGCACCGCGGGTACGCCGACGCGCACCAGGGCCGTCGCCATTCCGGCATAGGGATGCAGCGTCGTATCGGTGCCGGTGGTGCCGGTGTTGCAGGCATTCAGAAACACCAGTTCCAGCGGTTCCTTCTGCAACCAGGTCGCGAAATCCACCGCGCCGACTTGCAGCGGTTGACCGGCATCGTCTGCCAGCATCAGCACGCCGCCCGTGGCCGGATCAAAGCCGCCATGGCCCATGTAGTGGACGATGTGGAAATCCTTGTCCTGCAATTTGTCGAGCAGAAGCCGCTTGCTGGGCTGTTCGATGATGTCGACGGCGATGCCTTCGACACCGTCCCAGATGCCGCGCAGTTGATCGAGTTCGCGCGCGATATCGAGCGGGTCGGTGCCCTGCGGATTGGATGTGATGGCAAGAATATTGAGCGTTTCGCCGCGTTGGCGCGGTGCGGTCGCCTTGTTGGTCGCCAGGGTGCGCACCAGCGCGGTCGTGCTGACGACCAGCGGCGACAAATCGTCGGGGTTGCGCATCAATTCCCACGGAATGCTGGCGATATCGCCCATGCCATCCTTTTCGATGGCGATCGACAGCCGGATGCGTACCCCGGTATCGGGAATCGGGTGCGCCGCCGCCTGGTTGGCGATCAGCACGTCACGGATGCCGCGCTGAAACAGCGTGTCGAACAATTCGATGCCAAAGCTGGCGGGTGTGCGGCCGCTGCCGGGTTCGGGTTCCGCTGCCTCGGCATTGCCGATGCGGCGGTCGCTGGCGCTGTTGCGGAACAAGGCGGCGGTAACATCGGCGAGCGAAAAGGGCAGGACGAAGCTGCCGCTGGCGCTGCCGTATTGCGACACGGCATTGACGCTGATCTTGCCATCGTCGCCGGGCGCGATGGACAGATTGATGTCGAGGTATTTTGTCATCGATCCCCGGCCACAGGCCCGCACCCGATTGCCACCAGCATCATTCAACCACGTCCGTTGACAAAGTGCGAACGCATAATTGTCAGCCCTGCCAGTCGACCGATCTGAGCGCGACAAGGCCGGCAGGCGCGTCGAAATAGTTGAGATGATGACAATCGACCTTGTGGCGCTGCGGTGGCAGCGCGCGGCTGTCGCTGACGCCGTCGATGCTGCTCACCCCGACCGCAATATCGTTGGGCTGGTTGCCGAACAGCAGGTCGAAAACCGCACCGCGCCCGACGCGCACCATCAATCGCCCGAACATCGGGTCGGCATGGGCTTCATAGGCGTCGATGTCCCCGGCCAGGATCGTGTAGCGTATCTTGGGGTCGGGGGTGCCGTCATCGTTGAGCGCTTCGAGAAATTTCGACCCGGGATTCATCTGTTCGAGCGTGGGCGTAAGCTTTTCGCTGTAATCGAGAACCTTGGCGATGTTGCTGGCATAGCCGCCGATCACCGGGATGAAGTTCAGCGCGATTTCAGTCGCCAGCTTGAGCAGCCGGCGCGCGCCATCGACCTGGCCGAGCGGAGAGCCGCGGTTGGGGGTGCCGCACATGACGAGATGGCCGATGATCGCGTTGCCGCCCTCGCGCTCGATCAGCCAGCGGGTCACCAGCCCGCCCATCGAATGGACGAGCGCGGTCACCTGCTTGCCGTGCCCGGCGACGAGCCCGAGCTTGGCAAGATCGGCCTTCAACTGGCGCGCAGTCTCCTCGATCGGCGTCGACAGGTTTTCATAATCATAGGTCAGCACGAGGTCGAAATCGCCATCGAGGCCGGCCTTGTGCACCCCGGCGGCCATGGCTTCGGTATCGCCGATTATGCCATGGACGAGCAGCAGGATGCGCCCGGCGGCGGCCACCTTGGCGGCGATGTCGTCGCTGCGCCGCGCCGGCGTGCCATCGGCGGCATAGCTGACCCAGCGCAACTGGTTGACATCGGTCTTCTTCAGACAGGTCTTCAGCAGGAACAATTTGACCGCGCCGACAAGACTGCGCTCGTCCGCCCCGGCATCGGCGCCGACGGGGATGGCGCTGATCCGCACGCGGCCGTTGCCGTTCTCGTCGGTTTTGTAATCGCCCGCCGGCAGCACGAATTCGCCATCGAAAAACACCGGCAACAGCGCTTCATCGGCTTTGAGCGCGGCGTTGACCGTGATCTCGAGCGGTTGTTCGGCAAGCGCCGCGGCATTGCCGATACCGCGCAATTCGATGATATTGGCACTGCGGCCATTGCCGGCGTCGCGCGTGCCCGCCAGGTCGATCGGCGTGATGCCGGCCGCTGCCAGGCGGTCCAGAAACGCCGGGTTGCCGACCGCCCGGGTGTTGCTGGCCAGGCTCGACAGGCCGATCCCGGCGGTGAAAACCGGATGGCCCTTGATGACGATGCCGCCATCGGCAAGGCTGGTCGGTGCCGGGCCGATGGCATCGAGTTGCCGGACCAGCCGCACCCGCAGGTCGATGGCGAACCAGTCCCCGGCGATCGGGCTTTCATCGCCATCGGCGCTTTCGGCATTGCCGATGCGGCGTTCGACAACGAGCGGGGCGGGCAGGGGGGTCAGGCCGCCGAGGCGTAGCGGCTTTTGCAATTGCGGCGTTACGTCGAAATCCTCGCTGCTGACGATCAGCTTGAAGACATCGGTTTCATCATTGCTGCCGGGCAGCAATTCGAAATATTCTTGCGTGCCGGCCCCCCACAGGATGGCATGGTCCTCGCCGGGCCGGATGCGGCGGTAATCGAGCTTCTGGATGCCGAAATCGGTGGAGAGGTAGAACAGCCCGATGCTCATTTCGGCGCGGCCATGGTTGCGCACCTTGATGGCGCCGCGCAGCTTCGTGCCGCTGTAGCTGAGCGTCAGCGCCCCCGCCTTGTGGACGCGGGGTTCGGCGCCGGGCACGGCTTCGGCATAAACGAGATCGATACTGTCGGGATCGATCCGGGTGCGCGGGTTCTGGCGGCCCTGCATGGCTTCCCAGCGCGCGATCCGCTTGAGGACGCGCAGCATGGCCAGCGCCGACAGATCGAGCTGCGCCGGATCGAGCGGCGTGCGTTGCAGCGTTACACCAGTGGCATTGGCCAGCAGCAGTTCGGCGCCCGAAATCGCCAGCACATAGCCGTCGCCCGCCTCGGCGATCGCCACCCCTGACAGCGGATCGGCCGCAACCGCCGTGACGAGCGCTGCCTTGATGGCGCTTTCGCCCGGGAAAGCGATCGTCAGCGTCGTCATCGGCGCGCTGGCGATTTCGGCGCGATAGCGCACCGCCGGGTCGCCTGCGAAATCGATCGTCGTGCGCGTGCCGCCAACGTCGATCGCTGCGGCCGGCCCGCCGCGCACGGTCGGATCATCCTCGCGATAAAGGGTGAAAGCGACCTTGTTCGCATCGGCGGACAAGCCGTCGAGCGTTCCGCAGGTGACACTCCAGATGCCGTTGGCATGCGCCACGGCATAGCGCCGGCCATCGAAGCGCGGCTGGCGACCCAGAAAGCCGCTGTCGAGGCTGGCATCGCCCAGCGCTTCGAATTCGGGGTTCTGGATCCGGTCCTGCGCCTTGACGAAAATGCGCACCGCGTCGCGGCAGCGGATCATCAGGTCGTAATAGCTGAGATGGCCGCCATTGCCCGCCAGCGCCTTGAGCAGGCTGGAGGAGAACACGCCGCCCTTGCCGGGCATTTCCTTGGCGGTTTCGGTGTCGCGGCACGCCGACATCACCACATGGCTGGCGGCGGGTATCGACAGGCTGTGGCCGGCAGCAACCTGCGCGGTGTAATGGCCACCCAGATAATCCGCGAGGCTGCGTTTATAGCCGTTGGCACCGGTCATCCGCGTCACCAGCAGATCGTCGTCGATATCGCGGGTGCCCGAGCCCGAATGGCAGCAATCGAGAATGACCGTGACATGCGGCGTGCGCGCGGCCAATTCGTCGATCAGGACGGCGAGTTCCTTGTCGGCAAGATCGAAATTACCGGGCGCACGGCTGTCGTAACAGACCAGCCCTTCCTCCTTGCCATCGGGATAAAAGGCCTTGAATTCGGGCGCCGTCGGCGATTGTGCGCCATGGCCGCAGAAATAGAACAGCGCGATATCATCGGCGTTGGCCTGGGCCAGATGGCTGCGAAATCCATCGATGATCGCGGCACGCGTTGCCTCGGCGTTGGTCAGCGTGCGAACCTTGAGATAGCCGCGGTCGAAAGTCGCCTCCAGAAAGTCGTAAAAGGCGTTTACATCCTTCAGGCAGCCCGACAGCTTGGGCACTTCCTGGTAATCATCGATCCCTACCAGCAAGGCATACACCGTCGACATGCTGTTTCCCCCGCCGTTTACCGCCCGCCCTGGCGCCCGGTTACCAAACATCCCCGGTCCGTCGGCAATAGGCAAGCCCCTCAGGACGGCAGGAATGGCCAGAGCAGCAAGCCGATGATCGCGCCCACCTGCAACCCGATGAGGAGCAGCAATTGCGTCGCAAAGGGCTGCTTGCGGGTCTTGTGGCGCAGCTTCTGCTGGGCGGTGTAAATTGCCGGGCTGCCCCCGGCGGCAGCGATCAACAACAGCGTCGTCTCGGGCATGCGGTCGACCGGCTGGTCGATCTGGATGATGGCGCGGCGCTTGTCGATCGCCATGGCGAACCAGCCAAAGCCGTTGATGAACAGCAACCACAGCGGCACCACGAACCACAGCCAGCCCAGATCCAGCGGCTTTTCGATCTCGGTGGGCGCGTAATAGCGCTTTTCGGGGCCGTCGGCGGCGGTGCTGGTCGGCGGCGCCACGGCGCGCGGCGGCGGCGCCACCGCCGGCGCTTCGGCAATGCGCTGCGGTGCGCTTGCCACGCTGTCACAGCGCAAGCGGCCATAGCGTTCGACCGCCTGGCCGCCGGCGACCATCGCGCAGCTCAGGTCGGCACCATCGGCGGCGCAGCGCACGATGGCGCGATCATAGCGGTCGGTATCGACCTGTTCGCAGGTCACGTCGCGCCCGGCGGTCAGCGATGCGAGATAATCGCGTGCCGCATAGGGATCCCCCGGCGTGCAATCGCGTCCCGGGCGACAGGCGCCGGGCATTTCGGGGGCATCGATGCCGAACAGCCGCATCGATTTGTAATCGCCGCGACAGCGAATGGCGTCGCCATCGTGATGGCTGGGGGTTTCACAGGCAAAACCGGTGCCGGCGGCGCTGGCCGGGGCCGCCCCGAACAGCAACACCGCGGCAGCAGCCGCCATCAACCGCACCACAAAAAGATCAATCGAGAAAGGGATCACGGACCAGGATCGTATCTTCCCGCTCGGGCGAGGTCGAGACCAGGGCCACCGGGCATTGCGTCAATTCCTCGATGCGGCGGATATATTTGATCGCCTGTGCCGGCAGGTCGGCCCAGCGCCGGGCGCCGGCGGTGGTCTCGCTCCAGCCCGGGAATTCCTCGTACACCGGCACGACCCGCGCCTGGTCGGCGGCATGGGCGGGGAAATGATCGAGCGTTTCGCCGTCGAGCGTATAGCCCGTGCAGATGCGCAGCGTTTCGAAGCCATCGAGCACGTCCAATTTGGTCAGCGCCATGCCGGCGACGCCCGATACGGCAATCGCCTGGCGCACCAGCACCGCATCGAACCAGCCGCAGCGCCGCTTGCGCCCTGTCACCGTGCCGAATTCATGGCCGCGCACCCCCAGCTTTTCGCCGTCGGCGTTGTCCTGTTCGGTGGGGAAGGGGCCGCTGCCGACGCGGGTAGTATAGGCCTTGACGATACCCAGCACATAACCGACTGAATTCGGCCCCATGCCGCTGCCCGCCGCCGCCTGGCCCGCGACGACGTTCGAACTGGTCACGAACGGATAGGTGCCATGGTCGACATCGAGCAGCACACCCTGCGCGCCTTCGAACAGGATGCTGGCGCGGCGGGTCTTGGCATCGCGCAGCGTCGTCCATACCGGCTTGACGAAGGGCAGCACCGCAGGGGCAATCTCGTGGAGTTGCGCCAGCAGCGCGTCGCGATCGACGGGCGCGATGCCGAAGCCGATACGCAAGGCGTTGCGATGCGCCAGCAAGCGATCGAGCTGCGGGCCGACATCGTCCAGATGCGCCAGATCGCAGACGCGCAGGGCGCGGCGCCCGGCCTTGTCTTCATAGGCCGGGCCGATGCCACGGCGTGTCGTGCCGATCTTGCCGGCGCCGCTTGCATCCTCGCGGGCGCCATCAAGGTCGCGGTGCAGCGGCAGGATCAGCGGGCACTGGTCCGAAACATGGAGATTGTCGGGGGTGATGGCGACCCCCATGCCGGCGATGCGCGCCACTTCATCGCGGAAATGCCAGGGGTCGAACACCACGCCATTGCCGATGATCGACAAGGTGCCGCGCACGATGCCGCTGGGGAGCAGGCTGAGCTTGTAGACATTGTTGCCGACAACAAGCGTATGGCCGGCGTTGTGGCCGCCCTGGAAGCGCACGACGACATCGGCGCGTTCCGACAGCCAGTCGACGATCTTGCCTTTGCCTTCATCACCCCATTGGGCGCCGATGACGGTAACGTTGGGCATTCGCATTCTTCCTTCTCCCCTCCCGTTCCGGGAGAGGAGCAGCAAAGTGCTAAATCGCCGCTGCCTCTACGCCATTCCAGATGTGTGTGCAGCGAAAATCCGCAGGGCTTGCCTCGGCGGCAAAAGCCGCGACCGTCGCCCAGCCGTCGCGGCGCAACTGGGCCGCCACCGCCGGGTCGGTGCCCAGCGGCACGAGCACGCGGCGCGGATCAACGACGCCCAGCCCGGCATCGACCAGCCCGTCGACATAAAGCGAAAAACCGATAGCCGGTTCACTGTCGCCTGCGGGCGTGACAATGCGATAGGCGCCGCCGCGACCGGTTTCACCCGCGATACCGGCGCCGAACAGCGAAAAACCGATCCAGGTCTGATATTCGAAGCCATGGCGCTCGGTCGGATCAAGCGTCACGGCAACGCCGGCAAGGCTGTCGACCAGCGCCGATACGGCCGCGAGGCGTTCGCGCACTGCCGCCGGCAGGTCGAGCGCTGCCAGCCGCGCCAGCGCCGTATCGGCGGGGCCGGCAGCAGCGATAAGCGGTTCGAAGGCCTGTGCCCCCAGCGCATGCAGCCCGCCGACATCCTTGCCATCGAGCAGCCGTTGGACATCCACGAGCGTTGCGCGGCCAAGCGACCATCCCGCCGCCGCCAGATCGGCCACCAGCGTCGGCAGCGTGATATCGAGCGACAGGCCGCCCAGCCCGGTTTCCGCCAGCGCCGTCACCGCCAGCGCGATGACTTCGCCCGCCGCCGCCGCGCTGTCGCTGCCGATCAGTTCGACCCCGGCCTGGACGCTTTCGCGTTCGGGGCTCAGCTGGCTGCCGCGCACCCGCAACACCGGGCCGGCATAGCTCAGCCGAAGCGGTCGCGCCGCGCCGGCGAGGCGGGTGACGGCAATGCGGCCGACCTGGCCGGTGATATCCGACCGCAACGCCAGCGTGTGCTGGCTGACGGGGTCGGTGAAACGCAGCAATTCGCGCCGCGCCGCGCCGCCCAGCCGGCTGCCGAGCGATTCTTCATATTCGACCAGCGGCGGCTGGACGCGTTCATAGCCATGCGCGGTGAAACTCGCCGTCAGGCTGCGCACCAGCGCCGCGGTCGCTTCGGCTTGCGGCGGCAAGCGATCGCGCAAACCTTCGGGGAGGAGGCCGGCGGGGATCATGCGCGCTGCGCCCCTCTCCCGCCGCGCTGCGCGCGAGTCGACCTCCCCCCGGCGGGGGGAGGTATAGTCACCTCCCCCCGCCGGGGGGAGGTCGGACTCGGCGACAGCCGAGCCGGGAGAGGGGCGCTCCCCCGCATCATGCGAACGCCAGACCCTTGACCGTCTTCACCCCCGGCAGGCGGCAGATGCTCGCCAGCAGCGGGTCGGGGATGGCGTCATCGACCGAGAGCAGCAGCACCGCTTCGCCGCGTTCATCGCGGCGACCGAGGTGGAAGGTGCCGATATTGACCCCGGCTTCGCCCAGCGCGCCGCCCAGGCGGCCGATGAAGCCCGGCTTGTCCTCGTTGACGATATACAGCATCCGGCCGCTCAGATCGGCTTCGACGGTGATGCCGAAAATCTCGGTCAACCGCGGCTTGGTCATGCCGAACAAGGTGCCGGCAACGCTGCGTTCGCCGTCGGCGGTCTTCACCGTGACGCGGACCAGCGTGTGGTAATCGGTTTCGCGTTCATGGCGGACTTCGGCGATCTCGATCTCGCGTTCGCGCGCCAGATAGGGGGCGTTGACCATGTTGACCGTGTCCGAATGGGTACGCATCAACCCGGCGAGCACCGCCGCCGTGATCGGCTTGATGTTGAGCTGTGCCGCTGCCCCTTCGACTTCGACGCGCACGCCCTTGACGCCATCGGTGACCAACTGCCCGACCAGCGAGCCCAGCCGTTCCGCCAGTTGCATGTACGGGCGCAGCCGCGGCGCTTCCTCGGCGGAAAGCGACGGCACGTTAAGTGCGTTGGTAACACCGCCCGTCAGCAGGAAGTCCGACATCTGTTCGGCAACCTGGATCGCCACATTGACCTGGGCTTCATCGGTAGAGGCGCCAAGATGCGGCGTCGAGATGAAGTTGGGCGTGCCGAACAACGGCGACGCCTTGGCCGGTTCCTCGACAAACACATCGAGCGCGGCGCCGCCGACCTGGCCGCTGTCGAGCGCGGCCTTCAACGCGACTTCGTCGATCAACCCGCCGCGGGCGCAGTTGATGATGCGCACGCCCTTCTTGGCCTTGGCAAGGTTTTCGGCCGACAGGATGTTGCGCGTGCTGTCGGTCAGCGGCGTGTGCAGGGTGATGAAATCGGCCTGCGCCAGCAGTTCGTCGAGCGTGACCTTGGTCACCCCCATATGCTCGGCGCGTTCGGGCGTCAGGAACGGGTCATAGGCGATGACCTTCATCTTGAGGCCAAGGGCGCGGTCGGCGACGATGCTGCCGATATTGCCGGCGCCGATCAGCCCCAGCGTCTTGGCGGTCAGTTCGACCCCCATGAAGCGGTTCTTTTCCCATTTGCCGGCCTGGGTGCTGGCATCGGCTTCGGGCAATTGGCGGGCCAGCGCGAACATCAGCGCGATGGCATGTTCGGCGGTGGTGATGCTGTTGCCGAACGGGGTGTTCATGACGACGACGCCGGCGCCCGAGGCGGCGGGGATATCGACATTGTCGACACCGATGCCGGCGCGGCCGATGACCTTCAGGTTCGTCGCGGCGGCGATGACCTCCTTGGTCGCCTTGGTGGCGCTGCGGATGGCAAGACCATCGTAATTGCCGATGATCTTGATCAGATCATCCTTCGACAGGCCGGTGATTTCATCGACTTCGATGCCGCGGGCGCGAAAGATTTCGGCAGCCTTGGGGGACATCTGGTCGGAGATAAGGACTTTGGGCATTATTTCTTCCTCTGCTCCCCTCCCGGAACGGGAGGGGCTGGGGGTGGGAATGTCTGTGGGGGAGGGGGCGCATTTCGGCGCGAAAGAACCCACCCCCTACCCCTCCCGTTCCGGGAGGGGAGAAGGGGTTATTTGGTCACTTCGGCATGGGCCCATTCGAGCCAGTGCGTCAGTGCGACGATGTCGGCGGTATCGACCGTCGCGCCGCACCAGATGCGCAAACCGGGGGGCGCATCGCGATAGGCGCCGATGTCATAGGCCGCGCCCGCCTTGTCGAGTAGCGACACCAGCGCCTTGACCTGGTCCTCCGACGTGCCGGGCAGGGTCAGGCAGACGCTGGTGTTCGACCGTGTATCGGGCACCTTGGCGAGATTTTCGATCCAGGGCGTGCGATCGACCCAATCATTGAGCGCCGTCGCATTGGCATCGGCGCGCGCCATCAGTTCGGGCAGGCCGCCGATCCGCTGCGACCATTCGAGCGCGTCGATATAGTCTTCGACAGCGAGCATCGACGGCGTGTTGATGGTTTCGCCGCTGAAGATGCCCTCGATCAGTTTGCCCTTCGACGTGAGCCGGAAAATCTTGGGCAGCGGCCAGGCCGGCGTATAGCTTTCCAGCCGCTCGACGGCGCGCGGCCCCAGGATCAGCACGCCATGGCCGCCTTCGCCGCCCAGCACCTTCTGCCAGCTATAGGTCAGCACATCGACCTTGGCCCAGGGGATATCCTGCGCGAACACACCCGAAGTGGCATCGACGAGATTGAGGCCTTCGCGCGAATCGCGGATCCATTCGCCATTCGGCACGCGCACGCCGGATGTGGTGCCGTTCCAGGTGAAGCAGATGTCGCGCGACTGGTCGATGCGGCTGAGATCGGGCAATTCGCCATAGGGGGCGGTGACGACATCGGCGTCGATCTTCAATTGCTTGATGGCATCGGTCACCCAGCCTTCGCCAAAGCTTTCCCAGGCGATCATCGTTGCCGGGCGGGCGCCGAGCAGGCTCCACATCGCCATTTCATAGGCACCGGTATCCGATGCCGGCACGATGCCGATACGGTGCGTCGACGGCACGTTGAGGATTTCGCGGGTCAGGTCGATCGCGTGCTTGAGCCGCGTCTTGCCGATCCTGGACCGGTGCGAGCGGCCAAGCGATTCGGTGGCGAGGTTCGAGGCTTCCCAGCCGGGGCGCTTGGCACAGGGGCCGGACGAAAAATGCGCACGCGCCGGAAGCGCGTCAGGTCGATCGGTCATATTCTCTCCTTACAGAGAGCACGCGCGGCGTTGGGACCGCGTGGCCCGGCGCTGGTCATAGGCGCGAATGGCGGGTGGTCAAGCGAATGTTGTCTGCCGGCAAATCTCGGCATCGGCGACGCAGCCAATCCCGGATACGGTCAACACGGCGGTTTGGGGGCGTTCAACGTCGCCTCATCGGCTGGCGTGAGGGTGTGTCGCCGTTGGTGTTCGCAACAGGCCAGCGCGTCATCAGCGCCCGGCTCGTTGGCTTCAGCGTGATGCAGAGCCAACCGACCGGCGATCAGTGCCCCTTGCGTGAGCTCAACTTGCCAAAGGTGCGCTCCAACGCGACGATCAGCTTTGCCGTTGCACCGGAGATCGCATTGGAAAGGGTGGTGGCGGCATCGGTAACGGTCACTGGCGCCAGCCCCTCCGGGCGAGCTTCGATAGTGCAATGCTTGTCTTCACCCACGTTGCTGTCGGCATTGACGTCGCGAAGATGCAGTTCGATCCGGGTCAGGCGCGGCGAGAACCGGTCGAGTTTGTTACGCAGCGTGGCTTCGATGTCGGCGATAAAATTTTCGCCGACATTGATGTGGTTGTCTGAATTGACCTGAACGAGCATCAACTGGCGTCCTTCTTGCTGGTATCGGGATTGGCCGCAGCAGTGCGCTCATTAATGCGGCGCTGTTCGGCGCGACGGGCATTGTTATGGGCGGTGCGCCAGCGCATGTCAGCGGACCTTTCGCGAACGTTCCAGCACAGGGCGGCCACCTTCGGCATCAAAAGCACCCGATGGCGGATAATTCTCGCGCGGCGTCGGTTTCATTCCGGCGCCAGCGGTTTCGCCGGTGCCGGCATCTGCCTGCGGCGCGTGCGGCGCAACGTCGGCCTGCTGTTTCTGAGTAAGTACACGCGCCGCGATGTCGGCCTGGCTTTCTTTCGGGTTGGTCATTGTCCATCCTCCATTTTGCGTGATCGCGGGCTATGTTGATGTAACGGCCGAGATACGCCGATGTTCCGGATTGTACCGCAATTTCCGTATCAGGCGACGCCGCTGCCGTTGAAATGCGCTTGCTGTGATGAGGCGGTGGCCGCGGGATTTCGACCCGATGGCGGATGGGACAGCGCCAAAAGAAATGGGACGCCGCGTTACCGCGACGCCCCATCCCTTGCCATCTGGGATAATCAGGCGCTGACGCGTGCGCCGATCAAGGCACGGCGGCGCATGCTTGCGCCGACAAGCCCAAAGCCCATGATGAGCATTGCCCAACTGGCTGGTTCCGGTACGCCGCCGACGCCGGGCAGGGCTTCTGCGGTCACGGTCAGGCCGGCGACCTGAAAGGCCTGCGGACCGCCAGTATTGTTCAGCACGAAGCTGAGCATGTTCAGGCCGGAGTTGAAGAAGTTGGCATTGGTGCCGAAAAGTGCCAGCGAATTGAAGCCGGTGATGGCACCACCAATCTGGTTGCCGTTGGGGAAGATCTCGCCAAAATTGTCGAACAACGCCTAGCCGGAGAGCGTCGCATTGAGCGAATAGAAACCGGCAAGGCTGAACATCGTGGTGAACGTCGTTGAAGTGCCGGCGGTGCCATTGCCATCACGGGTGCCGTTGACGATGCGCGACAGCGGGCCGTCCTGCAGATAGGCCGGGTTGTAATAAGTCAGAGCGTTGCTGCCGACCACGACATTGGGGTCGGTGGTGGCTGTGACCCTGTGATTGGCATCGATCTGGCCATCGCCGGCGGCAAGTGCCGCGCCGCCAATGCCGAGACCGGTATCAAAAACGCCGGGCACAACTACAGCAGCAGCCATGCTTGAGAATGACAGCATAACCGCTGCCAGCGGTAACGCGAGTTGGATGGATTTACGCATTTATCGTCCCTTTATTCCCCGGTTAAGCAACGCTGACAAACAGGCATCGGGGCCTGCCAACTTCGTCATCAACTCAACAGCGGTTAAATTTAATTGTTCCACAGCGAGTTCAGATGAGCCGGAAAAAGGAAATAAAGCTGGGCTGTTTCAAGTCGCTACGGCGGCGACAGCCCGGGCAAGATCGGCATGGATTTTGGTGAGCACCTTGTTGGGTGCCGAGCCGCTAACAAAACTGGCGATGAACAGTGCCCCGCGGTTGGCACGCACGGGCCAGACGATGGCGATATCGTTGACATTGCCATTGGCGCCGGTGCCGGTCTTGTCACCAACGATCCAGCCTTGGGGCAGGCCGGCACGCAGGCGCGTGCCGCCGGTGGTGTTGGCGACCAGCCAACGCGTCAGCAGCGCGCGGCTCGCCGGCGCCAGAATTGTGCTCAGAAGCAGGCGTTCCCATGTGGCAGCAATGGCATCGGGGGTGGTGCTATCGCGCGGGTCACCCGGCCTGGCTTCGCCCATAAACGGTTCAATACGATCGAGCCTTGTCACGCTATCACCGATCCCGCGCAGCCAGGCCGTCAATCCGGCGGGGCCGCCAACCGCGGGCAGCAGCAGATTGGCGGCGGTATTGTCGGAATAGATGATCGTGGCTTCGCACAGCGTGCCGACGCTGGCGGTGGCGCCGATATGCTTTTCAGAGACCGGCGAGTTGCTGACAATGTCGGCGCGCTTGACCGGGATGGCGCGCGCCAGGCTGTCCTGGCCCCGGTCGATACGGTGCAGCATCGCCGCGGCGAGCAGCATCTTGAAGGTGCTCGCCATCGGGAACAATTCGGCGCCGCGGTGGCTGAAGCGGCGGCCGGTGGCGGTGTCATGTACCGCCAGCCCGATGCGGCCGCCGGTGACTTTTTCAGCGGCAAGAACCGCCGCCTGCAAGTCGAGCGGCGCCGATGTAAGCGCCAGCGCCGGCCGGGCCGCGGCGAACACCGTGCCGGCTATGAACAGCCGTCGATCAACCATGTCCTGCCTCCCGATGTCAGCTATTGCCCCGTGTCGGGCTGATGCCGCCCATCGTCAGCCCGCCATCGACGACGAATTCGCTGCCGGTCGAATAGCTGGCTTCGTCGCTGGCAAGATAGAGGACGATGTTGGTGACTTCTTCCGATCGCGCCATGCGGCCGAGCGGATAATCATAGCCCTGGGTGTTCAGCCCTGCGGCCATCGGCGTGTCGATGATGCCGGGGTGGACCGAATTGCAGCGCACGCCAAAGGGCGCCAGTTCGGCCGCGACGGCCTTGGTCAGCCCGCGCACCCCGAATTTGGAGGCGACATAGGCCGATCCGCCCGGCGCACCGCGCAAGCCGGCGACCGAGGAAATGTTGATGATCGAGCCGCTGCCGCTCGCCACCAGCGCGGTGGTGGCGGCGCGGATGCCGAGGAACACGCCGGTCAGGTTGATGTCGATCATGCGGTGCCACAGATCGAGCGGGTGTTCGACGATCGCCGCCCCGCCGAAAATGCCGGCGTTGTTGACGAGGATGTTCAGCCCGCCGAAATCCGCAAGCGCCAGCGCCACCGCCGCCGCCCAGTCATCGGGTTGCGTCACGTTAAGCCGGATATAGCGCGCATCGGGCCCCAGTTCGGCGGCAAGCGCGGTGCCTTCGTCATCGAGAATATCGCCCAGCACGACGCGCGCGCCTTCGGCAACGAAGCGCCGCGCATGCGCCGCCCCCATGCCGCGCGCCGCGCCGGTGATCAGCGCGACCTTGCCCGCCAGCCGCCCGCTCATGATGTGACCACCACATCCGAAACGCGCGTCATCGTCAGCCTGCCTTCCTTGACGACAAAGCCCAGATCGCCTTCGACCAGCGCCAGCGCATCCTTGCCGAAGATATCGCGCCGCCAGCCTTCGAGCACCGGCAGGCCATCGGTGACCCCGGCCGCCAGCGCATCGATATCGTCGCCGCGCACGATCAGCTTGGGGGCGACGCCGCTTTCCTTGGCTCGGATCTTGAGCAGCAGCTTGAGCAGATCGGCGATCAAGGCGCCTTCGGACGACAGGCCGGGCCGCTGCGGTTCGCGCGCCGGCATTTCTTCGGGGGACAGCGGCTCGGCCTCCTGCAGCGCGCGGATCAGGCGATCGCCGATGGCATTGCTGGCCCAGGCGGCCGACAGCCCCCGCACCTTGGCCAGATCGGCCTGCGACCGCGGCGGGCTGCCGGCCAGATCGCCCAATGTCTCGTCCTTGACGATGCGGCCGCGCGGCACGTCCTTGTCCTGCGCCTCCAGTTCGCGCCATTTGGCCAGCGCCTTCAGCCGACCGAGGACATCGGCCTTGCGGCTCGGCAGGCGCAGCCGGAGCCAGGCCTTTTCGGGATCATTGGCATAGGTGGCCGGATCGCAGGCGCGCGCCATTTCATCATCGAGCCAGCCACCGCGGCCGGTGCGGCGCAACTTGTCGACCATCTTGGGAAACAGCGTCGCCAGATAGGTGACATCGCCGATGGCATATTCGAGCTGGCGATCGTTGAGCGGCCGCCGGCTCCAGTCGGTAAAGCGCGCCCCCTTGTCGACCTGGTGGCCAAGATAGGCGGCGACAAGGTTGGTATAGCCGATCTGTTCGCCCAGCCCCAGCGCCATCGCGGCGATCTGGGTATCGAACAGCGGCGCGGGAGTCCGGCCCGTCAGATTATAGATGATCTCGAGATCCTGGCCGCCGGCGTGGAAGACCTTGAGCACGTCGTCCTCGACCAGCAGCTTGAGCAACGGCCCAAGATCGATGCCCGGCGCCTTGGGATCGATCGCCGCCGCCTCGGTGGGGGAGGCGACCTGGACGAGGCACAAATCGGGGTAATAGGTGCTTTCGCGCATGAATTCGGTATCGACCGTGACAAAGTCCGCCTCGGCGAGGCGCTTGCACAGAGCGGTAAGGGTTTCGGTGTCGGTGACGAGCGGATGAATGAGCATGAACCGCCATAACCCAGCCGCTCGCGCTTGACAAAGCGGCAGGCTAAGTGTGTCACGCGCCACACCGATTTTGTTCCTGTATTGCCCGGATTCGCCTTTATGCACGCCTATCGCACTCACAATTGCGCCGCCCTGCGCGCCACCGACGCCGGTACCAGTGCCCGGGTTTCGGGCTGGATTCATCGCAAGCGCGATCATGGCGGCGTGCTGTTCATCGATTTGCGCGACCATTTCGGGCTGACCCAGATCGTTGTCGGCCCCGGCTCGCCGGCGTTCGAAACCCTGGATCGCGCCCGGCTCGAATCGGTCGTCACCATCACCGGCGATGTCGTGAGGCGCGAAGGCGGCGCGGTGAATGCCAATCTTGCGACCGGCGATATCGAAGTGCGCGCGCAAACCGTGACGGTGCAATCGGCGGCGACCGACCTGCCGATGCCGGTGGCCGGCGACGCCGAATATCCCGAGGATATCCGGCTGAAATATCGCTTCCTCGATCTGCGCCGCGAACGGCTGCATGCCAACATGATGCTGCGTTCGGGCGTTATCGCTTCGCTGCGTCGCCGCATGATCGACCAGGGCTTTACCGAGTTCCAGACGCCGATCCTGACGGCGTCGTCGCCCGAAGGCGCGCGCGATTATCTGGTGCCGAGCCGCGTCCACCCCGGCAAATTCTACGCGCTGCCGCAGGCGCCGCAGATGTTCAAGCAGCTCCTGATGGTCGCCGGCTTCGATCGGTATTTCCAGATCGCACCGTGCTTTCGCGATGAAGATGCTCGCGCCGACCGCTCGCCCGGTGAATTCTACCAGCTCGATTTCGAAATGAGCTTTGTCACGCAAGACGATGTTTTTGCAACGATCGAGCCGGTGCTGGCAGGTGTCTTCGAGGAATTCGCCGGCTTTGGCGGTCGCACGCCCTGGGCGGTGACCAAGGGGGCGTTCCCGCGCATCCCCTATCTCGAATCGATGCTCAAATATGGCAATGACAAGCCCGATCTGCGCAACCCGATCGTCATCAGCGATGTTGGTTCGCATTTCATCGGCTCGGGCTTCGGCATCTTTGCCAGGCTGGTCGAGGCCGGCAATGTCGTGCGCGCCATCCCCGCGCCGGGCACCCAGGAAAAGAGCCGCAAATTCTTCGACGACATGAACGAATGGGCGCGCAGCGAAGGCTATACCGGGCTCGGCTATGTCACCCGCAAGGATGGTGTTTTCGGCGGCCCGATCGCCAAGAACCATGGCGAAGCCGGCATGCTGGCGATTTATGAAGCCCTCGGCCTCGGCCCCGATGATGGCTGTTTCTTTGCCGCCGGCAAGGAAGCCCAGGCAGCAAAACTCGCCGGCCTGGCGCGCACCCGCATCGGCACCGAATTGGGGATCATCGAGAAGGATGTCTTCAAATTCTGCTGGATCGTCGATTTCCCGATGTTCGAATATGACGAGGACGCCAAGAAGATCGATTTCAGCCACAACCCGTTTTCGATGCCGCAGGGCGAGCTCGAAGCGCTCGAAACCCAGGACCCGCTGACGATCAAGGCGTTCCAGTACGACATCGTCTGCAACGGCATCGAGCTGTCGTCGGGCGCCATCCGCAATCACAAGCCCGAGATCATGCGGAAAGCGTTCGCCATCGCCGGCTACAGCAGCGACGTGCTCGAAGCCAAGTTCGGCGGCATGCTGCGCGCGCTTCAGTTCGGTGCTCCGCCGCATGGCGGCATCGCGCCCGGCATCGACCGCATCGTCATGCTGCTTTGCGGCGAGGACAATCTCCGCGAGGTGACGATGTTCCCGATGAACCAGCGCGCCGAGGACCTCCTGA
>JBBRVH010000041.1:0-25265 GCA_038246995.1 Sphingomonadales bacterium
GCCCTCCCCACAGGGGGGAGGGAGATTCACGCGCTCAACTCCGCGTCAAACGCCGTCGTCATCCGCGGCACATCGGTCACCGTCACCGAATAGCGCGGCGCCGGGGCCGGCTGCATCACCCCGTCCACCTCGATGAACGTGCCGCGTGCGGCATTGTGCGGGTGCGCCGGGGCATCGGCCATGCTCAGCACCGGGGCAAAACAGACATCGGTCATTTCCATCAGCGCGCACCAGTCGGCGCTCGTGCGCGTCAGAAACAGCGCGGACAGCTTGGCCTTCAATGGCCCCCAGGCGCTGCGGTCCATCTGGGCATCGAAATCCGGGTCATCCGCCAGCCCGGCCAGGCGGCGCAGCTCGGCATAGAATTGCGGCTCGATACTGCCGATGCTGATCCAGCGGCCATCCGACGTTTCGTAGGTGTCGTAGAAATGCGCACCGGTATCGAGCATGTTGGTGCCGCGATCGTCGGACCAGATGCCATTGGCGCGAAAGCCCCAGATCATGCTCATCAGCACCGCGGCGCCATCGGTCATCGCGGTATCGATGACCTGGCCCTGGCCGGTCTTTTGCGCATGGAGCAACGCCGAGACCATGCCGAAGGCCAGCATCATGCCGCCGCCGCCGAAATCCCCCACCATGTTGATCGGCGGCGTCGGCTTTTCGCCCGCGCGGCCATAGGTGTGCAGCGCGCCGGCCAGCGCGATATAATTGATGTCATGCCCCGCCGCCTGGGCATAGGGCCCGGTCTGGCCCCAGCCGGTCATGCGGCCATAGACCAGCCGCGGATTGTCGGCGAGCAGCACGTCGGGGCCAAGGCCGAGCCGTTCGGTTACCCCGGGGCGAAAGCCCTCGATCAGGCCATCGGCACCCTTGACCAGTTCGCGCACCCTGGCCTTGCCCTCGGGCGATTTCAGATCGATGCCGATCAGCCGGCGCGAGCGCAGCAGCGGGTCGCGCTTGTCGATGCGCGCGCCGGGCCGGTCGATGCGGATCACCTCGGCGCCATGGTCGGCGAGCATCATCGCGGCGAAAGGCCCGGGGCCAATGCCGGCCAGTTCGATGATGCGAAGTCCTGAAAGTGGTCCGGCCATGATCTGTCTCCCGAGTTTGCGACCCTCCTGCCACGCCGGTGGGTGCGGTCAAGCGACGAATTTTCCGAGGGTGCGTGACCACCGACACGCTCAGACGGCGACAAATCCCCCACAAGCTGCTACAAGTAACGTTGCAAGCACCGGAAGGGGAACCGCCATGTCTTTGCTGTCAATAATCGTGAAAGTACTTGATGCGTTCGACCTTGATGATGATGTCAACCGCATCGTCATCGACCGCGCCGTCAAGGTGGCGCGCAACCGGCCGCACCCCTGGTCGACGAAGCATGATTATATCTCGTGGTCCGGGCTTACCGACCGGAGCTACAATGCCCGACTGTTGCCGGCCAAACCCTATCCGGCGGCCGAAGCGATCGGCACGCGGCGGCCGCCGCTCGCCGATGTCGTGGCGCTGTTCGCCCGGCCACAAGGGCAGCCGCAGCGCCTGTGCGCCAAATCGACGGCATTGTTCCCGGCCTTTGCGCAATATCTGACCGATGGTTTCATCCGCACCAAGCTCGACAATGATCCGGCGAAGGAAGACCGGCGCCGCACGACATCGAACCATGAAATCGACCTCAGCCCGCTTTACGGCCGCACCGAGGCGCAGACACGGGTGTTGCGCCACGTGCCGGGCGCGCTGGTGGAACGCGGGCGCCTGAAGAGCCAGTTGCTCAATGGCGAGGAATTCCCGCCCTTCCTCTATGGCGCCGATGGCAATGTCGCGGCGGAATTCCTGGCGGCCGGCGTGCCGGTGCTCGACATGCCATTGGGGCTCGATCACGCCACACCGGCAGGCAAGGCGACGCTGTTCGCCGTCGGCGGTGACCGGGTCAACGCCGCGCCGCAGACCGCGATGATCAACACGCTGTTCCTGCGCGAACACAATCGCCTTGCCGGCATCCTGGCGGCGCAGCACTCCGATTGGGACGACGACCGCGTTTTCGAAACAACACGCAACAACATCATCGTCATGTTCATCCGCATCGTCGTCGAAGAATATATCAACCATATCAACACCACCGAATTCCCCTTGCAGGCCGATCCGCGCGCCGCCTGGGGGGCGGAGTGGAACCGGCCGAACTGGATGACGGTGGAGTTCAGCCTGCTCTACCGCTGGCACGGGCTGGTGCCTGAAAGCGTCGTGTGGGATGGCCAGACGCTGCCGGGCGCCGCGACCCTGCTCGACAATCGCCTGTTGATTGGTGACGGCCTTGCCGATGCCTTTGTCTCGGTCTCGGCGGATCGCGCCGCGGCGATCGGTCTCGAAAACCTCGCCAGCTTCCTGGTCGGCGCCGAAGCCAAGGCGATCGCCCAGGCGCGCACCAACAATCTGGCGAGCTACAACGATTATCGCAGCGCGCTGGGCATGGAGCCGGCGCGCAATTTTTCGGCGATTACCGGCAGCAGCGATGATCCGACCGAAAATGCCCGGCTGTCGGCGCTCGCCGCACGCTTGCAGGCGCTTTACGGCGATGTCGACAATGTCGAATTCTATGTCGGCCTGTTCGCCGAGCGCCCCGAAAAGAACGGCCCGCTGCCCGAACTCGTCTCGGCGATGGTGGCAATGGATGCCTTTTCGCAGGCGCTGACCAATCCGCTGCTCAGCGAACATGTCTGGGGCAACCCCGCCAACCGCCGGCTGGCCTTTACCCAGACCGGGATCGACCTGTTCGAAAAGACGCGCACGCTGCGCGACATTGTCGGTCGCAACACGGTCGGGCTCGGCAGCCGCTTCATCGGCATGACCCGCCCGCAGTGGCAGCGAAAATAATCTGGCAAGCCCCCTCTCCCGCCTGCAGGAGAGGGGCGGAGCAATCAATTCGAGTTTTCTCGAAGAAAGTTGCTTGACTACAAATACCGATTTCCATAATTCTGGAAAGATGGAAGCCGAATCTCCTGATGCCACCATCGTCGATCGGCTCGCCGCGCTGGCGCAGCCGCATCGGCTGGCGGTATTCCGGCTGCTCGTCGTCGCCGGGCCGGACGGTCGCGCGGCGGGGGACATCGCCGAAGCAGTCGGCCTGCCGGCGTCGACGCTGTCCTTCCATCTCGCGCATCTGAAACGCGCCGGGCTGGTCACCGCCGCGCGCGGGGGCCGCTCGCTGCGTTACGCCGCCGATTTCGCGGCCATGCGCGGGCTGGTCGATTTCCTTGGCGAAAATTGCTGCGCCGGCAGCGATTGCGCACCGGCGACCGAAAAACCGGGTGACGCATTACGCGCATTGCTCGAAAGTCAAATCGCCTGAAACCAGCATCGGTTGTCGCTGGCACCTTTAACAAACGGTCCTTGCCGGCCTGCCGGGACTTTGTAGAGTGTCGATATGGAAGCGATCTATTGGGTTCTGACCTGGGCATGCCATCGTCGCTGCCCGCATTGCTATGATGATCGTTTCCGGCCGTATGTGCGCGATGAATTGCGGCGCGTCGTTGGTGAAGGACAGGCGGCGTATCAACGCATCCTGGCCAATCTGCCCGATGACTTCAGTTATGAGGACGCCAAGGGCGTGCGGCGGCGCGGTCTGCTCGTGCTCGCCGGCGGCGAACTGCTGATCGACGGGGTGCGTGAAGAACTTTTCTACCCGACACTGGCGGCGATTCAGGCTCGCTGGGGCACCGCCGCCCCACGGATCTCGGTGCAAACCACTGGTGATGTCCTGACACCGCGCTTCATTGCCGAAATGCTCGAACGCGGTGTGTCGACAATCGCGATTGCCAGTATCGACGACTATCACGTCGGCCATCAGGGCGACGCGAAATTTGTGCTGATGGACCGTATCCGCGCGATGATGGCGCCATTCGGCCTTGTCGAGGTCGGGCTTGGCGGTGTCACCGATGACCGGCTGAAAGCGCCGGCCCCGGCCAGACGCCGCGATGACAACCCGAGTTTTCTGTTTTTTGGCGCCCAGCCCGAACTGTGGATCGGTGAACTGTGGCCGCGCGGCCGCGCCTGGGCCAATGGCCTTGTCAACGCGACCTATGAAAGCAACTTCTGCGCGCGCTGGAGCGGCGGCAGGAATTTCATGAACCACGGCAAGGCCGGGTCGGAAGTGGCGATCGAACCCGATGGTTCGGTCTATCCATGCTGCCTGAAAACCGGTGCAGCGCTCGGCAACCTTACCGAGGAACGCCTGACCGATATCCTCGACAGCCTGAAAGGTCATCCGGCGTTCGAAGCCATCAATGCCGGCGACCCCGAGGCGATGGGTCTTGCGACCGGCTGGGACCGCGCGGCATATCGCGCCGCATCGGCGGCGACCGATCCAAAAGGCCGGATGGTCGAAAATGTCTGCATCGGCTGCGACGCCTATTTCAAGACCCATCTGGCGGGTGAAATCGCGAGGCTACGCGCCGTTCGAATGGCGATAGGCGCATGACCGTCACCATCTGGCACAATCCCAAATGCGGCACGTCGCGCAACACGCTGGCGATGATCCGCGCGACGGGGATGGAGCCGACGATTGTCGACTATCTCAAGACGCCGCCCGATGCCGCGACGCTGGCGCGGGTCGCCACCGCGGTCGGCGGGGCCGCAGCGCTGCTGCGTGTCAAGGGCACCACGGCCGAAGAACTCGGGCTGGTCGGCGCCGATGACGCGACAATCCTGGCGGCAATGACGGTGCATCCGATCCTCATCAACCGGCCGGTGGTGATCGGCCCCGGGGGCATCGTGCTGGCGCGGCCATCGGAGAAGGTGCTGGGCGTACTCGACTCGGCGCTGCCCGCCGATTTCCGCAAGGAAGATGGCGAGGTCGTCCCCCGCGCATGATCCGCCCCGCAACGCTCGCCGATGCCGCCGCCATCGCGGCCATTTATGCGCCACAGGTGCTCGCCGGCACTGCCAGCTTCGAAACCGAAGCCCCCGATGCCGCCG
Source organism: Sphingomonadales bacterium (assembly GCA_038246995.1). Classification (GTDB taxonomy): domain Bacteria; phylum Pseudomonadota; class Alphaproteobacteria; order Sphingomonadales; family Sphingomonadaceae; genus Sandarakinorhabdus. The sequence continues at coordinate 4,963 of JBBRVH010000041.1, forward strand.
AAATGGCGGCGCGGCTGGCCCGGGTGCTGGACAAGGGCTGGCCGTGGCTGGTCTGGGATGCCGGCAGCGACCTGCTCGGCTATGCCTATGCCAGCCAGTTCCGCGACCGCGCCGCCTATCGCTCCACGTGCGAAAATTCGATCTATGTCGCCGCCGATGCGGCGCGTCAGGGGGTCGGCAAGGCACTGCTGCTGGCGCTGTGCGACGCCGCCCGAACCGCCGGCTTTCGCGAGATGATCGCGGTGATCGGCGATGGCAGTGGCAACCACGCCTCGGTCGGGCTGCACCGCGCCTGCGGTTTCGCCGAGGCCGGCAAGCTGACCAATGTCGGGCAGAAATTCGGCCGCTGGCTCGATGTCGTCTACATGCAGCGCAGCCTGTAATGGCCGGGGCACTACGCTCCGGCCATGTGCATCAAGCCGCCAGCTTCGCTGCTGCCCGCGCGATCACTTCGCCCTGGTGCCGTGCCCCGGCGAGTTCGGTTTCTCTGGGCTGGCGTTCGCCCTTGCCGCCGGCGATGGTGGTGGCGCCATAGGGCGACCCGCCCGTGATTTCGTCGATGCGCATCTGGCCGGCAAAGCTGTAGGGCAGGCCGATGATCATCATGCCGAAATGCAGCAGGTTGGTGATGATCGAAAAAAGCGTCGCTTCATTGCCGCCGTGCTGGGTCGCCGATGACGTGAACGCCCCGCCGACCTTGCCGTTCAGCGCCCCCGATGCCCAAAGCCCGCCGGCCTGATCAAGAAACGCCGCGAGTTGCCCCGGCATGCGGCCGAAACGCGTCGGCGCGCCGATGATGATCGCGTCATAATCGGCAAGCTCGGCAACGGTCGCGACGGGCGCTGCCTGGTCGGTCTTGAAATGATTGGCGGCGGCCACCGCAACGGGCACGGTTTCGGGCACGCGCTTGATATCGACACTGGCGCCGGTGGCGCGCGCGCCATCGGCAACCGCTGAGGCCATGGCCTCGATATGGCCGTAGGTGGAATAATACAGCACCAGAACCTTGGTCATCGTTCGCTCCCGTTGCGGCACCAGCGCCACGATGGGAAGAATTTAGGCCGGATGATCCGTTCCAGAAATCCCGATTATATCGAAACAGATGTTCGGATTATCCGAACGTATCGGCATAAACTTCGGGCTTGAAGCCGATCAGCAACACAGCATCGCCAACCAGCACCGGCCGTTTGATCAGCGAGGGTTGCGCCCGCATCAGCGCGATCGCCTTTTCGGCGTCCAGCCCCGCCTTGTCGGCATCGGGCAGCCCGCGAAAGGTCGTGCCGGCGCGATTGAGCAGCGTCTCCCAACCGCGCGCCGCAACCCAGGCCACAAGCTGCCCCGCATCGGCGCCAAGCGCCTTGTAGTCGTGGAAATCATACGCAATGCCATGCGCTTCCAGCCAGGTCCGCGCCTTCTTGATCGTGTCGCAATTCTTGATGCCGTACATGGTCAGCGTCATCACTTGTCCCCCTCGCCCAGCGCATGGCGCCTGATCGCATCGGCATGCAGGCCGGCACAATCGACTATCGGAAAGGCGCTGGTTTCGGACGAATAGACCAGTGCGAGATCGGTGCCGCCCAGCAGGATCGCCTCGCACCCCGCCGCGAGCAGGTCGGCTGATGCAGCATCGAAAACCTGCCGCTGCGCCGCGGTCACTGTGCCGGCCGCCGCCATCGCGGCATAGGCATCATGGACCGCATCGAACGCCGCGCCCGCCGGCGCCACGATCTCGGCGCCGGTATCGACGCCGTACAGCCGGCTTGCCATCACCGTGCGCGTGCCCAGGATGCCGATCCGGCCGAAGCGCTGCGCCCGCACGGCAGCGGTGATGGTGGTGATCATGTCGACCACCGGCAGCGGCGAAACGGAGGCAAAACTGTCGATGCAGAAATGCCCGGCGATCGAGGTGATGCCGATGCACTCGGCCCCCGCCGCCACCAGCCGATCGGCGAGCCGCGTATAGATCGCGGTCTGTTCGGCAACCGCATCCGCCGCCAGATTGGCGAGCAAGGTCGGCGCATCGGCATGGGCAATGGTCAGCGTCAACGGCACGCCCGCCGCGGCAAAGCCGGCGATCAACCGCCGATAATAATAATCGGTCGCGGCGGGGCCGATGCCGCCGACAAGGCCGATATGCCGCGCTGTCACTCCCACTCGATCGTGCCGGGCGGCTTCGATGTATAGTCGTAGACGACGCGATTGATGCCCGGGACTTCGTTGACGATGCGGGTGGCAACGCGGCTGAGGAAGGCGCTTTCGAAGGGGTAGACGTCCGCCGTCATGCCATCGACGCTGGTGACGGCGCGCAACCCGCAGACCTTGTCATAGGTGCGGCCGTCGCCCATCACGCCGACGGTGCGCACCGGCAGCAGCACGGCAAAGGCCTGCCAGATTTCATCATAAAGCCCGGCGTTGCGAATCTCCTCGAGATAGATCGCATCGGCCTTGCGCAGCGTGTCGCAGGCCTCCTTCGTGACTTCGCCCGGTATGCGGATGGCAAGGCCCGGCCCCGGGAACGGATGCCGCCCGACGAACGCCGGCGGCAGGCCGAGTTCGACACCCAGCCGGCGCACTTCGTCCTTGAACAGTTCGCGCAGCGGTTCGACCAGCGCCATGTTCATCCGCGCCGGCAGGCCGCCGACATTGTGATGGCTCTTGATGGTGACGCTCGGCCCGCCGGTGAAGGACACGCTTTCGATGACATCGGGGTACAGCGTGCCCTGCGCCAGGAAACGCGCGCCGCCGATCTTCCTTGCCTCGGCCTCGAAGACATCGATGAAGGCGCCGCCGATGAACTTGCGCTTCTTTTCGGGGTCGGTGACGCCCGCAAGCCCGGCAAGAAACACATCGCTGGCGTCCACATGGACCAGCGGGATGTGATAATGTTCGCGGAACAGGCTGACGACCTGTTCGGCCTCACCGTGCCGCAGCAAGCCGTGATCGACGAAAACACAGGTCAGTTGATCACCGATGGCTTCGTGGATGAGCAGCGCCGCGACCGACGAATCAACGCCACCCGACAGGCCGCAGAGCACTTTCTCGCTGCCGACCTGTTCGCGGATTTCGGCGATCTTTGCCGCGCGGAACCCCGCCATCGTCCAGTTCGGCACGATGCCCGCGACTTTCGTCACGAAGTTGGCGAGCAGCCGCCCGCCATCGGGGGTGTGATGCACTTCGGGGTGGAACTGCACGCCATAACGGCGGCGGCCATCATCGGCGATGGCGGCAAAGGGTGCACCGGCCGAAACCGCCACGGCACGGAACCCGGGCGGAATCGATTCGATGCGGTCGCCATGGCTCATCCAGACGTGCGGGCGATCGCCCTTCGCCCAGACGCCATCGAACAGCGCGCAATCATCGACGATATCGATATCGGCGCGGCCGAATTCGCGGTGCCCCGATGCGCCGACCTTGCCGCCGGTCTGTTCGCACAGCACCTGTTCGCCATAGCAGATCCCGAGGATCGGCACCTTGGCGGCGAGCACCTGGTCGGGGATGCGTGGGGAACCGGCATCGGCAACCGAGGCCGGACTGCCCGACAGGATGACGGCGCGGGGCTGCAGCCGGTCATAGGCTTCGCCGCCCTTGGCGAACGGCACGATCTCGCAATAAACCCCGACCTCGCGGACGCGGCGGGCGATGAGCTGGGTCACCTGGCTCCCGAAATCGAGAATCAGGACGGTGTCGGCGGGCTGGGTCATCGCTGGCGATTAAAGCGTCGGCTCGGGGCTGTCCAGCACGGCAAGCGTCCGGCGCCACAATTCCGGCAAGGGCGCGGGTCGCCGCGTCGTGCGATCGACGTAGACATGGACGAAAAAACCTTCCGCAGCGGCGGATTCGTGACCGGCGGTAAAGATCCCGACCTCCCAGCGCACGCTCGATGTGCCGAGCCGCGCAATACGGACGCCGGCTTCGACAATTTCCGGAAAGGCGACCGAGCGATGGTAGCGACAGCCGGTTTCGACGACCAGGCCGATGGTGGCGCCGTGCTGGATATCGAGCAGGCCGCCTTCAACAAGCAGGGCGTTCACCGCCGTATCGAACCAGCTGTAATAAACGATGTTGTTGACGTGCCCATAGGCATCATTATCGAGCCAGCGGGTCGGAATCTGGCGAAACGCGCGATAATCGGCGCGGCTGCCCGGCGGCGTGGCGACCATGTGCGCAGCCGTCAGGCGCGACCCGGCGCCGGACCAGCGCCGTTCTTGATGATATGCGCCGCGATGCCGATCGCAAAGCCGGCGAGCATGATGGTGACCGGCATCAACACTTCGGTGCTCGCCACCGCCTTGATCACTGCGAAATTGACGATCGCCACGCCAATCGGCAGCAGGATGAGCTGTTGTTCGTCATTGGCCTTGAAATAATAGCGCACGGCATGGGCCGCCGACGACACGAAGAACATCATGAACGCCAGGAAGCCGATGAAGCCATAATCCAGCAACAGCGTGAGATAATAGGAATCGACGGTGAGATTGTCGCGGCCAGGGTTGAAGAAGCCGAGCACGCTACCCGACTGGCCGGGGCCGTGCCCGAAGGGGTAACCCGTGAATTTCGGTATGCCCATTGCCCATTGCGTGGCCCGAGCGTCGGAACTGGCCTGGTGCTGGCCGCCGCCAATGACAAGGACATGCAGCCGCCGCCAGAACACCACCAGCAACCCCAGCAGGACAACGAACATCGGATAGGCAAAGAGGAGCGAGGTTGCCACCAGCGAGGTTGGCTGCCGCCGCCGCCAGCGCAGGGCCGAGGCCAGGATATAAAGAACCGGCGTCAGCAACAGGCCGACCATCCCGGTGCGCGAACCGGTGAAGTAGATCGCAACCGACACCAACATGAAACCGGCCAGCATCAAGCCGAACCGCATCGTGCCCTTCTGGCGCACCATCTGGTCGAGCACGAAGGGCAAGCTGATGGCCAGGGCTTCGGCATAATAGAGCGGATTGCCAAGGTTTCCGGTGACACGATAGGCATCGGTGTAAGCCCGTGCATTCGATACGCCGAGCCGTTCGAATTGTTCCGCACTGGGCTTCAGGATCCCCGGCAGGTAATCGAGCCAGACAATTCGCTCGTAATGATATTCGAACAGAGAAAACACCGAGGTAACGATGGCGCCGAGCACCAGCATTTGCAGGATCTTGTTGATTTTCCCGATATTGCGATAATCATAGGCGAGCAGGCAGGACACCATGAAAATCAGCGTCCAGTAGATCTGATTGTTGGCGTATTTCGTGACGCTTTCACTAATGGCCTTCGAAAACACGATCGATACCGTGGTGCAGATCCAGAAGATCCAGAACGCCCATTTGATGGCCGGCGTCGTTGCCAATATGGTCTGCAACGTCGTGCGCACGGCGTTCGACACCGAATAGATATACAGGAACACCAGCGTCAGGCCGAACAGGGCAAAACGCGACGGCGTGATCCAGGGCAGGCCCGGCAGGTTCACCGCGACATAGTTGGGCCACATCGCGTTGAGCGCTGCATACCAGAGCAGGAATGTCGCCATCCGTGAATGATCGACGCTATCGACACTCGGCAACAGCCAGAGCACCATTGCCGACATGATGAGCAGCGGCACCAGCGGAATCACCAGCGCCGCAAAAGGCAAAACGCTGCACAACAGGCCGTAGAAAGCGGCAACGCCGATCAACGCGCTGTAAAACAGGAATTGCTTGAACGGTCCGGGTGTCGAGCGGCGTTCGTAGGGCCGCATGATGCCGGTGCGGCCGGCAGAACCGAAAGAGAGCGCGAATGACATGCCGTCTCCCTATACGAAAAAGATGACTGTTCGCCATGCGTTATTTGGCGTGGAACCGGGTGCGGATGCCATCCCGCCCTATGTTATACGGACGCGCCGCCCGATCGTTGCGCACCGCCGCCGATGGTGCCGGCGCCGCGTCGCCCGGCGAAAGATGGTTGCACCGCAGAAGCCATCCTGATAGAAAAATCGCAAGTATCTAGAAATTTTGACTTATTTCTTACATCGCTGCGTATTCACGCTATTCGCACCAGCAAGAACATGATCTGGTCACCAGAAATGTGGCCGGACCCGAAAGGATATCAGTCATGGATCATGCTGCAATCATGACCAAACTTGAAGAATTGATGGTCGACGTGTTCGACGTCGACGATCTGGCGGTGACCGACAAGACATCCGCCGATGACATCGAGGAATGGGACAGTTTGAGCCATATTCGTTTCATGATTACCGTCGAGCGTTTTTTCAAGATTCGCTTTCTGAACGAGGAAGTCGCGGACCTGCGCTCGGTCGGCGATCTCGCCCGCGCCATCGCCGGCAAGATCGCCTGATGTCGCCGCGCCCGCCCGCTGCCTGATGACCTCCCTGCCATGCTGACCAACCTCGAATGGCTGCTGCCTGTCGCGCCGGACTATCGCGCCCGGTTGAAGGCTGTGCGCGCCGCGATCGCCGCGGTGTCCGACCCGGCCGCCATCGAGGAGGAACTCCACGCGCTGTCGCTGGCGCAGCTCGATCTCAACCAGCTCGGCCATCTCGCCGGTGCCGCCGCCAGCCATGTTGCCAGCGCCCCGGCGCCCGGCCCGCTGGCACGGTTGCGCGTCGGCCTGCTCGGCTCGGGAACGCTCGATCTGCTCGCCGCGGCCATCCCGGGCGCGGCGCTGCGCCACCGCGTCATCGCCACCGTCACGACGGGCGATTACGGTAGCGCCATTCGCGACGCCATCGACCCGTCGAGTGGCTTTCGCGCCGAACAATTCGATACCGCCGTCATCTGCCTCGATCATCGCACCCTGGGGCTCGACCAGCCGCGCGCGACCGCTGCCGAAGCGCAGGCTGCCGTCGCCGCCGCTCTCGGCACGATCGACGCCATCGCCGCCGGGCTCGCCAGCAATGTCAGCGGCACGATCATCGTCACCTCGCTGGTCGCGCCGGTCGAGCCCTTGTTCGGCAGCTTCGACGCCATCGAGGCCGGATCGGTGCAGGCGATGGTCACGGCCTTCAATGCCGGCCTCGCCGCCATGGCGGCGGCCAAGGCAATCATCCTTGTCGACCTGGCGCGCTTTGCCGGCTGGGTCGGGCTGCACCAGTGGCACGATGCGGCGCAGTGGCATGTCGCCAAATTCGCCATCGGCCCCGATGCCGTTCCGCTTGCCGCCGATGCCATCGCCCGCGTGCTCGGCGCCATGCGCGGCACCAGCCGCAAGGCACTGGTGCTCGATCTCGACAATACGCTGTGGGGCGGCATCATCGGGGATGATGGTGTCGATGGCATCGCCATCGGCCAGGGCTCGGCGCGCGGCGAAGCCTTTCTCGCCATCCAGCAGATGGCGCTGTCGCTGCGCCAGCGCGGCATCGTCCTCGCCGTCTGTTCGAAAAACGATGAAGATGTCGCGCGCGTCCCCTTTCGCGACCACCCGGACATGGTGCTGCGCGAGGACCATATCGCCGTGTTCGTCGCCAATTGGGGCGACAAGGCAACCAATTTGCGCGCCATCGCCGCCGCGCTCAATATCGGCCTCGATGCGCTGGTCTTCCTCGATGACAATCCCGTCGAGCGCGCCCAGGTGCGCCGCGAACTGCCGATGGTCGCCGTGCCCGAGCTGCCGGCCGACCCGGCGCTTTATCCGCGCACCCTTGCTGCTGCCGGCTATTTCGAAGCGATCACCTTTGGTGATGATGACCGGGTACGCGCCGATGCCTATCGCGCCAACGCCGAACGCGCCGCCTTTGCCGGCACGTCCGATATGGCAGGCTATCTCCAATCGCTCGACATGGTTGCCGATGTGCGGCCGTTCGACAGTGTCAATCGCGCCCGTATCGCGCAGTTGATCAACAAATCCAACCAGTTCAACCTGACAACCCGGCGCTATACCGAACGCGAGGTCGCAGCGTTGGAGGGCGATGCCACGCACGCCACGCTGCAATTCCGGTTGGTCGATCGCTTTGGTGACAATGGCATGATCGCCGTCGTCATCCTGCGTCCGGCGGCACCGGACGTGCTCGAAGTCGATACCTGGCTGATGAGCTGCCGCGTCCTCGGCCGTCGCATGGAGGAGGCAACGCTGTTCCACATCGTCACGGCGGCACGCGCGCGTGGCGCCACCGCGGTTACCGGCAGCTATCTGCCGACCGCCAAGAACCGGATGGTCGCCGACCATTATGGCAAGCTCGGCTTCACGCAGACCGATGCCGGCGCGGATGGCAGCAGCCGCTGGCGGCTCGAGCTTGCCGATTATGTCGCCCCCGACCTGCCGATGCGCTTCACCGGCTGCCCTGCCGACGACCATGCCCACTGATCGCCGGCGCCCCGAGATAGTGACCCGCTGAGCGATGCTGTTCAGTTCCTATCAGTTCATCTTCGGCTTTCTGCCGCTGGCGCTGATCGCCTTTTACAGCGTCGCGCGCTTCGGCCGCATCCCCGCGATGGTGACGCTGGCGGTGCTGTCGCTCGGCTTCTACACCTATTGGCGGCCGCAGGACCTGTGGATCCTGCTGTTCACCATCACCTTCAACTATCTTGTCGGCGGCCAGATCCAGCGTGATCGCGCCGCGGGCCGCGATGCGCGACGGCGCTGGCTGCTCTATTTCGGCGTCAGCGTCGATCTGGGCATGCTGATCTATTTCAAATACACCAATTTCATTGTCGAAAATCTCAATCTCGCCACGGGGGGCGACTGGAATGTGGCGCGCATCATCCTGCCGCTGGGCATTTCCTTCTTCACCTTCCAGAAAATCGCCTATCTCGTCGATTCGTCGCGCGGCGAGGCGCGCAAGACCGGTTTCATCGAATTCGGCCTGTTCGCCTCTTTCTTTCCGCAACTGATCGCGGGGCCGATCTCGCATTATCGCGAAGTCATCCCGCAATTTCACAACCGGCTGTTCGGCCGGCCCGAAGCGCGCAACATGCTGGTCGGGCTGGCGATTTTCGCCTTCGGGCTGGGCAAGAAGGTCATCATCGCCGATTCGATCGCACTGTTCCACAATCCGCTTTATGCCGCCGCCGTCGCGGCGCCAGGTTCGATCGATCTCGTCACCGGCTGGACGATCGCGGTTTCCTATACGCTGCAACTCTATTTCGATTTTTCGGGCTATTCCGACATGGCGATCGGCCTGGCCCGCATGTTCGGCATCCGGCTGCCGCTGAACTTCCATTCGCCGCTGCGCGCCGCCTCGATCATCGATTACTGGCGGCGCTGGCACATGACATTGCAGCGTTTCATCGTCACCTATGTCTTCACGCCGCTGTCGCTGCCGCTCAACCGTTTTGCCATCGGTCGCGACATGACGGGCTGGACCGGCTTTTTCTTCATGGTCGCGGTGCCGTCGTTCCTGACCTTCTTCATCATGGGGGTGTGGCACGGCGCCGGCTGGGGCTTTGTCGTCTATGGCCTGCTCAATGCCTTTTACGTCAGCGTCAACGAAGCCTGGCGCGAACGCCGCAAGCGCCGGCGCCGCCAAGCCCGCAAGGAAAAGCGCGCCTTTGCCGAAATCGGCGTGGCGGAACGCATTTTCTATCATGTCCTCACGCTTGCCTGCGTCTTCCTTGGCAACATGTTCTTCCGCGCCGAATCGCTCGCCGATGGCATTGCGGTGTTCAAGGGGATGGCCGGGCTTGGCGGCATCGCGGCCACTGGCGCCTTCGCCGCCAAGATGCCGCCGATCCTTTATGCCATGATGCTGGTCGCGGCGATCATCGTTGCGGTCATGCCCAATACCCAGCAGATCATGACCCGCTTCCGCCCCGCGGTGAACTGGCGGCTGTGGAAGGACGAAGCCCCCGCCGCCATCATGTGGCGCTGGCGGCCGACCGCTGCCGGGATCGCCTATATCGCCGTCCTGCTGTTCTTCTCGGTCGCGATCATCGAGCGCGGGCAGGCCGTCTTCCTCTATTTCAACTTCTAGGGGCAAGCGATGCGCACCTTCCCCGCCCGCCGCGCTGTCCTTGCCATCCTGGCGCTGGTGATCGGCCTCGCCATGCTGACGCCGTTGCTGCCAACCGACCCCTATCTGCGCTACCAGTTGCTCGAAGGCACGATCTACGATCGGTCGCGCTGGATCTATGAACGCATCCATTTCGATCCGGCACCGATCGATGTCGTCTTTGTCGGATCATCGCGCGCCGGGGCGGGAGTCAGCGCGCCGCACCTGCAAGCCCGGCTGGCGGCAGCCGGCGTGCCCGCCGGCGTGGCCAATTTCTCGCTGCCCGAAAATGGCCGCGACCTGCACCGGGTCATCGAAACGGAAATGCTGACGGCCAAAAAGCCGCGGCTGATCATCATTCTCGTCATCGAAAAGCCCGGCCGCTTCGGCCATCCTGCCTATCGCTATCTCGCCCCCACCGCCGATATCCTTGATCCCGGCTATCTCGCCAACATCAAATATCCCGGCAACATCATCGCCTTTCCCTATCGCCAGTTCCGCCTTGTTGCCGGCGCCATCGCGCCCGAAACCTTCGGCATGACCCGGCAGTTCGATCCCGCCCGCTATGCCGGCACCGGCTATGACACGACCGTCAGTTTCACCACCGGCGACGGCGATTTTGTCGAACGCGACAAGGTGGTGCCCGCCGCCACGCTGGCCAAGGGCGTTCGCCGCTATGAAAAGGGCGTCAATCCGCCGATCCTCGGGCCCGATTTCGCCGATCTCGAATTCGGCGACGAACGCACCAACATCGCCCGCATGGCACGAACGGCGGCGGCGCACGGCAGCAAGGTCGCGTTCTTGTTCCTGCCCTATTACACCGGGCCGCACATCATCCAGGAACGCCGCTTTTACGAACGCTTCGGCCCGGTGCTCGACGCGAGCTTCATTTCGGATCAGTCACGATATTATTCGGACGCGGCGCACCTCAACCATGCCGGCGCCCTGGTGGTCAGCGACTGGCTGGCACCCCGGATCGCGGCGTTGCTGGCAGAGCCTGCAACCGCGGGCCGATGATCGCCAGGGTTTCGGTGACCAGCGCATCACGGCCGGCGGCATTGAAATGGCATCCGTCGCGGCGCTTTTCGGGTCCAAGCGCCGAGGCATCGGGCCCCAGGATCGTGCGGTCGGACGTGGTGGCAAAAGCGGTCACGGCGGCATCGATCGCCGGGCCATTGCCGCGCCGCTCGGTGCAGCGCGTGCTGCGGTAGATCAGCCAGGGCACGCGCCCGGTCGCGGTGTCCAGCTGCGGGATCAGCCGGCGAAACTGGTCGACGAACAGCGCCGGATCGACCAGCGCAAAGGCATCGGTTTCGCCCTGCACCCAGAACACATAGGCCGGCGCCAGCCCGGCCCGGCGCGCCGCCACCACTTCGGCGGCAAGATGCTGGCGATAACCCGAACGATCATCGAGCCAATCGCCCAATTGCGTGCCGCCGACGGCACCGTTGATGAACACCACCGGCCGGCCACTGGCGCGATGCAGCGCGGCACCCATCGCCGTCCACAGGCTGCCACCGGTCGCCGTCGCGCCGAGCACCGGATCGCGCAGGCGATAGCATTTGCCGCCCAGCGCCATGAACGCCGGCACTGCCGGGTCGCCCGGCAGCGGGTCGGACAAGGCATTGGCGGCGTTGGATTGCCCGCCGGTGACGATCACCAGCGCGTCCGCGGGGCAGGCCAGCGCCGCTTCGCCGCGCGTATCGAGATTGTAATCGCGCACCCACAGCTTGGGCAGGCCCAGCGCCACCCGCGTTTCGCGCTTGGCATCGATGAAACCGACCGGATCAAGCGCCCGGAACGCCAGCAGCGCGCCGCCGAGCGCCAGCACCACCGCCACCAGGATCAGTACCGCTCGTTTCACCTGCACCCGATCCGCCAGAGGAGCGCCTCTCCTGCCTGCTCGGCAGCCACGATTCAAGCCGCCCGGACACCGGACCGTTCACATTATCGTGGCGACGAGTTGCCCCTTGTCGATGACCACTTCGGGTTCGACATTGATCTTCAACGTTCCCGACGCCGGCGCGTAAAGTTCGAGCGTGGTCTTTTCGACCAGTATCTCGGCAATCAGCGCGCCTTCCTTGACGGTGGCACCATCGGGATACAGCCAGACGACGATCGATCCGGTCTTGTCATCTTCGGCCCACAGATCGAGCGGTACGCGGACTTCGGTCATTTAACCATCTTTCGGGCAGCATCGGCGATGCGGGCGGCCAGCGGCAGGATCGCCTGTTCCATCGACCGGGCAAAGGGTATTGGAATATCGGGCGTGCAAATCCGCACCGGCGCTGAACGCAGCACCGTCGGATCGCGCTCGACGACCGAGGCGATGACTTCGCCGGACACGCCATAGGACAGATAATCCTCGTCGGTGACCACCATCCGCCCGGTTTTCTTCACCGCCGCAAAAAGACCGTCCCGATCGAGCGGCGCGAGGCTGCGCAAGTCGACGACCTGTGCCGAAATCCCGTCCCTGGCCAGTTCATCGGCGGCCTTCAGGCATTCGTGCACCGACATGCCGAGCCCGATCAGCGTCACGTCACTGCCCTCGCGGGTGATCGCGATCTTGCCGAAGGGCACGGTATAGGGCTCCTCGGGCACTTCGCTGAGCGTCGTCTTCAGCGGCGTGCCCATCCAGCCGACCCCGGCGGTGCCCTTGTGCGTCAGGTAGATGACGAAATTGGGGTCACGCAGCGCCGAATGCATCATGCCCTTGGCGTCATAGGCGTTCGACGGATAAACGACCTTGACCCCCGGGATATGCGCGACGGTGGCGTGCAGGCATTGCGAATGCTGCGCGGCATTGTTGTAGCCACCGCCGGTGCCGATCATCAGCGTCATCGGCACCTTGACCTGGCCCGCCGACATGTAATGGGTTTTCGACGCGGTGTTGAGCAGCACATTGTAGCAGACGCCGATGAAATCGATGTACGCCAGATCGATGACCGGGTGCATCCCCGCCATCGCCGCGCCCGCCGCCATGCCGATGAAGCCGGTTTCCGAAATCGGCGTGTTGATGACGCGTTCGGGGCCATATTTGGCGCCGAAACCATCGGCAGTGCCGAAGATACCGCCAAAATTATAGACATCTTCGCCCAGCACGAAAATCTCGTCGCGGCGTTCCATCTCCCAATCGAGCGCCTCGCGGCCGGCGCGGGCCATGGTCAGGATGCGACTCATGCGACGGTCTCCGCAAAAACATGATCATAAGCTTCGGACGGGTCGGGATAGGGCGCTTCCTGCGCCAGCCGCACCGCTTCGGCGATTTCGGCCTTGGCCGCCGCATCGATGGCGGCGGCTTCGGCCTCGCTCAACACGCCTTCGCGGATCAGCTTGGCGCGATAGACCGGGTTGGGGTCGGTCTGCTTCATCTGTTCGGGGATATAGGCCTGCTGGTCGCCCATGAAATGCCCCGCCAGCCGCGCCGTGCGCAGTTCCAGAATCGTGCCGCCACCGCCGCTGCGCGCCAGCGCCAACGCGCGCTCGGCGGCCAGATAGATGTCGTCAGGGTCGTTCGAATCGACATATTCGCCGGCCAGGCCATAAGCACTCGCCCTGTCCGAATTGCGCGCCACCGCGGTCGATTCCTTCTTCGACGTCGAAACGCCCCATTCATTGTCCTGCACCACCGCGATGAACGGCAGCTTCATGACGCCGACGAGGTTGAGCACTTCGTGGAACGCCCCCTGGTTGGCGGCGCCATCGCCCAGAAAAGTCAGCGCCACACCGGGGCGTTTCTGCAGGCGCCGCGCCAGCGCCATGCCGGCCGCCGGCCCCATGCCCTCGGCGATGATCCCCGACGAGGCAAAGTTAACGCGCGTATCATAGATGTGCATATGGCCGCCCTTGCCCTGGCTCAGCCCGGTCTTCTTGCCGAGCAGTTCGGCGGTCATGGCGTTCAAATCGACCCCGCGCGCAATGGCGACATGGTGGGGCCGGTGATCGGCGGTGATCATGTCGTCGGCATCGAGCGCGGCGCAAACGCCCGCCCCCACCGGCTCCGCCCCGTTCGAACAATGCAATTCGCCCGGCAACGGCCCATTGGCAAAGGCAAAGATCGGCGTCTTGCCGACCCAGTAGAGCGCGATCATCGCATCATCGAAGGCGCGGCTGCGCACCATCTGGCGATACATTTCGCGCCGCAATTCGGGTGTCAGTGGCATGGTCGGTCCCCGTTTCCTTGGTCCAAGCGTTATTCTAGGGCGGCGGAAATTCCCCGCCACTTGCCCGAAATGCTAGCTGGCAGGCCGGTCGGCGCGCCATTGCCGCAGTTGACGCCGGCGGTGCGGTCAATTTACATTCTCGGCGCATCTGTTGCGAAGGATGCCGCCATGAAGCCGTTGCTCGCCGCCGCCCTGCTCATCGCTCCCGCCGTTGCCGGCGCGCAGTCGTTCATCAACGACCAGCCGATGATGAACATGCCGAACTACAGCACCCTGCAAAGCAGCACCGAAGGCCGCGACCCGCTGCCGCCGCGCGAATCGCCGGCGGTGCGACAGGCAAAACTCGCCCGCGCCATCGCCCTGCGCGACGAAGCGCTGGTTCTGGAAGCACAGGACGGCGGCAAGCTCAGCCGCGAAAGCACAGCCTATCTGCGCCGCAGGGCCCGCGCGATCCTCGCCTATCGGGGATGACGAGGTCGTCCTGGCTCGCCGCGTTCAAAGGCAATCGTTTCGCTTGTCGCGAAAGGCGGGCAGGCAACCGCTGCAAACCAATCGGTACGGAAACCCGGCAGATTGGACAGATGCGCGACCAAGGCCGCCCAAACGGGGGCTTCTTCGTGGAAAAACCATAGCCGGCCAGCGACTGAAACGTCACAGCAGATCAGGTCAGCAGTGATTTCGTCGCGCTTGTAGAACACAACGGCATCCACATCGGCCAACGGCAGTTCATCAAGCAAAAATGCAGCGAATTCCATCGTCTGACACTGCCTCGCACGTCGAATGACCGCAACATGGAACAGCGCGAATTGAGCCTATGGCGGAACGCCGCCCCCACCGATCCAAGCACATTGCACTAGTGCAATCATTGCACTACATTGTCGCATGGTCACGCTGTATCGCTAACCGCGCTGGAAGATAGCCGTCTACGGCCGTGACCATGGCATCCCGCACTTCCATATCGAAGGTGCCGACTTTCGCTGCTCGGTCGCCATCGCTTCATTCGAGCTGATCATTGGCATGGCGCCGGCCGCAATCATGGCAGAAGCACTTGATTGGGCGCGGCCGAACCAAGAATTGCTCATCCAGACCTGGCAGGAGTTGAACGGATGAACGAGCAAGACCGGATGCGCCACATTGTCGGTGTCACGCCCATCGGGCCGGCATCGATGCATCTGACCTGGTCGGATGGCACCGGCGTCGATCTCGACCTTGGCGCCGCGCTGCCCAGCCAGACGGACTTTCCCAAGGTCGAAATCGGCGATTGGGGGCATAGCCTCATCTGGCCATCGGGGGCCGAACTCGGCGCCGACATGCTGTGGCTGGAAACCCTGTCGGCGACGGGCAACGCCGATGTGCGCAGTTTCCTCGAATGGCGGCTGCGGCATGGCCTGTCGCTGTCGAAGGCCGCCGAGGCGCTCGGCATCTCGCGCCGCATGGTCGCCTATTATTCGAACGGCGAGAAGAAAGTGCCCAAACCAATTCTCCTCGCCTGTCGCGGCTGGGAGGTCGGCACGGGGCTCGCGGCTTAAAGCACCAGCGGCCCGTGCTTCAGCCTGGGCAGCACATGCCGCGCGAACAGATCGGCCTCCGCCGCGTGCGGATATCCCGACAGCACGAACGCCTCCATGCCCAGCGCCTGATAGGCCTGCAACTTGGCGAGCACCTGGTCGGGATCGCCAACAATCGCCGCGCCGCAGCCTGATCGCGCCCGGCCGATGCCGGTCCACAGATTGTCCTCGACATAGCCATCAGCGGCGGCATCGCGCAGTTCGGCCTGGCGCTTGACACCGACCGAGGTGGCATCGAGCGATTTGGCGCGGATTTCATCGCCCGTCTTGGCATCGAGATGCGACAGCAGCCGGTCGGCCGCCGCGCGCGCGGCGCTTTCGGTTTCGCGCACAACCACGTGCACGCGATAGCCGAACTTCAGCGTCCGGCCATGTTTCGCCGCGCGCGCCGTCATGTCGTCGACGATCGCCTTTACCGCCGGCATCGTGTCGGGCCACATCAGATAGACGTCCGCCGCCTTGGCCGAGGCTTCACGCGCATCTTCGGACAGGCCGCCGAAATAGAGCGGCGGGCATTTGCCCGAAACCGTCTTCACCCCCGGCGGATCGAGCTTCAGCTTGTAATGCTCGCCCTGGTGATCGAGCGGCTCACCGTTCAAAATGGTCTTCAATATCTGCATGACCTCGACGGTGCGGGCATAGCGCGGTGCCGACGCCATGGTTTCCCCCGGCATATCCGACGAGATGATGTTGACCGTCAATCGACCCTCTGCGATCCGGTCGAGCGTCGCGATCTGCCGCGCCAGTTGCGGCGGCCAGGTTTCGCCCACCCGCACCGCCATCAGCAGCCGGATGCGCCGGGTCAGCGCCGCAATCGCGCCGGCGAACACCGTCGTGTCGATGCCGAGCGCATAGCCCGAGGGCAGCAGCACATTGTCGAACCCGCCCTTTTCGGCGGCGAGCACGATGTTGCGGCAATGCTCCCAGCTCGATTTCAGCGCCGGGTCGGGGAGCCCCAGAAATTCGTAATCATCGTCGCACAGCGCTGAAAACCAGCTGACTTCGCACGCGCCGGAGGCTTGACCGGAGGCGCCAACACCAGAAACGCTCATGGCAAATTCTCCCCAAGCGAGGCGACCAGCACGCCATACCATTCGGCGCGGGTCCATTCGACCTTATAGGCATCGGCGCTTTCGGCGATCCGGCCCAAATTCTGGGTGCCGACAATCGGGATGATCCCCGCCGGGTGCGCCATGATCCACGCATAGGCCGCCGCCGCAATGCCGACGCCATATTTGTCGCCCTGCGCCTGCAACGCCGCCTTGGTCGCCGTCACCCGCGCATCTTGCGCCTGCATCCGCCCGGGCCGCGGGTCGCCATCCCCCAGCCGGCCCTGGCCGAGCGGCGACCAGGCCATGACCGCCACGCCATGCTTCATGGCGCGATCGAGCGTGCCATCGAACAGCGGTGCGGTTGCCAGCGGCGAAAACTCCGGCTGGGTCGTCAGCACCCCGGCCTTCAGATATTTCGCCAGCGCGCCGGTTTGCCCGGGCGTGTGGTTCGATACGCCGACCGCGCCGATCTTGCCCTCCGCCACCAGCGCATCGAGCGTTGCGGCGGTTTCGGCCGGATGCGCCAGCATGTCGGGGCGGTGAATCTGCCACAAATCGAGCCGCTCGACCCCCAGCCGGGTCAGCGATGCCTCGATCGCTGCGCGCAGATAGGCCGGCGACGAATCATAGGGCACGCCCATGCGGATACCGCCCTTCGATGCCAGCACGATCCGGTCGCGCAGCCCGGGCGATGCCGCGAACACCTTGCCGAGCAGCACTTCCGACGCGCCGAAAGGCTCGTCATTGTCCGGCCCATAGATATCGGCGGTATCGAAGAAATTGATCCCCGCCGCCAGCGCCGCCTCGACACGCGCCTGCGCCGCCGCTACGTCGCTGCCGGCGAATCGCCACATTCCCCAGGCCATCGGCGAGACCATCAGGTCAGACTTGCCCAGCGGGCGGGGTTCGGGGGAAAGGGTGATATCCATCTGCCCCCCATGCCCGGAGCGCGCCTGAATGAAAAGTCCCCAGAGCATCCGTTACGGCATTGTCGGGTCGGGCATGATGGCGATCGAACATATCGCCAACCTCGCGCTGACCCCGGGCGCCGTCGTCACCGCGCTCGCCGATCCGGTGGCAAGCTCGCTCGATCGCGCCGCCGCCGCTGTCGGCCATGATGTCGCCCGCTTCGGCGATGCGGCAGCGCTCGCCGCGTCGGGCCTGTGCGATGCGGTTGTCATCGCCTCCCCCAATTTCACCCATGCCGAGGTGCTGCGCCCGCTGATGGCCGCCAACCTCCACATCCTGTGCGAAAAACCGCTGGCGACGACCATCGCCGATGCCCGCGCCGTGGCCGATGCCGCCGCCGGCTATGGCCCGGTGTTCTGGACCGCGATGGAATATCGCTTCATGCCGCCGGTTACCGAATATGTCCGCCAAATCAGGGACGGCCGCATCGGCCGCCTGCAGATGCTGTCGATCCGCGAGCATCGCTTCCCCTTCCTCGTCAAGGTCGGCGACTGGAACCGCTTTTCGGCCAATACCGGCGGCACCATGGTTGAAAAATGCTGCCATTTCTTCGATCTGATGCGCCACATCGTTGGCGCCGAGCCGGTGCGGGTGTTTTGTTCCGGCGCCATGGACGTCAACCACCAGGATGAACGCTACGGCGGCAACAAGCCCGACATCATCGACAACAGCTTCACCACCGTGGACTTCGCCAACGGCGTGCGCGCCATGCTCGACCTGTGCATGTTCGCCGATGGCGCCGAACAGCAGGAAGAAATCACCGCGACGGGGGACCAGGCCCGGCTCGATTGCTTCATCCCCTCGGGTGAACTCGTCCATTCCCCGCGCGTCGGCTTCATGAACCCCAAGTGCGCCAGCCGCGAAACGGTCCACACCGATGCGACCGCGCTCGCCGCCGGCCAGCACCATGGCTCGACCTTTTACCAGCACCAGCATTTCGCGGCGGCCGTGCGCGGTGAAGGCCCTGTGATCGTCACCGCCGACGATGGCCTGCGCGCCGTCGCCATCGGGGTGGCCGCCGAAACCAGCGCGCGCGAGCATCGCGTTGTCGAAATGCGCGAACTAGGCCTGTAAACACGCCAAAAATGCTGAAAACTGTTGCATAGCCGCAACACAGTTGCGCGCTTCGCCCAAGGCCATCTTGACGCTCGTGAAGAAGCGTTCTCTTGCACGCAGCAACAACACTGGGGAAAATCCCGGTCAACCGATGGTCTTTTGGGCCACGCAAACTTGGGAGCAACCATGATCCGTACCACCCTGCTCGGGACCGCCGCGCTGTTCGCAGTCGCCGCCGCCCCGCTCGCCGCCCAGACCGCGACTCCTGTCGCTGCTGCCGCCGCCGAGGACAGCCTTGAAATCGTCGTCACCGCGCAGAAGCGTTCGGAACGCCTCCAGGACGTGCCGCTCGCGGTTTCGGTCGTCAGCGGCGATGCGCTTGCCCGCCAGGGTTCGCTCAACCTCGAAGGCGCGCAGTATCTCGTGCCCTCGCTCAATTTCCGCAAATCGGGCACGACGATCAACCAGTCGCTCTATCTGCGCGGCGTCGGCACCGCGACCTTCTCGATCGCTGGTGAGCCTTCGGTATCGACCGTCCTCGACGGTGTCGTCCTCGCCCGCGCCGGTGAAGCCTTTTCCGATCTCGTCGATATCGAGCGCATCGAAGTACTGCGCGGCCCGCAGGGCACGTTGTTCGGCAAGAACTCGTCGGCCGGTGTCGTCAACATCGTGTCGAAGCGCCCGGGCGCCGATCTCGGCGGCTTTGCCGAAGGCAGCATCTTCTTCGACAATGGCACCGAATATCGCGTCCGCGGCGGCATCGATTTGCCGATCGGCGACAATGTCCGCACCCGTGTCACGGGTTTCTACGGCAAGTATGACGGCAACATCTTCAACGACGCGCCGAATGTGAACCGCCGCGTCAACGGCTATGAACGCTATGGCGTGCGCGGCCTGCTCGAAGCCGACATCAGCAGCACCGTCAAGCTGACCGTGATCGCCGACTGGCGCAAGGCAGATGATGATTGCTGCGCCGAAGTCATCGGCACGACGCCGACAGGCGTAGGCGCGCTGGCACTGGCCGGCATCAACCTTGCAGGCGACCAGACGCGCACAATCCGCCAAAACCTGATCACCCAGACGAAGGAAACCAGCTGGGGCCTGTCGGCGCAACTGGATGCCGAACTCGGCGACCTGACCGTCACGTCGATTACCGCTTATCGCAACTACAAGAACCGGGAAATCCGCGATGGCGATTGGATCGGCCAGCCGGTCGCTGGCATCGTACAGTTGCATGATGATGGCCCGCAGACCGGCAACACCTTCAGCCAGGAACTGCGCCTGACGTCGCCTGCCGACAATTTTTTCAGCTATGTCGTCGGCGCCTTCTATTCGCGCGCCGAAAGCGAGCGGACGTTCACCCGCACCGTCACCAGCTGCAACCCGGCCCCCGCCGTCATCGCACTCGTACCCTGCGGCAGCGCCGGTGCACCGGCCACGTCGACCTTCTCGGGCGCTGCGACCTTTGGCTCGGTGTTCGATAACGTCGCCGTGTTTGGTCAGGGCACGATCAACTTTGCCGATCGTCTCCGCGGTATCGTCGGCCTGCGCTACACCATCGACAATCTGTCGGTCTTCCACAGCCGCGTCGCCA
>JBBRVH010000042.1:0-24692 GCA_038246995.1 Sphingomonadales bacterium
GGGAGGGAGACTCGTCGCCAGCCGAGCGGGGTGGGGGTTGCGCCCGTGGCCACACGCGAACCCCCACCCCGCTAGCGTCGAGATTCGCCCTCCCCTCAAGGGGGAGGGAGTTCAGTCAGCTCAGCACCACCGTCTTGTTGCCATTGGCAAAGAC
This sequence comes from Sphingomonadales bacterium, assembly GCA_038246995.1. GTDB lineage: Bacteria > Pseudomonadota > Alphaproteobacteria > Sphingomonadales > Sphingomonadaceae > Sandarakinorhabdus. The sequence continues at coordinate 155 of JBBRVH010000042.1, forward strand.
CCGGTGCTCGGCGTGCCAGCGCACGGCACGGGCGAGCACCGAGGCTTCGACTTCGCGGCCGATCGCGACCATTTCCTCCGGCGTCACCGCATGGTCGACGCGGCGGACATCCTGTTCGATGATCGGCCCTTCATCGAGATCGGCGGTGACATAATGCGCCGTCGCGCCGATGATCTTGACCCCGCGGGCGTGCGCCTGATGATAGGGGCGGGCACCCTTGAAGCTGGGCAGGAAGCTGTGGTGGATGTTGATGCAGCGCCCGGCCAGCCGCCGCGAAAAATCGTCCGACAATATCTGCATGTAGCGGGCAAGGACGATCACTTCGGCACCGGTTTCGGCGATGACCTGGTCGAACGCTGCCTCCAGCGCCGGCTTGTCGCTGCCGGCGGGCAAGCGGTGAAAGGGCAGGCCGTGCCATTCGGTGGTGGCGCGCATCACGTCATGGTTCGATACGACGCCGACGATATCGACGGGTAGCGAGCCGATCTGCGCCTTGTGGATGAGATCGGTGAGGCAATGGCCGAACTTCGATACCGCGATCAGCAAGCGCGGTCGCTGCGCCAGGTCGTGCACCCCCCAATCGAGCGTCCAGTCGTCCAGCACCGGCGCGATGGCGGCGGCCAGCGCCGGGGCAGGCAGCGGCGATTGCAGCTCCATGCGGACAAAGAAGATGCCGGTGGCGGGGTCGCCATAGCTTTGCGCCGCGCGGATATCGCAGCCATGGCCGGCGACGAGCGGCGCCACGGTGGCGAGGATGCCGGGCCGGTCGGGGCTGCGAAAGCGCAATACCAGGCCATGGGAAGTCGTCATCGTGGCGTCACTTCCTTGGGGTTCGGGGTCAGCGCCGGGCCTGGGTGCCGCGGTTATAAACGCGATCGGTCGGCAGGATCGTGCCGATGGCGATATCGGGCAGCGTGTCGAGCGCTGCATAAAGCGGCCTGAAATCGGTTTCCTGGGTCTGGCGCAGCAGGTCCTCGAAACTGTCGATGACAAAATAATTCTGCTGGTAATCGTCGATGCGATATTCGGTGCGCATCAGCCGCAGCATGTCGAACCCCAGCCGGTCGGGGCTCGGGTCATCGAGCGCGAACACCGATTCGCCGTGCGAGGAAACAATGCCGGCGCCATAAAGCTTCAAGGCATCGCCGCTGCGCACCAGCCCGAATTCGACCGTGTACCAATACAGCCGCGACAGTTTCGCGATCGCGCCGGCCCCCGCGGCGCGCAGGCCGCCCTTGCCATAGGCCTGCATGTAATCGGCGAACACCGGGTTGGCGAGCAACGGCACATGGCCGAAGACATCGTGAAAGACATCGGGTTCCTGGAGATAATCAAGCTGTTCCGGCGTGCGGATGAAGCGCCCCGAAACAAAGCGCCGCTCGGCAAGATGCCCGAAGAACACATCATCGGGCACCAGCCCGGGCACCGCCACGACCTGCCAGCCGGTCAGGCCCTGCAGCCGCGCCGACAGCTCGGCAAAATCGGGAATGCCCGGGCGCGACATCTTGAGGACATCGACCCCGGCCAGAAATTCCGGCGCCGCGCGGTCCTGCAGCATCGCGACCTGGCGGGCAAACAGCCGGTCCCAGGTGGCGTGCTCGGCGGGCGTATAGTCCGCCCAGCGCTGGTCGATCGTCCAGTCGGCCGCCGCACCGGCGGGCGGGGCGGCGGGCAGCGGCGTGTCGGCATCCTTGATCATGGCGCGGCCCTAGCAGGAAATCGCCCGCTGCGTTCAATCCATTACCAGCACCGGTTTCACCACCTTGCCGGCGCGCATGTCGGCGACGGCCTCGTTGATCGCGCTGAAGGGATAGGTGGTGACCAGCCGGTCGTGCGGGAAGCGCCCGGCACGGTGGCGCTCGATGAGCTCGGGGATGAAGAGCTGCGGGTCGGCATCGCCTTCGACCGCACCGCGAATTGCCTTGCCGCCGAGCAGCAGATTGGGATTGATGCTGACTTCGGTGCCGGGCGGCGTCACGGCGAGCACCGCCAGTTGCCCGCGCGTCGCCAAGGCTTCGGTGCCGGCGCGGATGATCGCGGCGATGCCGGTGGTATCGACGATGAAATCGACACCGTTCGGCAGGATGGCGCGCAGATCGGCGGCCAGGTGCGCCGGGTCCGACAGGATGCCATGGCCGGCGCCCAATTGCATCGCGAGGTCGATGCGATCCTGGTTGATATCGACCGCGATGACCGGGCTGCAGCCGCTGTCGACCGCCGCCATCAGCGCGGCCAGCCCGACACTGCCGGTGCCGAACACCGCGAGCGATTGCCCGGCCTTGGGCGCCAGGCTGTTGTAGACAGTGCCGGCGCCGGTCTGCATGCCGCAGCCAAAGGGCGCCGCCAGGGCAAAATCGAGATCGGCCGGGATCTTCACGGTGTTGCGGGCATAGGCGATGGCGTGGGTGGCAAAGCTCGATTGCCCGAAAAAGCCGCCATAGACCGCGCCGTCGGCGCCCTGCATCGGCACCCGGCCGTCCGACAGCACGCCGCCATAGTTGAGCGCCATGAACTGGCTGCAATATTGCGGGTGATCATCGGCGCAATTGCCGCAATGGCCACAACTGGCATAGCTGAGCACGACATGATCGCCGCGTTCGACGTTGCTGACGCCCTCGCCGACCGCGAGCACGACACCGGCGCCTTCATGGCCGAGCACCTGCGGCAGCGGCAGCCCCTGTTCGTAATTCTGCACCCCGACATCGGTATGACAGATGCCGCAGGCGCGAATCTCGACGAGCACTTGCCCCGGCCCCGGCGCTGCCAGCGTCACCGCCTCCAGCGCATAGGGCGTGCCGCGGGCGCGCAGCACCGCGGCGGTGGCGGGTGTGGGCTGGCAGGCAGCGGCATTTTTCGCGTCCGCCGTGGCGGCGGCAATGGCAGCATTGGCAGCGATAACGGCGGCATTCGCAGCGATGACGGCGGCATTCATGGCACTCTCCCAAGCTTTTGCCGACAGGCTAGCGCGTCCGGTTCGGCGCGTCACGCGATGGAGTTGCCGCCTCCCGGCTTGACCCTGTCGGCGCGCCCGTTCAAACACGCGGCATGGATAGCATCGACCCTGCGCAACTGAGTTTCGAAGCGGCGCTGAAGCAGCTCGAAACCATCGTCCACCGCCTTGAAAGCGGTGAAGCGAGCCTTGAAGATTCGATCGATCTCTACACCCAGGGCCAGGCGCTGAAGGCGCATTGCGAAAAGAAGCTCGCCGATGCCACGGCACGGATCGAAGCGATCCAGCAGAACGACGCCGGTGATGCGATCGGCACCCGCCCCTTTGACCCCGCCGCGGCGCCCGCCAGCCGCCCGGAATGACCCAGAAAGCCGCCGCCGTGCACGTGTCATCGACCAGCCTGAAACCCGCGCTCGATGCCATCGGCAAGGCCATGGATCAGCGATTCGACCGGCTGTTGCCGGTGCCGGACGACAGCCGGGCGCAATTGTTCAACGCCATGCGCCACGCCGCCATCGGCGGCGGCAAGCGCATGCGGCCGTTGCTCGTGGTCGCGGCGTGCGATCTGTTCAATGTCGATCGCGAACGGGCGCTCCGGGTGGCGCTCGCCATCGAATGCATCCATGTCTACAGCCTCATCCACGACGACATGCCGTGCATGGACGATGATGACATGCGCCGCGGCAAGCCGACGGTGCACAAGGCCTTCAACGAAGCGACCGCGGTGCTGGCCGGTGATTGCCTGCACGCCCTGGCCTTTGAAATCCTGGCCGACCCGGCAACGCACGAGGACCCGTTCGCGCGGTGCGAGCTCGTCACCGAACTGGCGGTTGCATCGGGCCCGTCGGGCATGGGCGGTGGCCAGATGATGGATCTGGTAGCCGAACACGAGCTTTACGATCTCAACGGCGTCACCCGCCTGCAGGCGCTCAAGACCGGCGCGCTGATCGGTTTCTGCCTCGAAGCCGGGGCGATCATGGGCCGTGTGCCCGAGGCGCAGCGCACGCCGCTGCGCGGCTATGCCCGCGATCTCGGGCTGGCTTTCCAGATCGCCGATGATCTGCTCGATGTCGAAGGCTCGGCCGAAGCCGCCGGCAAGGCCGTGGGCAAGGATGCCGCGGCCGGCAAGGCAACGTTCGTGTCGCTGATGGGCGTCGAACAGGCGCGTACCCAGGCGACGATGCTGATCGACCAGGCCATCGCGCACTTGCATGGCTTTGGCGAGGAAGCCGACCTGTTGCGCGCCATTGCGCGCTTCGCCATCGAACGCGATCGCTAGGAGGACCGCATGCGCATCGGCGTCTATCCCGGTACCTTCGATCCGCTCACGCTCGGGCACATGGATATCATCCGGCGCGGGGCGCGGCTGGTCGACCGGCTGGTCATCGGCGTGGCGACCAACCCGTCGAAATCGCCGATGTTCACCCTTGCCGAACGCAAAGGCCAGGTGGAGCGCGAATGCGAGGGCATTGCCGGCGTCGACGTTGTCGAATTCGATGAATTGCTGATGACCTTTGCCGAACGACTGGGCGCCACCGTGATCGTGCGCGGGCTGCGCGGTGCCGGTGATTTCGAATATGAATTCCAGATGACCGGCATGAACCGCGCGCTCAATGACGATATCGAACAGGTTTTCCTGATGGCCGATGTGGCGTTGCAACCGATCGCATCGAAGCTGGTCAAGGAAATCGCGGTTTACGGGGGAGATATCCGCAAATTCGTCACGCCGCGGGTCGCCGCGGACGTTGTCGCCAGGGTGGCCGAAAGCGGTCGCAGAGGATCATGATGTCATATCTGTCGCGTTTTGCGTTTGTTGCCATCGCAGCGCTCGGCCTGTCGGGCGGGGTGCATGCGCAGGGCGCGCCATCCAAGGCCGACCTGAAGGCGCCGCCGGTGCTGCCCAAGATGGGCCCGGCGCCGACACTGCCAGGATCGCTGGCGACCATCGAGGATGAAAATGTGCTGGTGCTCGACCTGTCGACCGGCGGCCGGGTCAGGATCGTCATGCGCCCCGATGCAGCGCCCAAGCATATCGAACGCATCAAGGCACTGGCGCGCGAAGGCTTTTACGACGGCACGGTCTTCCACCGCGTCATCGAAGGCTTCATGGCGCAGGGCGGTGATCCGACCGGTACCGGTCAGGGCGGCTCGAAACTCCCCGATCTTGCTGCCGAATTCAACGACCTGCCGCATGTCCGCGGCGCGGTGTCGATGGCGCGGGCGCAGGGCCTTGATTCGGCCAACAGCCAGTTCTTCATCGTCTTCCAGCCGGTGTTGAAGCTCGATCGCACCTATACCGTGTGGGGCCGGGTGATCAGCGGCATGGAATTCGTCGATGCCATTGCCAAGGGCGAGCCGCCGGAAAACCCGTCGCGCATCGTCAAGGCGTCGATCGCCGCCGACAAGGTGCCGCCGCCGGCCCCGGCCTCGCCGATTCCGGCCGCCGCGCTGGCACCGCCGCCCGCCGCGCTGGACCTGCCGTTGGCAGCACCGGTTGCCAAGGCGCCAGCAGCGAAGGCGCCAGCAGCGAAGGCGCCAGCAGCGAAGGCGCCAACAGCCCAGCCGAAGGCCAAACCCGGGGCCAAGGGCTGATCACCGTGCAGACAGCAAAAGTGCCGCGCCGCCGGGCGCCGCTTGTTACTGTCCTTGTCACCCTGTCGTTGCTGCTGTCGGCCTGCGGCGGCGGTGGCAGTGCGCCGCCAACCAGTGGCGTCACGCCATCGCCGACCCCGACCCCCAGTACCGGCGGCACCTGCTCGTTGCGCTCGCGCCAGGATTGGGCAGCGGCGCAACTGCGCGAATTCTACCTGTTCCCCGAAACCTTGCCGGCAACGCTCGATCCGGCCGGCTTCTCCAGCGTGACAACCTATATCGACGCCCTGACCGCTACGGCGCGGGCGCAGGGGCGCGACCGGTTCTTCACCTTCATCACCTCGATCGCCGAAGAAAACGCCTTCATCAATTCGGGCCAGACCGCAGCCTTTGGCATCCGCCTGCAAACCGATAGCGTGGCGCGCCGGGTGTTCGTCGTCGATGCCTATGAAAACGCGCCGGCCTTTGCTGCCGGGCTCGATCGCGGCACCGAAATTCTCGCCATCGGCACCTCGGCGGCCGATCTGCGCAGCGTCGATGCGATCATCGCCGCCGAAGGCTCGGGGGGCATCAGCACCGCTTTCGGCCCGTCGACCGCCGGCGTGACCCGCACGGTGCGTATCACCGATACCGGCGGCACGCGCGTCGTCAGCATGACCAAGGCGGATTTCGCCATCCAGCCGGTCAGCCCGCGTTTCGGCGCCCGCATCATCGACGATGGCGGCAAGCGCGTCGGCTATGTCAACCTGCGCACCTTCATCTCGACCGCCGATCCGCAATTGCGCGATGCCTTTGCCACCTTCAAGGCGCAGGGCATCCGCGAAATCATCGTCGATTTCCGCTACAATGGCGGCGGGCTGGTTTCGATCGCCGAATTGATGGGCGACCTGATGGGGGACAACCGCCTCGCGTCCGATGTCTACAGCTTCACGACCTTCCGGCCCGAAAAATCATCGAATAATTCGACGAAATTCTTCAACCGCCAGGCGCAATCGATCGCGCCGTTGCGGATTGCCTTCATCGGCACCGCTGCCTCGGCGTCGGCGAGCGAACTGGTCGTCAACAGCTTCACGCCGTATCTCGGCACGGCGAGCGGGTTGATCGGCGCCAACACCTTCGGCAAGCCCGTCGGCCAGATCGCCCGCGATCAGGCGGCGTGCGACGATCGCCTGCGCATCGTCGCCTTTGCCACCCAGAATTCGGCACGCCGCGGTGAGTATTTCAACGGCCTCGCCGGCGAAGTCGCCGCCAGTTGCCGCGCCGAAGATGCGCTGTCGGCGCCCATGGGCAGCCCGGCCGAAGCCTCGACCCGCACCGCGCTCGATTTTCTTGCCGGCAAGGCCTGCACGCCGATCAGCAGCGATGCCCGCAGCGCCGCTGGTGCCGAAGTGCCGCGCGATCGCCGCGTGCTGCTGGTGCCCGACCAGCCCGGTATCGCCCAGCGCGAAGTGCCGGGGACGTTTTAGGCGGCGCGCACGCCCTGCACCCCGGTGCCGGTGTGCAGCACGCTTTCGGCGCCGTCGCGGATATGGAACACCGTGCCCTGCGGCGCATCGGCCGCCACCCGCACGCCGTGCCAATCCTCGCCCCCGACGATCAGCCCGCGCAGCACCCGCGCCGTGATGCCATGGCTTATCGCCAGCACCGGCCGCGCCGGATCAAGCCCGGCCAGCCAGTCGGCCAGGCGCTCGGCAATCGCCGGGAACCATTCTCCCCCCGGCGGCGGCACCGCGAACAGCCGGCGGGTTGCATCGACGATCGGCCCGGCTTCGGCAACGATATCGGCGTAATAACGCCCTTCCCAATCGCCGACATCGATCTCGAGCAGGCGCTTGTCCTGCCGCCAGTCGAAGAAATTGCGCCCCAGATGTTCGCCGACGATCGCCGCGGTCTGCTGGGTGCGGCCCGAGGGTGATACCCACAGGTCGCGTCCCGCCGCCGTGCCGGCCGCCGCCAGCGCCGCGCCCATGGCTTCGGCCTGGGCAATGCCGGCCCGCGTCAGCGGCGTGTGCGCCATATGGCCCTGCATGCGCGCTGCGGCGTTGAACACGGTTTCGGCATGGCGGGCGAGAATGATGTCCATCGGTGATCCCCTTTCGCGGCGGCGGCCGCAATTGCCGCCGCTGTATCAGTTTGGTTCAACTTCGCCACTACCGCACGGCGCTGGGCACGCTATAGTCCCCCGGATAAACCCGGCTATTGGGCACACAAGGATTGTAAATGAAGGCGACGGTCGAACGCGCGACGCTGCTGAAATGCCTGGCGCACATCCAGTCGGTGGTGGAACGCCGCAATACCATCCCGATCCTGTCGAACGTGCTCATCGAGGCGCGCAGCGATGGCTTGCGCCTGATGGCGACCGATCTCGATCTCCAGGTCGTCGAAACCATTCCGGCGGTGATCGACATCAACGGCGCCACCACCGTCAGCGCGCACACGCTGTTCGATATCGTGCGCAAATTGTCCGAAGGCAGCCAGGTCGAACTCGCCGTCGCCGGGGACAAGATGACCGTCGTTGCCAACCGCTCGCGCTTCAGCCTCGCCACGCTCAAGCGCGACGATTTCCCGGTTATCGCCGAAACCGAATTGCCGACGGTATTCTCGCTGCCCGCCAAGGATCTGCGCGAACTGATCGACAGCACGCGCTTTGCGATCTCGACCGAGGAAACGCGCTATTATCTCAACGGCATCTACATCCATGCCGTCGAAGGCGCGTCGCCCAAGCTGCGTGCCGTCGCCACCGATGGCCATCGCCTTGCCCGCATCGAACTCGACCTGCCCGAAGGCGCCGCGACCATGCCGGGCGTGATCGTGCCGCGCAAATGCGTCGCCGAAGTGCGCAAGCTGCTCGATGAATATGCCGATGATGCGCTGATCGAAATATCGCTGTCGACGTCGAAGATCCGTTTCCGCTTCTCGCCCGAAGCGACGCTGACCTCGAAGCTGATCGACGGCACTTTCCCCGATTACAGCCGCGTCATCCCGACGGCGAACGACCGGATCCTCAAGATCGACACGCGCAGCCTGTCGGAAGGCGTCGACCGTGTTGCCGCGATCGCGACCACCGAAAAAACCCGCGCCGTCAAGCTGGCGCTGGGCCGTGACAAGGTCACGCTGTCGGTGACCAGCCCCGAAAACGGCACCGCGGCGGAAGAAGTGCCGGCCGAATATTCGTCACCCGAATTCGAAGTCGGTTTCAACTATCGCTATCTGCTCGATATCCTGGGCCAGGTCGGCAGCGACCAGGTCGATGTCCATCTCGCCGATGCCGCAGCGCCGACGCTGATTCGGGAGAGCGATGATTCGCGGGCGCTGTATGTGCTGATGCCGATGCGGGTCTGAGGCTGCGGTCTCGACCCGGCCTCAGCCATGCCCCCAACTGGTGCCGATGCGTTCGGCAAGGATGTGGCGCACCGTCGGCTGCATCCGGGCATTGTAACGCGCCAGCACCGGATGGTCGCCGCCATTGGCGAAATGCGTGAGCAGGTCGCGCCCGGTCCAGTAGTGGAGGGCAAAGCCCGGTGGTTCGGCGACGATCATGTCGCGGCCATCGGGGTGTTCGGGGTCGATCTCGCGAAAATCGATCGCCACCTGCGGGCCGGATGACGGGCAGACCGCCAGCGTCGTGCCGGCCCAACTGGTAACGATGGCGCGGTGCAGATGGCCGGTGACGATGCGGATGACATGGTGGTGGCGGCTGATCACCGCTTCGAGCCGCTGTACCCAGGGCGCATCCAGATCCTCGGTCATCCAGCCATTGCCGGTTTCGATGGGCGGGTGGTGGAGGACGACGACCGTCGGCTTGTCGGATGCCAGCAGCGTTGCATCGAGCCAGGCGGCGCGCGTCGCATCGAAAGCGCCGCCATGATGGCCTTCGTCGAGCGTGTCGAGCACCACGACGCGGACCGGCCCTGCATCATGGGCATATTGCAAAAAGCCCTCGACGCTCGGCGCTTCGGTGAACACGGTGCGGAAATTGGCGCGGTTGTCGTGATTGCCCATCGCCGGCAGGACCGGGAAGGGCAGGGCATCGCAGATCTTCTTGAAAACGCGATAGGAAGCGACCGTGCCATGCTCGGTAAGGTCGCCGGTCGCCAGCAGCACATCGGGACGGGGATCGAGCGCCAGCAACGAGGCGACGACATCGTCGAATCGCTTGCGGTTGAGTTCAGCCGGGTCGTCCGGCTGAAATCCCAGATGGATATCGGTGACCTGTGCGATCAGCATCAATCTATTCTTCATTCCCCCGCGTATCTCAAGATACGTCCCCAGCAATCAAAGTGACGCAACGGCCGACGCTATGCAAGGTTAACTAACAAATTCAGCGCCGCCGCCTGACATCATGCAGAATTGCCCGCGCGGCATTATGACCCGGGGCCCCTGTCACGCCGCCGCCGGGGTGGGTGCCGGCGCCGCACATGTAGAGCCCGGCGATGGGAGCACGGTAATCGCCATGGCCGAGCATGGGCCGTGCCGAGAACAATTGGTCGAGTGTCAGCTTGCCATGAAAGATATCGCCGCCGACGAGCCCGAAATCACGTTCCAGATCGAGCGGGGACTTGATCTGGCGGCCGAGCACCGAATCGGCAAAGCCCGGCGCCGCTGCATCGACCGTCGCGATCATCAGGTCGGCAACGGTTTCGCGGTGATCGTCCCACGAAGCGCCGCCGGGCAGTTCGGGGGCGACATGCTGGCAGAACAGGCTGGCGACATGCTGCCCGGCCGGGGCAAGACTGTCATCGAGCGTCGAGGGGATCAGCATCTCGACGATCGGTGCTTTGGACCAGCCGGTCTGGCGCGCATCGATCCACGCCGTTTCCATATAGCCGAGCGTCGGCGCCAGGATGATCCCGGCCGACAGATGCGCCCCCGCCCCGGGCAGGCAGGTAAAGTCGGGCAGCGCCGACAGCGCGACATTCATGCGGAAGGTGCCCGATCCCGATTTGTAGCGCTTCATCCGGGCGCGGAAATCGGCCGCGAGATGCGCCGGATCGATCAGCTTTTCGAACAGCAGCCGCGGGTGGATGTTCGAAACGACGCGCCTGGCCCGGATGGTATCACCCGTTGCCGTCACGACCCCACAGGCGCGGCCGCCTTCGACGAGCACTTGCGCCACGGCGCAATCGGTGCGGATGCGCACGCCGCGCGCTTCGCACGCCCGGGTCATCGCCTCGGTGATCGCCCCCATCCCGCCGATGGCATGGCCCCAGGCGCCCTTGACGCCATTCACCTCGCCAAAGACATGGTGGAGCAGCACATAGGCCGAGCCCGCGGCATAGGGCGAAGCGTAATTGCCGACGATGCCATCGAAGCCGAGCACCGCCTTGATCGGGTCCGACGTGAACCAGCCATCGAGAAATTCACCCGCCGAGGTCGCGAACAGTTCGAGCAGCACCCGGCGTTCGTCCATTGTCAGCCGCCGCAGCCGGTTGCCGAGTCGCGCCGCGCCGAGCAGTTCGGGGATCGCGTCGCGCCAGCCGCCGCTGGTCAGGTTGGGCGGCGCCTCGAGAACCAGGTCGCGCAGCAGGTCGGCAATGGTTTCGAGCTGCGCTTCATAGGCCGGCAAGGCGGCGGCATCCTTTGCCGAAAATTTGGCGACTTCGGCTTCGGTGCCGCCGCCGCCGGTCAACAAATAGCGGCCATCGGCGCTGGGCAGGAAGTTGGAATAGGGGCGATTGACGATGCGCAGGCCGTGTCTGGCCAGTTCGAGATCGGCGATGACCCGCGGGTTGAGCAGGGAGACGGTGTAGCTCGCCACCGAATTGCGGAACCCTGGGTGAAATTCCTCGGTAACCGCTGCTCCGCCGGTCACGCCGCGGCGTTCGAGCACGGTCACCTGCAAGCCGGCGGCGGCGAGATAGGCGGCGCAAACCAGGCCGTTATGGCCGCCGCCGATGATGACGATGTCGGTTTCGTGTGCGGCCAAGATCGAAATTCCCCGTGTTGCACTCGTCCATAGAGGCTGGGCACGGCTTGACGCAACGCGCTGCTGCGGCCAGCGTGCCGATGATGCCCCTCGAAAAGCTCTTTTCGCTCGCCAGTGCGGCGGCACTGGCCGGCTGGCTGGCGCTGGCACTGGCGCCGGTGCAGCGCGGCGCCATGGTGTTTGTCGCGCGGCTGATCGCGGCGATCCTGTGCGGCGCCTATGCGGCGTTCCTCGTCACCGGGCTGATCAGCGGCGGCGGCATGCCCGAAGGTGCCAGTTTCAACTCGCTTGCCGGGGTGCGGGTCCTGCTCGGCAGTCCGCAGGCGCTGCTGGCGGGCTGGGTGCATTACCTGGCCTTCGACCTGTTCACCGGCGCGTGGGAGGCGGAGAACGCCCCGGCGTCGCGCGTGCCGCACTGGCTTTTGCTCGGCTGCCTGGCGCTGACCCTGCTTGCCGGGCCGGTCGGGTTGCTGCTCTATCTCGTCATCAAGGCGGCACGACAGAAATGACCCCGGAAACCATCGCTACCTCCCCCTGCATCAACGTCTGCCGCATCGAACGGCGCTCGGGCTTTTGCGAAGGCTGTCGCCGTACCGTCGATGAAATCACCCGCTGGCCGCTGGCGAGCGAGGCCGAGCGCCGCGCGATCCTGGCGGAGCTGCCGCAACGACCGGCGCGCAAGCGGCTGGGGGTGAGCTGGTGATCCTGTCGGTCCTCGACCAGACGCCGATCGCCGCCGGGGCAACCCCGGCGTCGGCGCTGGCCAACAGCATCGATCTCGCCCGGCATTGCGAAGCGCTCGGCTATCACCGTTATTGGCTCGCCGAACATCATGCCTCGCCGGCGCTGGCCGGGTCGGCGCCCGAAATCCTGATTGCAGCGGTTGCCGCCGCCACGAAACGAATGCGGATCGGCTCGGGCGGGGTGATGCTGCCGCATTATTCGCCGCTGAAGGTCGCCGAACAGTTCAGCCTGCTCGCCGGCCTGCATCCCGACCGCATCGACCTCGGGCTCGGCCGCGCGCCGGGCAGCGACCAGCGCACCTCGGTGGCGCTGCAGCGCGACCGCCGGCAATATCCGCCCAATGATTTTCCGAACCAGCTCGCCGAACTGATCGGCTATCTCGAAGACACGCTGCCCGCCGATCATCCCTTTGCGCCCTATGCCCGCACGCTGCCCGGCCTGCCGTACGCGCCCGAAGCCTGGGTGCTCGGCTCGTCGCCCGACAGTGCCGGTTTTGCAGGTGACCTGGGGCTGCCCTATTGCTTTGCCGATTTCATCAGTGCGACCGGCGCCGGGGTCGCCGCCGATTATCGCACGCGCTTCCGCCCGCGCCGGCCGGGTAACACGCCCCGGGTGATGATCGCGGTCTGGACCGTCGTCGCCGAAACCGATGCCGAGGCGCAGCGGCTGGCGGCGCCATCGCGGATGATGTTCGCGCATCTGCTGATGGGCCGCTCGATTGCAGTGCCCGATCCCGATACCGCGCAGCGCTGGCTGGCCGACCGGCCCGAGATTTCGGCGCCGCGCGCCGGCCGCCGGGTGGTGGCGGGCAGCCCCGAAACCGTCCGTGCCGGACTGATCGCGGCGGCGGGGGAATATGGCGCCGATGAAGTGATGCTGGTCAACATCCTGCATGATCATGCCAGCCGCAAGCACAGCTACAGCCTCGCCATGCAGGCGATGACCGGGTTGGCCCAGATCGCCGCTTGACAGGCTGCGCCTGCGTCGGGACTAGAGCCCGACACAGGTTGGCGGAGCGATGTGACCGGAAACAAACGCATTCTCGCGATTGCATCGGGCGGCGGACATTTCGTCCAGCTGCTGCGCCTGCGCGCCGCCTGGGAAGGCCATGACGTCACCTATGCGACCGTTCATGCCGCGTCCGCGGTCGATGTCGCGCCGGCCCCGCTGCTGACCTTTCGCGATGTCAGCCGGGCGGATTGGTGGCGCTTGCCGCTGACGCTGTGGGACGTGGGCGTCATCCTGTTGAAGGTGCGTCCGCAGGTCATCATCACCACCGGCGCCCTTCCGCCGTTGCTGGCGCTGGCGCTGGTCAAGCCGTTCGGGGTGCGGACGCTCTGGGTGGACAGCATCGCCAATTCCGAAATCCTGTCGGGATCGGGCCGCCACGCCGGCAAGCTGGCGAGCCAGGTCGTCACGCAATGGCCGCAACTTGCCGCCCCCGGCGTCGACCATTGGGGCAGCGTGTTGTGACGTCCGTTCCCGGGGGCGTTTTCGTTTCGGTCGGATCGATGATGCCCTTCGATCGGTTGGTGCAGGCGATGGACGAATGGGCCGCGGCGCACCCCGATGTGCCCGTCGAAATCCAGATCGGCCGTGGCCGATATGAACCCCGCCACGCGCGTTTCGTGCGGCTGATGCCGGTCGCCGAATATCGTGAACGGGTGGCAACGGCCCGGTTGTTCGTCGCCCATGCCGGCATGGGATCGATCATTTCGGCGATCGAAGCGGGCAAGCCGCTGCTGATGCTGCCGCGGTTGATGGCGCAGGGTGAACATAACACCGATCACCAGCTCGCCACCGCCGCCAGCATCGGCGCGCGCCCCGGGCTGCATGTCGCCGCCGATGTGGCCGACTTGCAGGCGCGCGCCACCGCGCTGCTCGCCGATAGCGGCACGGCGCCGGCACCGATTTCCAGGCTCGCCGATCCCGGCTTTACCGCGCGCATCCGCGCCTTCATCGAAGCATCATGACCCTTATTGCCCTGCAACCGACCGCCGACCCCTTGCGCTTCCAGCTGCGGGTGACACCGCAGATCTGTGTCGGCCATCCCGACAGCCTGTTCATGTTCGGCGGCGCCGGCCTCGCCACCGGGCTGGCGGCGATCGAAACCGCCACCGGGCGGCCGACGGTATGGGCGGCGGCGCAATATCTGTCCTATGCCCGGCCCGACGCGGTGCTCGATATCGAGGTGCTGGTGCCGATATCGGGCAAATATACCAGCCAGGGCCGGGTCATCATCCGCAATGGCGATACCGAGATCCTGACCGTCAATGCAGCGCTCGGCGCGCGGCCCGAGCAGCCCGAGGCGCAATGGGCGGCGATGCCCGAGGTGGCGGCGCCGGCCGATTGCCCGCGCATGGAATATGACTGGGTGCGCCGCCCCGATGACCTTAACGCCAGCTTCGAAAAGCGCGTTGCGGCCGGGCGCTTCGGCGCGGCGCGCAGCGAAGGCGGGCCAAGCGTCGATGGCATCGCGCGCCTGTGGGTGCGGCCGTCCGATCCGGCACAAAGCGTCGATCGCATCATGCTGGCGGTGATCGCCGATTTCCTGCCCTCGGGAATCGGCAGCGCGATGGGCAGCGCCGCGGGGGGCAACAGCCTTGATAACACCATCCGTTTTGCCAAGGCAGCTGCGACCGAATGGGTGCTTGCCGACATCCGCATCCATGCGGCGTCGCAGGGGTTCGTCCATGGCCGGGTGCATCTGTTTGCCCAGGATGGAGCCTTGCTCGCCACCGCCAGCCAGTCGGTGATCCTGCGCCGGCACTGAATGGCGCCGGAAACGACATTGTTTCTGCCACAAACAGGGTTAGGCTGAAGCATGATCAAGTCCGTCCTGCCGCTCCTTGCCCTGCTTGCAGCGCCGCTTGCCGCTGCGCCGCCCACAGCATCGCCGGCGACGATTGCCGACAATGCGGCGCTCGCGGCCACGCTCGACTGGGACGACGCCCAAGATTTCGATTTCGCCGCGCGCGGCTTTGTCGGCACGCTTTCCGATCCGATCATCCGTGACAGGAACGGCGCCGTCATCCGTGATCTGTCGGAGGAGGCTGTTTTCAAGGGCCCGGCGCCGGCCACGGTCAACCCCAGCCTGTGGCGCAACGCCAGCCTGCTGGCCCGGCACGGCCTTTTTCAGGTGCGCGATGGCATCTGGCAGGTGCGCGGCTTCGATCTGTCGAACATGACGATCATCCGCGGCGCCACCGGCTGGATCATCGTCGATCCGCTGACCACTGCCGAAATCGCCGCCGCCGCGCTGGCGCTGGTCAATGACAAGCTCGGCAAGCGTCCGGTTACCGGGGTCATCTACACCCACAGCCATGGCGATCATTTCGGCGGCTCGGCCGGGGTGGTGTCGATGGCCGATGCCGCATCGGGCAAGGTCCCGGTCATCGCGCCGGCCAATCTGATGGCCGAGGCGATTTCGGAAAATGTCATTGCCGGCCCGGCGATGACGCGGCGCGCCGATTACATGTTCGGCTGGCTGGTGCCGCGCGGGGTGACCGGCCATGTCTCGTCGGGGCTGGGGCCGACGCGGGCGCGCGGCACCGTCACGCTGGTGCCCCCCAACGACAGCATCACCAAAAGCGGCGACACCCGCACCATCGATGGCGTGCGCTTCGAATTCCAGCTGACGCCGAACACCGAAGCGCCCGCCGAAATGAATTTTTACCTGCCCGACCTGCAGGCGCTGTGCATGGCCGAAAACGCCAATGGCGCCATGCATAACCTGCTCACCCCGCGCGGCGCCCAGGTGCGCGATGCCCGCGGCTGGGCGGATTATCTGCTCGAGGCGCGGCGGCGCTATGCCGGCAAATCGGACGTGGTGTTCACCTCGCATTTCTGGCCGCGCTGGGGATCGGGCGAGATCGATCGCTACCTGCTGCTGCATGCCCAGGCCTATGCCTATGTCCATAACGAAAGCGTGCGGCTGATGAATTCCGGCCTCAACGCGGTCGAGATCGGCGAAGCCATCGCGCTGCCGCCGCCGCTGGCGCGGGCCTGGTTCAACCGGCCCAATTACGGCTCGCTGAAATTCAACGCGCGCGCGGTCTACCAACGCTATCTCGGCGCCTTCGATGGCGATCCGGTCAGTCTCGATCCGCTGCCGCGCAATGATGCGGCGGTGCGCTACGTCGCTGCGATGGGCGGCGCCAAGAAGGTGATGGCGCTGGCCAAAGCAGCGGCGGAAAGGGGCGAAGACCGCTGGGCGGCCACCTTGCTCGGCCATGTCGTGCGCGCCGATCCGGGCAATGCCAAGGCCAGGGAAGCGCTGGCGCAGCGCTTCGAACAACTGGCGTTCCGCGCCGAAGCGTCACCGTGGCGGGATTTCTATCTGTCGGGGGCGAAGGAGTTGCGCGATGGCGTCCAGCCGCCGCCGCAGCCCGCCGCCAACACCATCGGCGCCAACCTGCAGGTCGCCAGCCTGCTCGATACGATGAGCGTGCGGGTGGTGCCCGAACGCGCCCTGGGGGCGCCGTTCACCATCGCCTTCGTCATCCCCGATGCCCAGGAACGCCACTTCGTCACTATCGCCAATGGCGTGATGCTCCACGAACAAGGCGTCGACATCGCCGCAGATGCCACGCTGACGGCGCCGCGGCTGGCGCTTGTCGGCATGGTCGGCGGCCAGGCCAAGGCGATCGACCTGCTCAAGGCCGGCACCATCACCATCGCCGGCAATCCGGCCGCTTTGCAACGCTTCCTGACGCTGTTCGAACCGCCGCGCGCCGGTTTCCCGCTGGTCACGCCCTGAGCGATCGGGCGACGGAATGGCCCGCCAACGCCTATTGCCCCCAAGTATCGCCATATAGCCGCAACAGGTTCGCCCCCAGCACCTTGTCGATCCGGCTTGCCGGCCAGCCGGCCATGTCGAGCGCTTCGGCCAGCAGGCGGTAGCGACGCTGGCTGTCGAGGTCGGCGACGATGTTGAAGACATCGGCACCTTCGCCCGGCGCTGCGATGCCGCGCGCTGACCGGTCCTTGAAGAACTTGGCCTGATTCGCGCGGGCTTTGGCATCGATGATGGTTTTCGACAGGCCGCCGTCGGTGCCGATGCCGATATGGTCTTCACCGCAGACATTGACGGCGTGGGTCATGTGCCGCACCAGATCTGCCGCCATCGCCCGGCTGTTGGCGACGAGGAACGGCATCCAGTAAATGCCGACAACCCCGCCCTTGTCGGCGAGCGCCTTCAATTCGCTGTCCCAGACGTTGCGCGGATTGTCGTGGAGCGAGCGGCAGCCGGTATGGCTGATGATCGGCGGGCGCTTGGCCGCGGCGATCGCCTCGGCGATGGTGCGGGCGCCGCCGTGCGACAGATCGAGCAACTGTTTTTCGGCCTCGATGCGTTCGATCGTGGCATGGCCAAGCTTCGACAGGCCGGCGTTGGCGGGTTCGAGCGCGCCGTCACCGGCGGCATTGCGCAGATTATAGGTGAGTTGCACGATGCGAACGCCGAGCCCGTTGAGAACGCCCAGCCGATCAAGATCGGTGCCGAGCATCGCGGTATCCTGGGTGCCGAACACGATGGCAATTTTGCCGGCGGCTTTTGCGGCGCGGATGTCGGCGGCGCGCCGCGCGAGGCTGAAAAGATCGGGGTTGGCCGCGATCAGCTTGCCATATTGGCCGATATTGGTGATCGTCGCATCCCAATTGGTCCGTTCATTGCCAACTTCGCCAACGGTCACGCCAAGCGCGGTGACGCCGCTTTCGCGATATTGGGCGATGCCGCGCGGGCTGAGCCGAAATTCGCCTTCCTTGCCATCGGGATCGTCGACCCCGGTCAGGCCGTCGATGACGATAGTGCCATTGTAGCGCGCCTCGCCATAACCGGCCGCCAGTGCCGCAGAGGGCAGCATCGAGAGCGCGCCAAAACCGGCCAGGAAATGACGTCGATCCGTGATCATGGCAAACTCCGGCGATAACGCTGCCGAAAGTGTAGCGGCCCTGCCGCTCTCCGGCTAGGGTTCCGGACAATGACCGACACGCCGCTTTCCCCGCTTCGCAAGCCCGATGACATCGATGCGGCGCTGCGTCCGAAATCGCTCGATGAATTCATCGGGCAGGAGGCGTTGCGCGCCAATCTGTCGGTGTTCGTCACGGCGGCCCGCATGCGCGGCGAACCC
The DNA here is from genome assembly GCA_038246995.1 of Sphingomonadales bacterium. Classification (GTDB taxonomy): domain Bacteria; phylum Pseudomonadota; class Alphaproteobacteria; order Sphingomonadales; family Sphingomonadaceae; genus Sandarakinorhabdus. The sequence goes on from JBBRVH010000042.1 coordinate 18,498, forward strand.
TTGGATCATGTGCTGCTGCACGGCCCGCCGGGGCTGGGCAAGACAACGCTGGCGCAGATCGTGGCGAAGGAACTCGGCGTCGGCTTTCGCGCCACCTCGGGGCCGGTGATCGCCAAGGCGGGCGATCTGGCGGCGCTGCTGACCAATCTCGATCATCACGACGTGCTGTTCATCGATGAAATCCACCGCCTGTCGCCGGCGGTCGAGGAAATCCTCTATCCGGCGATGGAAGACCGGGTGCTCGACCTGATGATCGGCGAAGGGCCTTCGGCGCGTTCGGTGCGCATCGACCTGCCGCATTTCACCCTCGTTGGCGCCACCACCCGCGCCGGGTTGCTCACCACCCCCTTGCGCGATCGCTTCGGCATCCCGCTGCGGCTGGTCTTCTACACTGTCGAGGAACTGACGCGCGTCGTCACCCGGGCCGCCGCGCTGTTGCAGCTCGACCTTACCCCCGATGGCGCGCGCGAGATTGCCGGGCGTGCGCGCGGCACCCCCAGAATTGCCGGGCGGCTGCTGCGCCGGGTGCGCGATTTCGCCGCCGCCGCGGGCCAGGCTGTCGTCGACGCGCGCACCGCCGATCGCTCGCTCAACCGGCTCGAAGTCGATAATCTCGGCCTCGATGCGATGGACCGGCGCTATCTGATGATGATCGCCGACATCTATCGCGGTGGCCCCGTCGGGATCGAAACGCTCGCCGCCGGCCTGTCGGAAGCCCGCGATACACTTGAAGAAGTCATCGAGCCTTTTCTCATCCAGTCGGGCCTCGTCGCCCGCACGGCGCGCGGCCGGATGCTCAATCCCGGCGCGTGGAAGCATCTCGGCATCGCGCCGCCCGCCGGCGTGGCTGTGCAACTGCCGCTGCTCGACGAGGATTGAGCGCGCCGACGGTTTTTTTGTTTCGGGTTGTAACATTTGCCCGCAGCGCGCCGAACACGAAGGATGCACATGATCCGAACCCTCCTCGCCGCCTTCGCCCTGCTGCTGGCTTTTCCGGCGCTCGCCATCCCCGCGCCGGGCGAAAAGGCCCCGGCGATGAGCGCTGTCGACAGCAATGGCAAGCCGCAGACGCTGCGCAGCCTCGCCGGCCGCAAGGGGACGGTAGTGATGTTCTTCCGATCGGCGGAATGGTGCCCGTTCTGCAAGGCGCAGCTCATTGCCATGAATGCCGATGCGGCCAAGCCGCTTGCCGATCGCGGCTATGCGCTCGTCGGCCTCTCCTATGACCAGCCCGAAATCCTCGCCAAGTTCGCCGCCGAACGCCAGGTCGCATGGCCGCTGCTGTCCGATCCGAAATCCATGGTCATCGATGCCTGGGGCCTGCGCGATCCGGCTTATGCCGCCGGCAGCCGCGCCTATGGCGTGCCGCGCCCAGCGATTTTCGTCATCGATGGCAAGGGCGTCATCAAGGCGCGGTTGATGGAAGATGATTATCGCAAGCGGCCGCCGGCAAGCGCCGTCATCGCCGCGATCGACGCGCTCGGCAAATAGCAGCGGTCAGCGCGGGCGCAAAGCTGGCGCATCGAGCAGCGCTTCCAGTTCCACCATCGGCTGCTGCGACACGGTAACTATGCCGGTCTTGGGGCGATCCAGATCGATGACGACGATCAGCGCCAGCGTGACCATGATGAAAAAGGCCCAATTGGCATGGCGGGTGATCGGCCCGGCGATGGCGCCGGCATAGCCCATCATTGTCGCCGTGATCAGCGCCACGACCCCCAGCGCCAGCACCACCGACAGCGGGATATGCTCACGCGCCATCGATTCGCGATTTGCCGCCACCGTATCGAGTGCCGACAGGGCATCGATGAAGGCGCGCGCCATCAGCGGCTTGTCGCCGCTCGCTTCAACCACCGCCGCCAGTTTCCACAGCTGCTGGCGCACATCGCGGCTGGCCAGATCGGCACCGCGCTGCCGGTCGGTGACCTGGCCGCTCTGGAAATAGTTGCGCCGCGAATCAAGATAGCGGCGCAACAGGCGCTGCGCTTCGGCACTGGCAACCGGCCTCAGCAACTGGCTGCGTTCCCAGGCCATGGTGATCGCCGCTGATTCTTCCACCACCAGGTCGCGGCGTTCGTCATAACGGTTGAGCGCGACATTGAAGGTAAAGCCGATCAACAGGCCAAGCAGGCTGACGGCCGCGGCGGCGGTATAGATCGCATCGCCGGGGCCGGTGTGGCGGCGACGGCGCCCGGCGCCGGCTTCGGCGACCACCATCATCAGCAGCAATAGACCAGCACCCAGCGCGATGATCGGCTGGCTGTCGATGAAATTCAGTTTCGCCCCCATGACGGTGCCTTAGCGATACCACGCGCGTGCGTCACGCGGCTTTCTTGCTGTGCGGACAGTGGCGGCAGGGGCTGGATTTGCGCCCGCGTTCACGGCTACACGCAACGCATGACCAGCACCGCGCCGCGCACCCTTTATGCCAAGATCTGGGACGATCATGTCGTCCGCCGCCTCGATGACGGCACGTCGCTGATCTTCATCGATCGCCACCTCATCCATGAAGTGACGACGCCCCAGGCCTTTGAAAGCCTGCGCATGGCCGGTCGCCGCTTGCGCCGCCCCGACCTGACGCTGGCGGTGCCCGATCACAATGTGCCGACGACCAACCGGTCGCTGCCGATCCTCGATCCGATGTCGAAGGCGCAGCTCGATGCGCTGACCGAAAATTGCCGCGATTTCGGCGTGGAGATGTTCGCCATCGATGCGCCGGAACAGGGCATCGTCCATGTCATCGGCCCCGAACAGGGCTTTACCCTGCCCGGCGTCACCCTGGTCTGCGGCGACAGCCATACCGCGACGCATGGTGCCTTTGGCGCGCTCGCCTTTGGCATCGGCACGTCCGAGGTGGAGCACGTCTTTGCCACCCAGACGCTGCTGTTGCGCCAGTCGAAGGCGATGGAAGTGCGCATCACCGGCGCGCTGGGCTTTTCGATATCGCCAAAGGATGTCGCGATGGCGGTGATCGGCAAGCTCGGCACCGGCGGCGGTACCGGCTATGTCATCGAATATACCGGCGACGTGATCCGCGACATGTCCATGGAAGGCCGCATGACGGTCTGCAACATGGCGATCGAAGCCGGCGCCCGCGCCGGATTGGTGGCGCCCGACCAGAAGACCTTCGACTATGTGACCGGCCGGCCGCGTACGCCCAGCGGCGCTGCGCTGGAAGCGGCGCTGGCCTGGTGGCAGACGCTGCCCAGCGACCCCGGCGCGGTCTATGACGCCGTGGTGATCATCGACGGCAGCGAGATTGCCCCGCTGGTCACCTGGGGCACCAGCCCCGAAGATGTCGTCGCCATCGGTGACAGCGTGCCGGCACCCGACAGCTTTGCCGACCCGGGCAAGCGCGCCGCCGCGGCCAAGAGCCTCGATTACATGGGCCTGCTGCCGGGCACGCCGATGCAGGCTGTCGAAGTGCAGAATGTCTTCATCGGCAGCTGCACCAACAGCCGGATCGAGGATCTGCGCGTTGCCGCCGCCGTTGCCAAGGGCCGCAAGGTGGCAGCGCATATCAAGCAGGCGCTGGTGGTTCCAGGATCAGGGCTGGTCAAGCGCCAGGCCGAAGCCGAAGGGCTGGACCGCATCTTCATCGAGGCGGGCTTCGAATGGCGCGAACCCGGCTGCTCGATGTGCCTCGGCATGAACCCCGACCAGGTGCCGGCCGGCGAACGCTGCGCCAGCACGAGCAACCGCAATTTCGTCGGGCGGCAGGGCATCGGCGCACGCACCCATCTGTTGTCGCCCGCCATGGCGGCAGCGGCGGCAGTGACCGGGCGGTTGACCGATGTGCGCGAATTGATGCGCTGATCCGCACCTCTCCCCCTGCGGGAGAGGTCGACTCGCGCGCAGCGCGGCGGGTGAGGGGTAGTTCCCCCTCACCCCGGGCCGCGCTACGCGCGTCTCTCGCCCTCTCCCGCGAGGGGAGAGGGAAGACTCCCGACAAACACCGCCGCCACCGCCTCGATCCCGGCCTGATCATCCGTATCGAAGCGCCCCGGCAGCGGGCTGTCGAGATCGATGACCCCGACCAGCGTTTCGCCGTGCAGCAGCGGCACCACCAGTTCCGACCGCGATGCCGCATCACAGGCAATATGGCCCGGAAAGGCGTGGACATCGGCGACCAGTTGCGACGCGCGCGTCGCCGCCGCGGTGCCGCAGACCCCGCGCCCGAGCGGGATGCGGATGCACGCCGGCTTGCCCTGGAACGGCCCGAGCACCAGTTCGCCCTGCTTCATCAGGTAGAAACCCGCCCAGTTGAGATCGGGCAGCAGGTCGAACAGCAGCGCCGCGGTGTTGGCCGCGTTGGCGATCAGGTCGCGCTCATCACCGATCAGCGCGGTGAGTTGTTGCGCCAGGTCGCGATAGGCGGCGGGTCGATCGGCATAAAAAGCATCGGCGGCGAGGGGTTGGGCGGTGAAGGACATGGCTCGTTTCCGTTCGATCTCGATCTTCCTGTCATCTCGGGCTTGACCCGGGGCCCGGCTGTTCTTGTTCGGTCGCCCGGGGACAACCCTTACCCCCTGTCATGCCAGCGAAGGCTGGCATGACAGAAGCAAGCTGGGTCCCGGGTCAAGCCCGGGATGACAAATCACTTCACCCCAGCCGCGCCAGCGCTGCGCCGAGCCGTTCGGCCTCCGCACTTCGCGCCGCATGGTCCTCGCGGGCTTTTTCGACCGCTTCGGGCTTGGCCTTTTCGGCGAACCCCGGCGAATTCAACCGCCCGGCCAGCGCGTCACGCTCCTTCGCCGCTGTCGCGATGGCCTTTTCGAGCCGGGCCTTTTCGGCGCCGAGGTCGATCACCCCGGCGAGCGGCAGCACATAGGTCGCATCGGCATGGACGAGTTGCAGCCGGCCACCTTCGCCCGCAGCCGCCCCCGGCACGATGCGCGCCAGCCGTTCGATGGCGGCGGCATTGGCGACCAGCCGTGCCAGCGTTTCCGCGCCGGCGCCTTCGACGGCATAGCCGAGCTTGGCACCCGGCGGCACGTTGAGTTCGGTCCGTGCCGAGCGCACTTCCGACACGAGCCCGATCAGCCATTCGATATCGGCACTTGCCGCGGCATCGTGCGGCAGATCGGCGGCAACCCAGTTGGCGACGATCAGATCATGGTCACGCGGCGCCAGCTTGTGCCACAATTCCTCGGTCAGGAACGGCATCACCGGGTGGAGCATGACCAGAATCTGGTCGAGCGCCCAGCCGCTGACCGCGCGGGTTTCCGCAGCGACCACCGGGTCGCCACCCTCGGCCAGCAACGGCTTCGTCAGTTCCAGATACCAATCGCAGAAACGGTTCCAGGCAAAGCTGTAGATCGCATCGGCATAGGCATCGAAACGGAAGGTGGCGATCGCGGTTTCGAGCGCCCGCGCGGTCGCGGCAACTTCGCCGATGATCCAGCGGTTGACAGCGTTCTGCGCCGGCGGCGGCGCAATCGTCGTCGATCCCGAAATACCGTTCGACTGGCAGAAACGCGCCGCGTTCCACAGCTTGGTGGCGAAGTTGCGATAGCCTTCGACGCGCTTCTCATCGAGCTTGATGTCGCGGCCCTGCGACTCCATCGCGGTCAGTGTGAAGCGCAGCGCATCGGCGCCGAACTTGTCGACCAGCACCAGCGGATCGACGGTATTGCCCTTCGATTTCGACATCTTGGCGCCCTTGGCGTCGCGGACGAGGCCATGGCAATAAACCGTCTTGAACGGCGGCACATCGTCCATGAAGTGGATGCCCTGCATCATCATGCGGGCGACCCAGAAGAAGATGATGTCGAAACCGGTGACGAGCACATCGCCGGGGTAATGGCGTGCGAGGTCAGCGGTGTTGTCGGGCCAGCCGAGGGTGGCGAAGGGCCAGAGCGCGGAGGAGAACCAGGTGTCGAGGACGTCAGGGTCGCGGATCAGACAATAAGTATCCGGATCGAACGCTGAGGCGTTACCATCTTCCAATGCAACGAAAGTATCATCGCTGCTATCTAGAAATAGGATCTTCCGGCCGGCAGCATCACCCTTCGCGAGCAACTCTATGTCGGCTTCCGATTCTCCAACGTAAATTCTTTCTGGCTCGCCTGTTGCAAGACTACCAACTGATGTCCAAGCTGGTATGCGATGCCCCCACCACAGCTGCCGCGACACGCACCACGGCTGGATATTCTCCATCCAGTTGAAATAGGTCTTTTCCCAGGTCTTGGGCAC
>JBBRVH010000043.1:0-24220 GCA_038246995.1 Sphingomonadales bacterium
CGCCACCCCGGGCGGCACGCTGTTCATCGATGGCGGCAGCCTGATGTACCTGATCGGCAGCCGCATGGACTGGAAGGAAGACGATTTCGCGGCAGGGTTCGTCTTTGAAAACCCCAATGCCAAGGGCAGCTGCGGCTGCGGGGAAAGCTTTACGGTATAGGTGAAATCGCTGACATCTGCACCCAGCCTTCTGTTTCGATTTTCAACACTCTCCTAACATTACAAAGCTTTATCGGGCCCAAATGAGCTGCCTCAATTCCGCGTATGATTCGAAAACTGTCGCTATCATCAATTATTGCCGCAACCGTTGTTTTCCAGCGTTTGATGAGAACAAAGGGGTCAACAAAGTGAGCAACGGTCCCCACTCGGTCAATCTCTATCAAAAAACGTGATTCTTGGTCGCGCAGTTTGAGCCAGCCATACCAAGGGGTGGCGCTAACAGGTGCTGTGTCGTCGCTTTGCGACAGGTCAAACAGGCTTACGGCGCCTATTGAACGGCAAAACCCATTGGAAAAATCGGCATCTGCATCAGGCCGGATCGCGCCGTCCTGAAGAATCGCAATCCAGCGGCTTTCGGAGGTTGCATGCCATAAGCCGCCGTCCAGCTGATACAACAGCGAAGTATCGATCCATGACGGAGCACGTGATCGTCGAGGAGGTTTCGGATCGTTTTGGGTCGGCACAAAGATTGGTATAGGGTAAGATGATATGAAACGTCGTCATTTTCTTGGGTGATGTTAAACAGTTCGATGATCTGGTACGAAGAGGGTGTACTTTAATGAACGCCGGCGACGAAAGCGAACAACGTGCGGAATTAATCCGCGAAACCCTGTATCTGATGCAAAGAACGAAGCTCGCTGTAGGACAACTACCCATTGCAATGTTGTCTCGTGATCAGGCTCATAGCATATTGATATCGACGATTGATAAAGCCGAAAAAATCGGCATGGCGCGCGCGCAGAAACAGTTTTCTTCTGAAGCGATTGTTTCTTATGATGAAAAAAACTTTGTTCGCTTGAAGAATTTTTATAAAAACAACCGTAGAATTTTGGTTGCGCAGTTACTCATGGCCGTAGGCGTTTCAATTTTTTTGTCGACCGTATTTCAAATCGATCCAGTTGGAGTTGTGTTTGCAATTGTTATAGTTGGCATTGGCTGGGTAATTTTGAAAGGCCGGGGTTTCGAGAAAACGCAGTAATTACTGCCATCGATTTTATTGGCTACAACATCCACGCTTCATCTCATGCCCCTCGCGACATCACGGCACACGCCGCTTCCCACCGCCCTCGTTATACCCGCGCGCATGACCTTTCCCGCCACCCGCGCCGATGCGCTTGCTTGCCTCGAAGCCTTTCTCCCCCGGGCCGGCCGGGCCTATGCCGCGACGCGCAATGACGATGCCGGACCGGGGGTGGCGGGCAGCACCTCGCGACTGTCGCCCGCGATTCGCCGGCGGCTGGTCAGCGAGGCCGAGGTATGTGCGCGGGTCGTCGGGGCGCATGGTTTCGGCGCGGCGGAGAAATTCATCCAGGAAGTCTGCTGGCGGACCTATTGGGTCGGCTGGCTCGAACAGCGGCCGGATATCTGGAAGCGCTATGTCGCCGATGTCGAACGGTTGGCGGGGGAGCGCCACCACATGCTCGACGCCGCGATCACCGGGCGGACCGGGATCGATTGCTTGGACGCCTGGGTGGCGGAGCTGACCGAGACGGGGTGGCTGCACAATCATGCCCGGATGAACTTTGCCAGCATCTGGATCTTCACGCTTCGGCTGCCGTGGCAATTGGGGGCGGATTTCTTCTATCGCCATCTCCTTGATGCCTGCCCGGCGTCGAACACCCTGTCGTGGCGCTGGGTGGCGGGGGTGCAGACGGTGGGCAAAAGCTATGCCGCGCGCGCCGAGATCATCCGGGCGCGGAGCGGCGGGCGCTTTGCCGTGGCGGCGCCGCTGGCACGCGAGGCGGTGCCGGTGCCGGCCGACATCATTCCGCCGCCGCTCGGGCTGCGCGCCGCCGGGCGCGCCGATCCGGCGTTGCGCACCGGGCTGTTCGTGACGACGGCCGATCTTTCCGCCGAAACGCTCGTCCTGCCGCCGCTGGTGGCGGTGGCGGCGACGACGCGGATCGGCGGGGCGCCGACGGCGTTGAAGCGCGCCCATGCCGAAACCGCGCTCGCCGATGGGCTGGCGCGCGCGGCGGTGCATGCCGGCTGCGCGCCCGATCGGCTCGATGAAGACGAGGCGATTGCCGCGATGCGCGATTGGGCGGCGCGGCACCGGTTGCAACAAGTGGTGACCGCTGAGGCCGCGGTCGGCCCGGTGGCGGATCGTATCGCGGCCCTGGCGGCGGCGCTTGCCGGAGATGGCGTGCGGCTTGTGCAACTGCGCCGCGATTGGGATGCCGCGGCCTGGCCGCTGGCGACCAAGGGCTTTTTCGGCTTCAAGGCGGCGATACCGAAATTGCTCGCGCTGGCGAAGTGAAGCGCGTGTAGACTGGCGGCATGAAGCCCCTGCTGCCCCTGTTGCTGGCCTTCCCCTTGCTGGGCGGCTGCGTTGTCACTGCGGTTGCGGGGGCGGCGGTGGCGGTGGTCAAGGCGCCGTTCCAGGTCGGCGGCGCGGTCATCGATGCGACGACGACGAGCCAGGCCGAGGCCGATCGCAATCGCGGTCGCGCGCTGCGAAAGCAGGAGGAGGCCGAGGCCAAGGCAGCGAAAAAGGCCGAAAAGGCACGGCGCCAGGCGGCGCGGGACGGGGATTAGCAACCCCCACCCCGCGCGCTCTGCCATTCGCCCTGCCCCGCCGGGGAGGGCGTTGGCTGGCCGGCGATCAGGCGATCGGCAACAGTTCCCCGCCGGCCGGCAGCGGGCGCGGGTAGGTCAGGTCGACGTCGAGGGCCGTTTCCCAATAGGCGTTTCTGTCGAAGCCATAAGCATCGACAAGGATCAGCGTCTGGGTGCCCGCCGCCGATGACAGCGTCACCACCAGGTCGAGCGCTCTGGCGCTGTTGCCGACGGCCTGGCCGTTGACGGTTGCCGGCGTGGTGACAAAGCCGGTGCTGACCCCGGTGACCGTCACGCCCGGCCCGAGCACCAGCGTGTCGCCCTGGCCGATGGAAAAATCGGCGATGACATCGACGGCGCCGTTGCTGATCGTGTCGAACACAAAGCTGTCGGCGTCTACCCCGCCCTGGAACAGATCATTGCCGAGGCCGTTGACCAGCGTGTCATTGCCGCGGGCGCCGAACAGCGCGTCGTTGCCGGCGCCGCCTTCGATGCGGTTGTCGCCGGTATTGCCGAACAACAGGTCATCGAAGCCCGAGCCGAGCAGGTTCTCGATGCCGATGAGGGTGTCGATGCCGGCGCTGCCGGTATTCTGGCCGCCGGTCAGGTTCAGGCGAACGGTCACGCCGCTTGTTGCGCTGGCATAGCTGGCGGTGTCGCTGCCTTCGCCGCCATTGATCACATCATTGCCGGCGCCGCCATCGATCACATCGTCGCCGCCATTGCCGTTGATGATGTCATTGCCACCGCGGCCGTTCCAGCGTTCGCCCTCGCTGCCGCCGTTGATGGTGTCATTGCCCTCGCTCTGGACCTGGACCGAATAGAGGGTGACGCTGTTGCTGACTTCCTGGGCGCTGAGCAGCAGCGCCTGGCCGGTCGGGCTGTTGGCGGCCGCAACAAAGGCGCTGGTTTCGGGGCCAAGATCGGCACCTGTCTGCGGCTTGTAGCTGACGAAGGTCGCGTTGGCCGGATCGGTGACATCATAGACCATATAGCCGCCGACGCGTTCCAGCCCGACAAAGGCATAGGTGCGGCCGTTGACGATGCCGATGGTGACGCCTTCGGGTTCGGGGCCCTTGTCGTCCGAACGGGTGTCGCGCGAATTGCTGGCGATGCTCTGGTTGCTGTTGAAGATCGCCGGGTTGTTGGCGGCGATGATGCTTTCGAATTCGCCGCCGGTTTCGCGCACCTTGGTCAGGCTGCCATCGGCTTCCTGCCTGAAGATCGAGATGCTGCGGCCGCCGAGCGTGTGGATGACATCGAAATCACCATCGCCATCGGTATCGCCGACCGTTGTCAGCACGTTCAACCGGCCGAGATCTGCATTGGCCTTCAACGCGGCGGCATTGGGGAACAAGGTCGGGTCAAGCACATAGCCGGCCGAGCCGAAGCGCACCGTATCGGTGATGTTGTTCCGCGAATCGCCTTCGTTTGCCGTCACGAAATAAGTCACCCCGGCAACGGTGAAGCTGGCAATGGCATCGGGCTGCGGCAGGCTGACGATGTTGACATTGCGCAGATTGATGCCGCCGTCCTGATCGCTGGTGTCGAGCGCGTTGCCGGGCAGGCTGCGATCGATCGTGCCGAGCGGCTGGATCGACAGCGGCCGGTCGGCAGCCGGGTTGGTCAGATCGATGACGGCGACGCCGTTGACTTCCTGCAGGGTGACATAGGCGCGGGTGCCATCGGCCGAGATGGTGATGTATTCGGGCTCGATATCGCCCGCCGCCGGCTGGCCCGGGGCGATCGCGAGGCCGCGATCGCGCAGCGCGGCTTCGGCGCCGTTCAGCGACGCAAAGCTGATCGTGTTGCTGACAAAGGCATTGGCGGCACCGCCCGACAGGTCGATGATGCTGATGCTGCCCTGCGCCGACAGGGCTTCGCCTTCGTTGGCGACGAGCAGCTTCGTGCCATCGGGGGTGAAGGTGACGTCATCGGGCAGGATGCCGACCTGGATGGTCTTGATCAGGCTGTTGTCGGCAGCGTTGAACAGCGCGACAAAGCCCGGCAGCGACGGATTGGCGTTTTCATAGCCGACCGCGATGATGCCGTTCTTGACATCGACGCTGTTGACCCCGCCGGTAAGATAGCTCGGCAGGCCGAGCAGCGAGATCGGCGCTTCGTTGACCAGCGTGCCGGCGGCGGTGACGCTGTGGACGTTGATGGCGTTGCCGGCGATGTTGGTCGCATAGACCTTGCCGCCTTCATAGGCGACGCTTTCGGCCCCGGCGACCGTGCCCTGGATCGAGCCGAGGCGGACAAGGACGACATCGTCGCTGGCCACTGGCGTCGTGGTGCTGCCGGCGAGCGAGGCGGCGGCGCCGAAGACGTTGATGCCGCCGATGGCGAGCGGGAAATCATCGGTGACGATCGTGCCGGTCGCGGTGGCGGCGCCGGCGTTGACCAGCACGCCAGCGGTGGCGGGGTTGCTGCCGCCGGTCAGCGTCAGGGTGAAGCTTTCGCTGGCTTCGATGCTGGTGTCGCCGCTGATGGCGATCGTCACCACAGTGCTGCTGGCGCCGGCGGCGATGCTGCCGCTGAACCCTGTCGGCAGGGTGCCGCCGAAATCGGCGGCATCGGTGGTGCCGGCGGCAAAGCTGCCGGTGAAGGCGAGCGCGCCGACCGTGCCGCCGCTGCGTTCGACGGTGAAGCTGAGCATGCGGGTGCCGGCATTGCCTTCATCGACGCTGCGGGCGAGCGAGCCGCTGGCAAAGGCGATGGTCTGCGCCGGGGCGGCGAGCGAGAAAGCCGTGCCGCTGAATGGCACATCGGGGAAGATGGTGTCGATCGACTGGTCGCCGGCGGCGTCCTGGGTCGACCAGTTGGCGGGATTGTTGAGGATCGGCAGATAAGCGGCAAAGCTCGTCTGGTTGCTGCGCGCGCCGTTGAAGGCGCCGATATCGGCGCCGGCATCGACAAGGCCGAGATCGACCGCGGTGGTGCCGATGACGAGGCCGGTGCCGGTCAGGCCGCCCGATGTGGTGAAGCCATCGTTGGAAATCGCGGCGAGAAAGGCTGTCGGCGCCAGCGGGGTGCCCGGATTGGCGATATAGACATAGACGACTTCACCGCTGGCACCGAGGCCGCGGTTGGCGCCCCCGCCAGGCACATTGGCCACGGTGCCGACATTGCTGACGGTGCTGGCAGCCGTGCCGATGGCATCGATCGTGATGATCGCGCCGGCGGCAACATTGCTGGTCAGGGTCAGGGCGAAGGTGCTTTCGTTGAAATCGGTCCAGGTCGTGCCGTTCCATTCATTCTCGCTGAAATAGAGCACGGTGCCGCTGGGCAGATCCTTCAATGCCGCGAGCGCCAGATTGTCATTGCCGTCGGCATTGAAGCCGACAAAGGTGACATCGCCGGGGCCGAACGCCGCCGGTGCCAGATCATCATTGGTGATCGTCCCGGTGGCCGTGGCAAGCCCTGCCTGGATGCCGGCGGTGACCCCGGCGCCGTTGGTGACGCTGGTCAGGGTGAGGCCGAAGCTTTCGGTCGCTTCGATCATGGTGTCACCGGCGACGTTGATGGTCACCGTTGCGCTGGTCTGGCCGGCGGCGATCGTGCCGCTGAAGCCGGTCGGCACGCTGTTGCCGGCATAATCGGCCGCATCGGTGGTGTTGGCGGCAAAGCTGCCCGAAAAATCGAGCGCGCCGGTGGTGCCGCCGGTGCGCACCACGGTAAAGACATAGGCGGTGGTGCCGGCATTGCCTTCGGCCTGGGAAACGCTGCCGCCAAAGCCGACGGCCTGCACTTCAGCATTGCCGAGCGTGAAGCCGGCCACGCTGAACGGCAAGTCCGGGGCGATGGTGTCGATCGAATCATCGGCGGCGGTATCCTGGGTCAACCAGTTGGCGGCGTTGTTGATCTGGCCGAGGAAGCCGGCATAGCTTGCCTGGCCGTTGCGGGCGCCGTTGAACACGCCGATATCCGCACCGACATCGACCGTCGAGAGATCGATCGCCGTGGTGCCCGCGACCAGCCCGGTGCCCGACAGCGTGCCGCCATCGGCGGTAAAGCCGTTGTTGGTGATCGCGGCGAGAAAGGCGGTCGGTACGCCGGCGGCGCCGACATAGGCGTAAACGATTTCGGATGTGGTGCTCAGGCCGCTGCTGCCGCTGGTCGTGCCCAGGTTGCTGACCGGCGTGGTGCCGAAATTGTTGATGGTGACGACGGTGCCGGCGGCAATGGTGCTGCCGGCGGTCCAGACGACTTCGCCTTCACCGGTGTTGAAGCCGGCGCCGGTCCATTCGCGATCGTTGAAATAGATCACCGTCCCGGCGGCGATTTCGCGCAGCGTGACAAAGGCCAGATCGTCATTGCCATCGGCATTGAAGCCGACAAAGGCGATGTCACCCGGGGCAAAGGGCGCCGGGCCGGGCGCCGCGATGTTGATCGCGATCACCGAGGGATCATGGTCCGACGCGGTCGCGGCGGTGGTGACAAATTCGGAATTGACATGGACGATATCGAGCGTCGTCGCCCCGGTCAGATTGCCGCTGACATAGACCTGATCGAGTTCCTGGGCATTGCCTTCGAAATTGAACGAATAGCGTTCGGTTTCGGCCAAAGTCAGCGACATGCTGGCCAGCCCGGCCGCGCCCAGCGGGGCCAGCGATTCTTCATTGGTGAATTCGTTGAGATCGCCGAGCACGACGACCTTGGCACTGGTGCCAAGGCCGGTGACATAATCGGCGACATTCTGCGCCTGCACCAGCCGGGCGGCGGCGCTGCCGTTGGTCGATGGCTGGACCGCGCCGAACAGCGGCGACGAACCGCCCTTGGAGCTGAAGTGATTGTTGATGACGGTGATGTTTTCATCGTTGAATTCGAAGGTGGCGACCAGCGGCTGGCGCGAACCGACGAAATCGGCAGCGGCGTTGGTGGTCGTCGCCACCGACCCCGCGACCAGCGAGACGCGCGACGCATCGTAAAGATAGGCAACGCGGATGTTGCCGCCGGGTTCGCCGCCATTGGTGTTGTTGGTGATGAACGGATTGTCGATGAAGCTGTAAACCGGCCCGCCATTGGCGGCGATGGCATCGACGAGCATCTGCAACGTCAGGCTGGCCGAAACGGTGCCGTCATTGGCCGAACCGCTGTTGTCCTGGATTTCCTGCAGCGCGATGATATCGGGCGAGCCGAGCGCATTGACGATCTGCAGCGCGATCGAGGTGAACCGGCCATCGGCGACATCGGTATCGCCATCGGCATCGTTGGGATCGAGGTTGAGGACATTGTAGCTGGCGATGGTCAACGTGTCGGTATCACCCAGCAGGTTGGTGATTTCGCCGGTCAGGATCGATGGCGTCGCCACGGTCACGGCACTGGTCGCCAGCACTTCGTAATTGCCAAAGCCATAGCTGACGATGCCGGTGACATCGTTGAGGACGGTGCCGGCGGCAACGATGGGGATGCTGTTGGCGCCGCCCGGGGTGAAGCTGTCACCATCGATCTGGATGCGTTCGGGGTTGAAATCCGCGCCCGGCCCGGTGTTGGTGACGTTCAGGCCATCGCCGACACTGCCCTTGGTGACGATGCTGCCGCGTGCCGACAGGCCGGTGGCACCGGCGCCGCCATCGGCCACGGTGAACAATTCGCCGTTCCGCGAGGTCGGCGCGACGACGAGCGGCGTCGGCACGGTAACCCGCATCCCTTCCAGGCTTTCGTAGAAATCGATGCCGTCGCTGTCGGGATCGAAGACGGCGAAATTATCATTGTCGATGATCTGGGTGGGGGCGGCGCGGCCCGCGGCACCCAGGATGATCGCCGTCGGCAGGGGGTTGTTGTTGCTCAGCACCGTCACGCTGGGGCTGGTCAACTGGGTGATCGACAGATTGCCGCTGCTGGCGCCGCCGGGGGTGAATTCGGTCACTGTGCCGGTCACATTGACACTATCGCCCACCGCAACCGTCGGCGCCGTGCTGGTGAAGATCAGGATCCCCTGCGATGTGGCAATGCTGGCATCGGCATCGGCATCGGCGGTCTGGATGTAAAAGCCGTTGGTATCGACGGCGGTGACGATACCGCGTGTCGTCACCACCTGGCCGACGAACGGCGAGATATGGGCGGCGCCCTGGATGTCGTGGATGGCGATGAGATTGATATCGTCGTTGGTGATCGTGCCGGTGCCCGAGGCATCGGTGATTGCCGCGGTGCCGCTGGTGTTGACGAGGTTCGACAGCGCCACGGTGAAGGTTTCATTGGCTTCGCTGGCGGTATCGCCGTTGATCGTCACCGAAATCGTCTGGGTCAGCGCGCCGCCGGCGGTGAAGCTGATGGTGCCGCTGTTGGCGACATAATCGCTGCCAGCGGTCGCGGTGCCGTTGGCGGTGGCGAAATCGACGCTGAAGGCACCGCTGTTGTCGGCACGGGTGACGGTGAAGGTGAGGATCGCGGTGCCGGCATTGCCTTCGGCGATGCTGACATCGTTGATCGATACCGACGTCTCGGCGCCGCCGCCGACGGTGAAGGCAGCGGGATAGGCGACGGGCGTCGCATCGTCGAGCGTCCAGTTCGCCGGATTGGCGATATTGGCGAGAATTCCGCTGCGCGTGCCGCTGAGCGGCCCGGTATAAGCACCATTGTCGAGCCCGAAGGCCAGGGCATTGGTGCCAAGGGTCAGCCCCGTCGGCACCGCAGAAGTGTTGGTGCTGGTGGCATCGCCGGCATAGGTCGTGTTGCCATCGGCAAAATCGAGCGCGAACAAAAAGGTCGGGCTGGCCGCCGTGCCGACATAGGCGAGGATCTGGTCGCCTGCCGTCGAGGGGTTGAGCAAGCCGGTCAGCCCGGAAATGGTGATGACAGTGCCGACCGGCGTGTTGGCCGGCACGACATAGGCGACCGTGCCTTCGCCCGGTCGGAAACCGCCGGCCGCCAGCCAGCCATTGTCGGTGAAGTTGATGGTTTCGTCCGACAGATCGGCAAGCAGCACGAAGGAGAAGGACTTGCCGCCGGTATCGGCAGCATAACCAACGAGTGCGATGTCACCGAGAACTGCCATGGGTCGATCCTTGCTGAATGGAAATCTTGTGTTGCGGGCAAAGCAGGTGGCTGTGCCGGGCGCCAGCGCCCGGCAAGCCGAAAAGTCGAGGTATAAGGCATGGCAGTGCCGGGACGGCGCTGCACCCGATTTGCATTCCCGCCCTGGCCCCTGCCGAATGGAATAAATTTAATGCAATGGCCATCACGCCGTTACATCGCACACCGTGCCTAACACCGGTTTATGATGGTTGCATGACAGAATTGTCACTGTGCGAAAGCGTCACGCCATCATCATGTCGGCGTCATGTCGCGGGCATTCAGAGGTCAGGGATTCGCCGCCATCGGCTTGCGGTAATCGAGCGGGGGCGCGCGATCGCCGACCATCGCCTGGTAGCGGAAATCGGGCCCGCGCTTGCGCAACAGTTCGGCCCTCGCCGCCGCCAGCACCTCGGGGCTGCGCAGCAGATCGGCCGCCGTCAACGCCAGCGCCTTGGCGGCGACGACTCCGCCCTTGGCGCCGATCGACATGCCCGACGCCGCGACCGCCTGCCAGCTGTGCGCCGGGGTGCCGGGCACCCAGGTCGCCGCCGACATGCCGATGGTGGGGGTGATCCAGCTGATATCCGACACATCGGTCGAGCCGCCGCCGTCCCCGCCGCTGATCGGCCGCACTTCGGCTGCCGAGGCGAACGGGCGTTTGGTCGGCAGCGTCGGGGCGATCGCATCGGCCCAGCGGCTTTCCTCCGCACTCCACGTTACGCCGCCGACCGCGGCAAGGTTGCGGTGCATGACATCGGCGAGGGTATCGTTGCCGAGCATCGAATAGACGCCGCCGGTCGCTTCGAAATCGACCGTCGTGCCGGTGGCGATCGCGGCGCCCTCGGCAGCTTTTTTGACCCGCTCCATCACCGATTTGACGATGGCCGGGTCGGTATGGCGGACATAATAATAGGATTCGGCGAAATCGGGGACGACATTGGGCGCCTCGCCGCCGTTGGTGGTGACGTAATGGATGCGCGTGCCCGCCGGGATATGTTCGCGCAGGTAGTTCGTAGCGACGTTCATGATCTCGACGCCATCGAGCGCCGATCGGCCTTTGTCGGGCGCCGAGGACGCGTGTGCCGACAGCCCGTGAAAGCGGAACTTGCCGCTGATATTGGCCTGGCTCTTGCCCACCGACACGCCATTGCCGTCGCCCGGGTGCCAGTGCAGCGTTGCCGAGACATCGTCGAACAGCCCGGCGCGGACGAGATAGACCTTGCCCGAACCGCCTTCTTCGGCAGGCGAGCCATAGACGCGGATTTCGCCCGCCACGCCATTGGCCTTCATCCAGTCACGCACGGCAATCGCCGCGGTCACCGACGCGGCGCCGAAGACATTATGGCCACAGGCATGGCCGGCGACCTGGTTCGGGATGACATTGCGCGCCGGTGTCGCGGTTTGCGCCAGCCCGGGCAGGGCATCATATTCGGCGAGGATGGCGATGACCGGACCGGTCCCCGATTTGAAGCTGGCGACAAAGGCCGTCGGCATCCCGGCAACGCCCGCTGACACCGTGAAGCCCGCCGCCTGCAACTGTTTCTGCAACAGCGCCGAGCTGCGGCTTTCCTGATAGCCGACTTCGGCAAAGTTCCAGATGGCTTTTGCCGTTTCGGCGAGCACCGGGGCGCGGCCATCGACAGCGCGGGTAATTGCGGCGCGCTCGGCATCGTTGATCGCCGCGTTTGCCGCCACCGGCAGCAGCAAGGCCAATATGGCAAGGGGTGTGCGCAGCATCGTCATGCCGCCAGCAAGGCCGCAGCCTGTTGCAGCCGCTCGCCGTGCTGGCTTTCCTCGGCGCCATTGAGGCGGAACAGCGCCGCCGCTTCGGCATTGCCGATATTGTCGGCCCAGGTGGCATAAAGTGCTTCGCCACCGAATTCGGCCGCCGCGATGCCGGCCAGCATTTCGACCGTCACCGGTTTCGCCGGCGCGGGGCTGGCGAGATAGGGGTTCGCTTCCGGAGCCGGCACCGGATAATCGCTGCCGGTCAGCACGCCGATCGCCCGGGCAACGCGATGCGCATGCGCCAGTTCCTCGCGGCCATTGTGGCAGAGCAGCGCCTTGACCGCCGGGTCGGCAACCTGGTCGGCCATGTCCTCGTACAGCCGCTTGCCGGCGGCTTCGACGAGCACCATCACCTTCAAGACGGTGAGATCGGGATGCGTCGTCGAATTGATCAGGCCAAAGGCCTCGCCGAGCGTGGCAGGGGCGCCGGGGGGAAGTTCGTGCATGGCCGATCCTTTCGATGAAGCCCGACTGTAACAGGCGCGTGCCAACAAAAAAGGGGCGGACCGCAAGGCCCGCCCCGATTTTTCAACACAATGCAGTTGATCAGTGCGCCAGCGATGCCAGCAACAGCAGCGCGACGATATTGGTGATCTTGATCATCGGGTTGACCGCCGGGCCGGCGGTGTCCTTGTACGGGTCACCCACGGTATCGCCGGTCACCGCCGCCTGGTGCGCAGGGCTGCCCTTGCCGCCATAGGCGCCTTGTTCGATGACCTTCTTGGCATTGTCCCAGGCGCCGCCGCCGCTGGTCATCGAGATCGCGACGAACAGCCCCGAGATGATGACCCCCATCAGCAGCGCGCCGAGCGCCGCAAAGCCATTGCCCTGGCCGGCGACCGCGGTGATGACGAAATAGACCACCACCGGCGCGAGCACCGGCAGCAGCGACGGCAGGATCATTTCCCGGATCGCGCCGGCGGTGACCAGCCCCACGGTGCGGGCATAATCCGGCCGGGCTTCTCGGCTGATGATTGCCGGGCCGTTTTCCTTGAACTGGGCGCGGATATCCTGCGCCACCGCCTGCGCCGTGCGCCCCACCGCCGTCATCGCCATGCCGCCGAACAGATAGGGCAACAGCGCACCGAGCAGCAGCCCGACGACGACATAGGGGTTGGACAGCGAGAAATCGACCGTCACCTGCCCGAAAAACTGCCGCAGATCCTCGGTATAAGTGGCGAACAGCACCAGCGCCGCCAGCCCCGCCGAACCGATGGCATAGCCCTTGGTCACCGCCTTGGTGGTGTTGCCCACGGCATCGAGCGCATCGGTGCGCTGCCGCACTTCGCCATCGAGACCCGCCATTTCGGCGATCCCGCCGGCATTGTCCGTCACCGGGCCATAGGCGTCGAGCGCGACGATCATGCCGGCCAGCGCCAGCATCGCGGTGGCGGCAAAGGCGATGCCGATCAGGCCGCCAAGCTTGAAGGTGCAGATGATGCCGGCGACGATGACCAGGGTGGGCAGCGCGGTCGATTCCATCGAGACGGCAAGGCCCTGGATGACATTGGTGCCATGGCCCGAATCCGATGCCTGGGCGATCGATTGCACCGGGCGATAATCGGTGCCGGTGTAATATTCGGTGATCCAGACGATCAGCGCGGTGACAACGAGGCCGATAAGCATGCAGTAGAACAGCGCGCGCCCGGTGAATCCACCGACAACGCCGGCGATGGTCTGTGTGGCCCCCGCTGCCGGATCGGCACCGATGACGGCGTTCATGTCGGGAAAGATCGCCGCGGTGGCGAACCACAGCGCCGGGATCGACAGCACGCCGGTGACGAGCAGGCCCTTGTAAAGCGCGCCCATGATCGAGCCGCCGCCGAGCCGCACGAAATAGGTGCCGATGATCGAGGTGACGATGCAGACGCCGCAGGCGAGCAGCGGCAGCGTCATCAGTTTCGCCGCATCGCCGCCACCGATGAGCAGCGCGACAAGCACCATGGTGGCGCCGATGGTGACGACATAGGTTTCGAACAGATCGGCCGCCATGCCGGCGCAATCCCCCACATTGTCCCCGACGTTGTCGGCGATGACCCCCGGGTTGCGATCGTCATCTTCATCGAAGCCGAGTTCGTTCTTGCCGACCATGTCGGCGCCGACGTCGGCCGCCTTGGTGAAGATGCCGCCGCCCAGTCGCGCGAAGATCGAGATCAGCGAGGCACCGAACGACAGGGCAACCAGCGCATTGATCACCGGCCGATCGGTCGGCGTCATGCCCGACGCGAGCAGCGCGTAGAACAGCCCGGCGATGGCAAGCAGCGCCAGCCCGGCCACCAGCATGCCGGTGACCGCGCCCGACCGGAACGCCATGGTGAGGCCCGCCTGCAGCGATTGCCGCGCCGCTTCGGCGGTCCGCACATTGGCGCGCACCGAAATGTTCATGCCGATGAAGCCTGTCACCCCCGACAGCACCGCACCGAGCACAAAGGCGACCGCCGGGATGGCCCCGAGGAACCAGGCGACCAGCGCCGCGACGATCACGCCGACGATGGCGATGGCGGTATATTGCTTGGTCAGATAGGCGCCGGCACCTTCCTGGATGGCCTTGGCGATGTCCTGCATGCGGGCATTGCCCGGCGACGCCGCCAGCACCTGGCGCGACGTGATGATCCCATAGACGACGGCAATGATGCCGCAGCCGATGGCGATAGCAACGATATCCATTGGTCTTTGCACTCCCCCGACATGCTGCCCCCTGTCGAAACCGCAAACCGGCGCGGGCGCTTGCAATGTGGTTGAGTCATTGCAAACCGGCGCGGCGATAGCAAGCACGCCGGGCGACATTCTGTCGCAATTGGCAGGGGCCGCGCGCAAAGAGGGGCCAGCTTTGATTTCAAATGAACCTGAACAACCCGTCACCCCCGCGCAGGCGGGGGCCCATCGCCCGAGCGCCGTCACATGCGGCCGCAGCATGGGCGTTGGCCCCCCGCCTGCGCGGGGGTGACGAACAAGCTAAATCAACCCGCCCTTAATGTTCCCACCCCAGCCGCTCCGGCGTCACATCGCGCTCGCCCGCAACCAGCCGCACGCCAGCCCCCGCAACCACATGCCCGATCCGCGTCACCGGCGTCCGCCCGGCAATCACCGCCACATCCACGCCCGGCGGCGCGGTGAACAGCAATTCGTAATCATCCCCCGCCGTCGTCAGCGCGATGCGATCCGCCGCCGCCGGGCACCGCGCCGCCGCCGCGTCGGACAGCGGCACCGCGGCCAGATCGAGGCGCAACCCCACCCCGCTCGCCCGCGCCAGCCGGTCGGCATCGATCAGCAAGCCGTCCGACACATCCATCGCCGCGCTCGCCACGCCAACCAGCGCGCGCCCCAGCGCCAGCCGCGGTTCCGGCCGGCGAAAGCGCTTGAGCAGGGCAGGCTCGGGTGCCGCATCGCCGCGCGCCACCGCCAGCCCCAGCCCGGCATCGCCGATCGTTCCCGACACCCACACCGCATCGCCGACCCGCGCGCCGCTGCGCGACAGGGCAGCCCCCGGCTCCACCATGCCGACCGCGGTCAGCCCCAGCACCGCCGCCGCCAGCCCGGAAACCGTATCACCGCCCCACAGCGCCACGCCGAAATGCGCCAGCGCCCGGCCCAGCCCGGCGGTGAAATCCGCCCGCCACGCGTCATCCTCCGCCGCCGACAGCCCCAGCCCGAGCAACACCCCGCACGGCGCCGCCCCCATTGCGGCGAGGTCCGACAGGTTCACTGCCAGCAATTTCCAGGCAATGTCGGACGGCGGGTCGTGCGCCAGATAATGCACCCCGCACGCCAGCACATCATGGGTGAACACCAGGTCGCGGCCCAAAGGCGGGATCCACACCGCGCCATCATCGGCGAGCCCGCGCGCCGCCTGGCTTGTCGCCAGCGGCACCAGCATCTGCGCGATGAAATCGCGCTCGCCCACCCTCAGCCGCGCACCCGCCGCGCCACGGTATCGAGCAAGCCATTGACGAACTTGGCTTCCTTGTCCTCGTGAAAGGCGTGGCTGATGTCGATATATTCGTCGATCACCGTCGCCGCGGCGATATCGGCACGCGCCAGCAATTCATAGGTCGCCGCGCGCAACAGCGCCCGCATCGGCCGGTCGAGCCGGTCCATCGACCACCCCGTCGCCAGCGCCGCGGTGACCAGCGCGTCGATCTCGTCCTGCCGCGCCACCGTGCCGGTCACCACATCGTCGAACAACGCACCATCGGCATCGGCATAATCGGCGCCCTCGATCTCCTGCCCCAGGCGGTGATTGTGAAACTCGTTGAGCAGCTTGGGCACCGCATCGCCGCCCATCTCACGCTGGTACAAGGCTTGCACAGCCCCCAAACGGGCGGCGGAACGGGCGGTATTGGCAGGGATTCTGGACACGCGGCAGCCTGTAGCGGCCGACGGCGCGAAAGTCACGCTGCTGTCACCTCCCCCCGCGCGACCGGAGGTCGCCTCCGGCGGCGGGGGGAGGTGACAAGGCGGCCCCACAAAAAATATTGCGACTGTGCTTTCAAGCGCTTGCACCCGAACTACCCGACTTGTTCGACAGCGATACCGGCTTGCCCACAGGGTTGTCCACGCGCGCGATTTGCCGAAATCGCCGCGCTGGCCGATACTCGCGGCCATGAACACCATCCCCTTGCGGGTCGTCGAACCTTTGCCCGAAACCGCCACCCTGCCGCAGAATCTCGAGGCCGAGCAGGCGCTGCTCGGCGCACTCATGATCGACAACCGGCTGGTTGAAGATGTCATGATGGTGCTCGGCTCGCAGCATTTCGCCGAGCCGCTGCACGGCCGCATCTATGAGGCGATCCTGAAACTTGGCGATCGCAAGATGGCGGCGACCCCGGTGACGCTCAAGCCGCTGTTCGAGGCCGATCCGGCGATCATCGAGCTTGGTGGCCCCGCCTATCTCGCCGGGTTGACGCAACATTCGGGCGCGCTCATCGCGGCGCGCGATTTCGCCCAGCAGATCTATGACCTGGCGCTGCTGCGCGAACTTATCCGTGTCGGCCGCGAAATGGCGGTCGCTGCTGCCGATACTTCGGTCGATGTCGAGCCGCTCAAGCAGATCGAAACCGCCGAAATGGCGCTCTACAAGGTCGCCGAGGCGGGCGAAGTCGCCGGCGCGGTCAAGACCTTCGGCCAGGCGACGCGCGAGGCGATCGACATGGCCGACCGCGCCATGAAATCCGGCGGGCATCTGTCGGGCTACACCACCGGGCTCAACGCGCTCAATGAAAAGATCGGCGGGCTGCACAAGTCCGATCTCGTCATCCTCGCCGGCCGCCCCGCCATGGGCAAGACCGCGCTCGCCACCAACATCGCCTTCGCCTGCGCGCTGCGCTACGTCCATGACCTCGCGCTCAACAGCGACCCCGAAAAATCGAGCGGCGCGCCGGTGGCGTTCTTCAGCCTCGAAATGTCGTCGGACCAGCTCGCCACCCGCGTCCTCGCCGAACAATCGGGGGTGAACAGCGAAGCGCTGCGCATGGGCAAGATCAGCCAGGATGAATTCAGCCGGCTGGCGCGCGCCGCCGGGGATCTGTCGAACCTGCCGCTGTTCATCGATGATACCCCGGCGCTCAGCATCGCCGCGCTGCGCACCCGCGCCCGGCGGTTGAAGCGTCAGCGCGATATCGGGTTGATCGTCGTCGATTACCTCCAGTTGCTGCAAGGCTCGGCGCGTGGCGGCAGTGAGAACCGCGTCCAGGAAATCTCCGAAATCACCCGCGGTCTGAAGACGCTGGCCAAGGAATTGCAAGTGCCGGTGCTGGCACTGTCGCAGCTCAGCCGCGCCGTCGAAGCGCGCGAGGACAAGCGGCCGCAACTGTCGGATCTGCGCGAATCGGGCACCATCGAGCAGGACGCCGACATCGTGCTCTTCGTCTATCGCGAGGAATATTATCACGCACTGAAACAGCCCGACCCCGAAGAAGCCGACAAGCATCTGAAATGGCGCGAAAAGGCCGAAAAGATCTTCGGGCTCGCCGAAGTGATCGTCGCCAAGCAGCGCCATGGCTCGACGGGCAGCGTGCCGCTGACCTTCCACAAGTCGACAACGAAATTCGCCGATCGCGCGGAAGGCGATTATATTCCGGATCAGGTGAGCGAATAACCCCTCTCCCTCGAGGGGAGAGGCGAGAGACGGCGAAGCCGGCCCGGGTGAGGGTGGCCTTGCGTGGCCGCGTTGGGATCACCCTCACCCGCCGCGCTGGCGCGCGAGTCGCCTCTCCCCTCGAGGGAGACGGTCATTCGAGCGGCATCCCGCAGCCTTCCGCTATCGCCTGCTGCACCGCCGCGATCGCCGGTTCATTGGCGCCATAGATCACCCGGAAATCCGCCGGCGCCACCGCCATATTGGCCCAGCCGCGCGCCGCGATGACATAATCTTCGCTCGAAACCACCTGTGCCGTTGCATCGAAGGCGAATTCGCATTCGGCGCGGTGCTGGTCCGACTGCACGCCGCGCGGCGCATAGACGGCGAATTTCGTCACCATTTCGCCCGGTGATGCGCCAGGGAACATCCGGAAAATCTGGGTAAAGCCCTTGCCGGGTTCGATCGATCCGATGAACAGCACGGTGTTGGGGAACAGGTAATGCACCCCGCCATAATCGACCTCGGGCCAGTCCGCCTCAAGCACCCCGACCAGTTCCAGATTGCCCTTGTCGGGAAAGCTGATGCGGTGGTTGCGGCCGAAACGATCGTAAACGCACATGTCGTTGAAATGCGTCTGGCCGATGGTCGAGGCGTGCAGCGTGGCGAAATGATAGCCCTCGCCATAGGTATCGAGCGCGAATTTCCAGTTCGACGCGGCGCGCATTTCGCCGGCCTTGACCGGTTCGGCGCGGCCGAGTTCGAGCTGCGCCAGTTCGGGCGCGAAATCGCCAAGGAACGCCTCGATATCGACGGCGTGCGCCCCGGCGCGCGGCTGCACGAAGATCAGCCCCTGCCATTCGTGGCACGGCACCGGAATCAGCCCGAGATCGGCCTTGTCATGCCCGTCGAACCCCCGCGCGCCGGGCAACGCCAGCAACTTGCCTTCCAGATCGAAGCTCCAGGCGTGGAAGGGGCAGACCAGTCGCGCCGCCGCCGTGCAATCGGTCGCCAGCTTGGCCCCCCGGTGCGTGCACATGTTGAGAAAGGCGCGCACCACCCCGTCGCGGCCGCGCAGGATGACGATGGGGGTGCCGGTTTCCTCGAACAACAGCCGGTCCCCCGGGTCGGGCATGTCGGCCGACAGCCCGGCGAGCAGCGGCAGGTCGCCGCCGAACAGCCGCGCCTTTTCGGCCGCCGCGCGCAGCGGATCGGTATAGACGCTCGCCAGATTGGCAAAGGCTGCCGCTGCCATGTCGGTGCTGCCGACGGCGGCATGGGCGACGCTGCGCCGCTGCGTCTCGTGGGCCACCCGGCGGCGGCGTTCGGTCCAACCGAGCCCGGGGTCCGCGTCCATCACAGTTCCCCCGCCAGATATTTGTCGAGCGTCGCGTGGAAATGCCGGATGCGGCTTTCCTGGTAATTGCCGAGCTCGACCCGGTCATTGGCCGATGATTTCAACCCTTCCTGCACATAGGGCAGGTTCGCCATGTCCTGGTCGAACACGCTGCCCAGCGCCCCCCAGTCGGTCACCGTTGCCCAGGGTTCGTCCGCGCCCAGAAAGCGCATTTCGGCGGCGCGCGGGCGGGGCTGCCCGGCCGGGGTGGGGAACAGCAGCCGCACCTCCATCAGCGTCGCATCCTGGTCGGGCCACGGCCGCCAGCGATAGCTGATATTGGGACCGAAACCGCCCCAGGGCGCGATGTTGGGGAAGACATTATAGGTCCAGGCGTCGAGCACTTCGCTGTCGGTCGCAGCGCTGGCATCATGGCCGAGCGCGGTCAGGTTTTCGGCGCGGTTCTTGTCGGCAAGGCCCGATCGCGCCGTCTGCCCCGGCGCCAGTTGCATCGGTTCCATCCCCTGCATGCGCGATCCGGCGGCAAAGGCCTCCACCGTCGCGGCATCGGTCAGGCCCTGTTCGGCCAGATGCGGGCTGAGCACGCCGAAGGGGGTGAGCGCGAGGTTCACATGGTCCCCCCACAGCGAATAACGGGTATTGGCGTCGCCGGTGAAGGCCAGGATTTGCGGGTGGGTGACGACGCTGTGCCACGCCTCCATAAAGGCTTCGGACACCGCCTTCCAATTGGCCTTGATGACCTTGCCGACCCAGAGCCCGGTATAATTGTCGGCCATCCGCCAGCGTTCGAAATGCGCCGGCAGCGGGGCGAGATAACGGCCAAGCGGCGGCGCCTGGCCATCCCAGTTGATGAAGACATAGCCCGCCCAGCTTTCGACGCGCACTTGTGGCAAGGCCATTTTTTCCGGCGTCAGATGCGGGAAATCCCATTGGCACGGGATGCGTTTCAGCCCGCCATCGAGTTTCCAGGTAAAGCCGTGGAAGGGGCATTCGAGCTCGTGCGCCGGGCCGCTTTCGGTGCGCAGCAGCCGGCCGCGATGCAGGCAGACGTTCCAGAACGCCTTGATCGACAGGTCGGGCTGGCGGACGAGCAGCACCGATTTGCCGAGATTGGCATAGACGACAGTATCGCCGGCGTCGGGGAATTCCTCCTCGCGCGCCGCCATCTGCCAGACCCGCGGCCACATCTTCTCGCGTTCCGCAGCGAAAAAGTCGGGGCTGGTATAGCGCGCGGCGGACAGGGGGGCAGAGCCGCGATCCTGCCAGCTGTCCTGGCGGTAAATGTCGGGAACGGGCCGCGAATCGGCGTCGAACAGTTCGTTGACACCGGGGCCGGGGCAACGCGCCGGCGGGTGCAATGCGTCACGATCGGCCATGGCGGGTGCTCCTTGCCTGGCCAGTATAGGCGGGCAGGGGCAGCATGTGACCGGACGTTTTGAGGGGGGCAGCGAGCCCACTCCCTCCCCCTGCGGGGAGGGCGACTCGGCGATAGCCGAGCGGGGTGGGGGTGGCACCTTGGGTGACAACGGGCGCAACCCCTACCCCGATCGCGCAAACGCGCGAGTCGCCCTCCCCACAGGGGGGAGGGAGCCGGAAATTACCCCGCCCGCACCAGCGTGCCGATGCCGCGCCGGGTGAAAATCTCCAGCAGCATCGCATGGCCGATGCGGCCATCGAGGATGACGGCGGCATCGACGCCGCCTTCGATGGCGTGGACGCAGGTTTCCAGCTTGGGGATCATGCCGCCGCTGATCGTGCCATCGGCGACGAGGTTGGCGATATCGGCGGGCGTCAGGTCGGTCAGCAGCGTCTTGTCCTTGGCGAGCACGCCGGCAACATCGGTGAGCAGGAACAAGCGCGCCGCCGTCAGCGCGGCGGCAATCGCCCCGGCCATGGTATCGGCGTTGATGTTGTAGGTATGGCCATCGGCGCCGACACCCACCGGCGCGATCACCGGCACGATGCCGGCGGCGAGCAGCGTGTGGATGATCGTGGTATCGACGCTTTCCGGCTCGCCGACAAAGCCGAGATCGACGACCTGTTCGATGGCGCTGTCGGGGTCGATCGTCGTGCGCTTTACCTTTACCGCGCGGACCAGCCCGGCATCCTTGCCCGAAATGCCGGCAGCACGCCCGCCGGCGCGCTCGATCCAGGCGACGAGTTCCTTGTTGATCGAACCGGCCAATACCATTTCGGCGACTTGCGCGGTGGCGGCATCGGTCACGCGCAGGCCATCGACGAAGCGGCTTTCGATGCCCAGCCGTTTCAGCATCGCGCCGATCTGCGGCCCGCCGCCATGGACGACGACCGGCAGGATGCCGACCGCTTTCAACAGCACGATATCTTCGGCGAAATCCTGCGCCAGCGCCGCATCGCCCATGGCATGGCCGCCATATTTGACCACGAAGATCTTGCCGGCATAGCGTTGCAGATAGGGTAACGCCTCGATGAGCGTTTCCGTCTTGGCGATCATCTCGGGGGCAGGGGTATGGCTGGCGGCGTGACTCATGCAGCGTCTATAGGGGGGCGGAGGCGATGACGGAAGCGGGCTAATCGCGGGTTGCCACCGCTGGCGCGTCGGTCGCAACGCCAAGTGCCAGGCTGAGGCTGCCGCCCGCGGGCACGGCCTGCCAGCGCGCGGTCAGATCGGCGAGGCGGGCGCGGATCGCGGCAAGGGTGGCGGCATCGAGCGCCAGCGGGGCGTCGCCGCGGGCATCGCAGGTGACTTCGTAAAGCGCGATAAGGTCGGCATCGGGCACCGGCGCGCCGCCCCAGGCTTCGGCCTGCACGGTTTCGACCAGGCGTTCGACGGCGCGGTGGTGGGGGTTGTCAGCACCCGCGGCAAAGCCACTGTCGCCGCCCGCCGCGATGCCGCCCAGAAAGCCCAGGGTCGCAATTTCGGCTTCGACGGCAAAATGCACCATGTCGTGCGGGATGATGCCCTGTTTGGGGCAATCGATCGCCGGCTGCGGCCCGGCGGCGGTCGTGATGTCAAGCCGGTCATATCTGGCCGGATTGCTGCCGCCGCTTTGGGTGAAGACGAGTTTCATGACACCTGGTTTGCCACACCGGGAGCCATCGCAACAGCCGGGTGAGCCCAGCGCGCGACACGATGGGCCGGAACCATCGCGGTGCCCCAGGGGTTCAAAAGCAGCAACAGGAGCTTGTCATGCTGTCTCAAATCGCCCCCGAAACCGGGCCCGATCTCGCCGAACGCTTTCGCGAATTCATCCGTGACGGCGCTTTTCCCTGTGTCGGCGCCAAATCGGCGCTGTCGCGTGACAAGATGCGGATTCTGGTCGCGCGCGACCTCGCATCGGCGTGGGACGACCTGCGCATCGTCCCCGAACTGACCCGGCTGGCCGCCGATTACCGCCAGTCGCCGGAGCTTTTCCAGACGATCGTGGTGATCTTCGAACAACCCGAAGCCATCGCGGAAGCCGAATTCGAGCAATATCTGTGGGAACGCGTGCAATCGCTCACCGACAAGGATGCGCTCTGGTATGGGTCGCCGCCCGACACGCGGGTCAGCGATGATCCCGAGGACCCGCATTTTTCCTTGAGCTTCGGCGGCGAGGCGTTTTTCGTCGTCGGCCTGCACCCGGGTGCCAGCCGCCCGGCGCGGCGTTTCGAACGGCCGGCGCTGGTGTTCAACCTGCATGACCAGTTCGAACAACTGCGGGCCCAGAACCGTTATGACAAGCTGCGCAGCGCCATCCTCGATCGCGACCTGGCGCTGGCCGGCACCGTCAACCCGATGCTGGCGCGCCACGGCGAATCGTCGGAGGCAGCGCAGTATAGTGGCCGTGTCGTCGGCCCCGATTGGCAGTGCCCCTATGCCGGCCGCGGCGGCGGGGCAGGTGGCAATAACGATGAAAGCCTGACCGATGCTGCATGAGATCGCGCCGCAATCGGGCGTTGCCTTCACCCTCGACAAGGGCCAGCGGCTGACCGTCATCGATCCCTGCGGCGAACAGGTTGCCGATCTGCTCGCCTTTGCCCGCCATGATCCCGACGAGGTGATCTCGTCGGGCCGCACGCTCGATTATCTCAGCCGCATCTTCCTGACCGTGCCCGATCCGATCTGGTCGAACCGCTCGAACATCCTGTTGCGGATCGTTGCCGATACCGTAGGCCGTCATGATTTCCTGTTGACGCCGTGTTCGCGTGACACGTTTCGCATCATCTATGGCCATGAACAGCCGCACCGGGGTTGTTTCGGCAATCTGGCCGAAGCGCTGGCGCCCTATGGCATCCTGCCTGATCGCATTCCGGTGGCGTTCAACCTGTTCATGAATGTCCCGGTCGATGGCACCACCGGCGAATTGCGCGTGCTGCCGCCGCTCAGCAAGGCCGGCGATCACATCGTGCTGGAGGCTGAAACCGACCTGATCATCGGGCTGACGGCCTGCTCGGCGCTGCAATCGAACAATGGCAGCTTCAAGCCGATTCACTATCGGATCGATTAGGAGATACCAACTCCCTCGCACTCGCGGGGAGGGCGACTCGCGAAGCGAGCGGGGTGGGGGTGCTCAACGGCGGCGTTTGTGAACCCCCACCCCGCTCGGCTGGCGCCGAGTCGCCCTCCCCGCAGGGGGGAGGGACTGGCATTACGCCTACCGCGTCGGCACCGGTTCCGGCCCTGAATAGTCATAGAAACCCCGCCCGGATTTCTTGCCGTACCAGCCGGCCTCGACATATTTGACCAGTAACGGCGCCGGGCGATAGTTCGGGTCGCCGGTGGCTTCCTGCATCACGCGCATGATGCTGAGCAGCGTGTCGAGCCCGACGAAATCGGCGAGCGTCAGCGGCCCCATCGGGTGATTGGCACCCAATTTCAGCCCGGTATCGATATCGGTAACGCTGCCGACACCATCGCCCAGCGCGAAAATCGCTTCGTTGAGCATCGGGCAGAGGATGCGGTTGACGATGAAGGCCGGGCTGTCGGCGGCGATGATCGCGGTCTTGCCGATCCTTGCGGCAAAAGTCGCCATCGCGGCCCTGGTGGCATCGGACGTCTGCAGGCCGGGAATGATCTCGACCAGCGTCATCAGCGGCACCGGGTTGAAGAAATGCAGGCCGGTGAAACGGTCGGGCCGGTCGCTCGCCGCGGCAAGGCGGGTGATCGAGATCGACGAGGTGTTGGTGGCGAGCAGCGCCGCGGGCTTCAACGCCAGCCCGGCGAAGATCCTGCGCTTCAC
>JBBRVH010000044.1:0-23917 GCA_038246995.1 Sphingomonadales bacterium
AGATCGGCGCTGCCGCCATGGGGGATGAAATCAAAATCGCCGCTTATGTGATCGTTGCTGGCCGTGGCGGTCTCGCTCGATCCTGGCGCTGCGATGCAGGTGCCGGCGATGATACCGGGCAACCACTGCGCCTGTTGCGCGTCGCTGCCGCCCGCAACGATCGCCTGCGCCGCCATGGCGAGGCTGCCGAGCAGCGGCAGCGCCGCCACTGTGGCACCCGCGGCTTCGGCGAGGATGGCGAGTTCGACCATCCCGAGCCCGGCGCCCCCCATGCTTTCGGGCAGGGCGATGCCGCCAAGGCCGAGTTCCTGGGTGAAGCCGTGCCACAGGGCGCGATCGATTCCGTCGCCCGCCATCGCGGCACGGGTGCGCGCGCTGGTGGCGTTCTGGGTGAAGAAGCCCCGCGCGGTTTCGGCGATCATCGCCTGTTCATCGGTGAAGGCAAAGTTCATGCGGTGCCCCAGACCTTGCGCGGCGGGTTGCGGCGCGACAGCAGGTCATCGACGGCACTGCCGACATCGCCGGGGTTCCAGCGCGCCGCCTTGTCGACACCGGGGCCAAGGTCCCAGCCCTGTTCGAGGGTGATCTTGCCGCCTTCGAGTTCGAAGACACAGCCGCTGACATGCGCGGACAGCGCACTGCCGAGCCAGACGACGGTGGGGGCGATGTTCGCCGGGTCCATGACGTCGAAATCCTGGCCGGCGGTCGCCATCTTGTCGGCAAAGGCCTGTTCGGTCATCCGGGTGCGCGCCGAGGGCGCGAGCGCGTTGGCGGTGATGCCATAGCGCCCCAGTTCGGCGGCCTGCACCAGCGTCAGCGCCGCGATGCCGCCCTTCGCCGTCGCATAGGCGGATTGCGCGATCGAGCCCTGCAGGCCCGCCCCCGACGAGGTGTTGATGATGCGGGCATCGACGGGGTTGCCGGCCTTTTGCTGCCCGCGCCAATAGTCGACGGCGTGGCGCGACAGGCAGAAATGCCCGCGCAGATGCACGCGCATGGTGGCGTCCCATTCGTCGAGCGTGGCCGAAACGAACATGCGATCGCGGACGATGCCGGCGTTGTTGACGATGACATGCAGCCCGCCGAAGGCGCCGACCGCCGCATCGACGATGCGCCTGGCCGCGTCCCAATCGGTAATATCCTCGTAATTGGCGATCGCCTTGCCGCCGGCGGCGATGATCTGCGCCACCACGGCATCGGCGGCGCTGGTATCGTGGCCCTCGCCGGCCAGCGACGTGCCGATATCGTTGACGACGACGTTCGCGCCTTCGGCGGCAAAGGCCAGCGCATAGGCGCGGCCCAGCCCCCCGGCGGCGCCGGTGATGATGACGGTGCGGTTGTCACAGATGCCCATATTCTATCCCAAGGCCTGAAGCGTGTGCGCGCGGCTGTCGCCGACAAGGTCGGTCTGCAGATATTCGCGTGCGGTGAAGTGCCAGCCGTCGCCGTCACGGGCCAGCGTGTCGCGGTAACGGCCGGTGGCAACGATCTGCAGCGGATAGCCGGGGGCCGCCTGGAGCACGGTCCATTGGCTGTTGCAGGTCGCCGACAGGCCATCGGGGGCAAGATCGATGATCGGGTTGGTGGTGATGTGGCGGGTCAGCGGCTTGCCATCATAGGTCTTCACCCATTGCTGCCACATGGCGAGGACGCCGGCGCGACCGGTGATGCGCTGCCCCCCGGCAATCACGCAGCCGCGGTCGAACAGCGCTGCCGCGCCCTCGAAATCGCCATCGTCGAAGCGCATGGCGTAGGTGTAGAGCAGGTTGGGGATGGCGATTGCCGGCTCCATCACAGCCGCTCGATGATCGTCACATTGGCCTGGCCCCCGCCTTCGCACATCGTCTGCAGGCCATAGCGGCCGCCGGTGCGTTCGAGGGCATTCAGCAAGGTCGTCATCAGCCGCGCCCCGGTAGCGCCGATCGGGTGGCCGAGCGCGATGGCGCCGCCCTGGATATTGACCTTGTCGTGCGGGATGCCGAGTTCCTGCATCCACGCCATCGGCACGCTGGCAAAGGCTTCGTTGCATTCGAACAGGTCGATATCGGCAACGGTCATGCCGGCTTTTTTCAGCGCGTGTTGCGTCGCGGTGATCGGCCCGGTGAGCATCCACACCGGATTGTCGGCGCGGACCGAGATATGGTGGATGCGGGCGCGGGGTTTGAGGCCATGCGCCTTGACCGCGGCGGCGCTGGCGATGAGCAGCGCGGCAGCGCCGTCGCAGTTCTGGCTGGCAATGCCGGCGGTGATGGTGCCGCCTTCCTTCACGGTTTTCAGCCCGGCAAGGCCTTCGAGCGTGGTGCCCGGCCGCACGGTTTCGTCGTGCGCGACGCCGTTCAGCGGCGCGATTTCATTGGCGAACCAGCCATTGTCGATCGCGGCCTGGGCGCGCTGGTGCGAGGCGAGGGCGAATTCCTCCATGGCGCGGCGGGTCAATTGCCACTTTTGCGCGATCATTTCGGCCGATTTTATCTGGTCGATGGCCTCGTCACCATAGCGCGCCAGCCAGCCCGGCGAGGTCAGGAAGGGCGTGTCGAAGCCATAGGGCTGGCCCGCATACATGGCGGCGGAGATGGGAATGGCGTTCATCGCCTGGCTGCCCCCGGCCACGACAAGGTCCTGCGTGCCCGACATGACGCCTTGCGCGGCGAAATGCACGGCCTGTTGCGACGACCCGCATTGCCGGTCGATGGTCACGCCCGGCACATGTTCGGGCAGTCCGGCAACGAGCCAGGCGGTGCGGCCGATGTCGCCGGCCTGTGGCCCGATGGTGTCGCAGCAGCCCCAGACGACATCGTCGACCGCGCTTGGGTCGATTCCGGTGCGGGCGATCAGCGCCTTCAGCGGGTGCGCGGCGAGATCGGCGGGGTGAATCGCGGCGAAACTGCCCTTCTTGCGACCGATCGGGGCGCGGACAGCGTCGATGATATAGGCTTCAGCCATGGGGAGTCCTTGCAAATTGCACCTCTCCCCCTGCGGGAGAGGTCGGACTCGGCGCAGCCGAGCCGGGTGAGGGGTGCGCGGCGACCGGAGCAAAACCCCTCACCCGGGCCACCGCAAGGGCGGTGTCTCTCGACCTCTCCCGCAGGGGGAGAGGTGCAAGAAGGGTGCGCATCGTCATCCGAAGCTGTGCCTTGGCCCGATGGCGATGCCGCCACCGATGACCGCCGCATCGAGCCGCGCGAGGTGGAAGGCCCGGTCCCCCCAGGCCGCCGTGAGCGCCCAGCTGCGTTTCATCCAGAAATGCAGGTCGACTTCATAGGTGTAGCCCATGGCGCCATGCACCTGGATGGCGGTTTCGGCGATGCCGGTGGCGGCATCACCCGCGGCGATCTTGGCGTGGCTGACCGCGGCGGGGGCGGTGGCGAGGCCGTCGTGCAGCGCTTGTGCCGCCACCCAGACCGCAGGACGGGCGAATTCGAGCGCCACCGCGGCGCTGGCGAGTTGATGTTTCACTGCCTGAAACGCGCCGATCGGTTGGCCGAACTGGCTGCGGATCTTGGCATAATCGGTGGCTTGCTGGAGCATCGCTTCGGCAAGACCGATGAGTTGGGCGGCGGTCATCAGCGCGGCGAGGTTCAAAAGCGCCGGGTTTTCGGGGGTTTCTTGCGGCGGGGAGAGGTTGCGCAAGGGGTCGACGCTGGCGGCAACGGGCGGGTGATGGGCCCCCGCCTGCGCGCGGGTGACGGGAAAAAGGGTCGTTCCGAGCCAGTGGGTCGCCGTTTCGAGGTCGGCAATCCACGGGTTGAGGGGGTGCGCGAGGGCAATGCGGGCGGTTCCAGCAGCGATTTGTTGCAGGATTTCGCCCGTTTCGGGGGCGTCAGCAAGCAATGGCGCGGCAATGAAGGCGGTATCGACGAGCGGTTCGGCAAGGCAGACGCGCCCGCATTCGACCGCGATCAGCGCGGCTTCGAGCAGGCCGAGCCCGAGGCCGCCGGCGCTTTCGGGAACGCACAGCCCGGTCAGGCCCATGTCGACAAGGCCCTGCCAGATCGCCGGATCGCGGTTCGGCCCGGCATCGAGGCGGCGCAGCACGTCGGGGCCATGCGTGCCGGCGAGATAGGTCCGTACCGATTCGGCGAGTTCGAGCTGGTCGGGGGTGAGCAACAGGTTCATCAGCCGGCTCCGACGCGGGGCAGGCCGAGCAGGCGTTCCGCCGTGATGTTGCGCTGGATCTCGTTCGACCCGGCGTAGATCGGCCCCGACAGCGAGAAGATATAGCCATCGAGCCAGGCGTTGATCTCGCCATTCCCCAGCGTGCGCAATTCGGCGGCCGCGCCCAGCAACTGCATCGCGGTGCGGTGCATCATGCGATCGAGTTCCGACCAGAAGATCTTGTTGAGGCTGGCTTCCGCGCCGATCTTGCCGCCGGCCATGATCTTCGCTGCGACCGCATAGGTGTTATAGGCATAGGCCTGGGTGCCCATCCACGCCGTCAGCACGGCTTCGCGCACGGCAGGGGCGGCGGTTTTTTCATGGGCACGGAACAACTCGACCAGCCGTTTGGCGGTGGCCTGGAAGCGCCCCGGCGCGCGCAGCATCAGGCCGCGTTCGAACCCCGCCGTGGCCATGGCGACGTTCCAGCCTTCGCCAACACCTGCGAGGCAGTTTTCCACTGGCACGCGCACATCATCGAAGAACAGTTCGGCAAAGCCGGTATCGCCGTGCAACTGGCGGATCGGGCGGCGGGTGACGCCCGGCGTGTCGAGGTCGAACAGGATGAAGCTGAGCCCCTTGTGGCGCTTGCTGCCTTCTTCGGTGCGGAACAGGCCGAAACCCCAATCGGCATAGGCGGCACGGCTCGACCAGGTTTTCTGGCCGTTGATGACATAATGGTCGCCGTCTCGAATGGCTTTCGTGGTGATCGCCGCCATGTCCGATCCGGCGCCGGGTTCGGACCAGGCCTGTGCCCAGATGATTTCGCCCGCCGCCATCGGGGTGAGGAAGCGCGCTTTCTGTTCGGGCGTGCCATAGTCCATGATGGTGGGGCCGAGCAGGAAGATGCCGTTCTGGTTGGCGCGCGCCGGGGCGCCGGCGGCCCAATATTCCTCCTCGAAGATCAGCCATTCGATGAGATCGAGGCCGCGCCCGCCATATTCGACCGGCCAGGTGACCATGCCCCAGTTGCCCGACGCCAGCGTGCGTTCCCAGGCGACATGCTCGTGGTAACCGTCCTCGCGTTCAAGGGTGACCAGCGGGGTTTTGGGGACATGCGCCGTCATCCAGTCACGGACTTCGTGTCTGAACTTATGCTGCGCGGTAGTGTATTGCAATTGCATCAGAATTTTGCCGTAGTGCCGGTTTCGACAAAGGCGTCGCGGGCCTTCTGGCTGTCTTCATGCATGTACATTTCCAGCGTGAAGCCCTGTTCCCAGCGATAGCCGCGATCGACGTCACGGGGTTCGAGGCCGTTGAGGGCTTCCTTGGCGATGACCAGCGCCTTGCGCGATTTCGACGCGATGATGGCGCAAAAGGCGCGGGCTTCGGATTCGAGCGCGTCGCGGGGCACGATTTTCTCGACAGCGCCGAGCCGGTAAGCCTCGGCGGCCGGGATATTGCCGCCGGTGAAGAAGGCGGCACGGACCTTGTGCAGCGGCAGCATCCGCGACAGATGGCTGGCACCGCCCATGGCACCGCGATCGACCTCGGGCAGCGAGAAATAGGCGTCGTCGGCAGCGATGATCGAGTCCGACGCGCCGCAGATGCCGATGCCGCCACCGATGACGAACTTGTGGACCGCTACCACCACCGGCACTTCGGCGTCACGGATCGCCTTGAAGGTCAGGTAGTTACCGCGGTTGAGGACGGTGATGCGATCGGGGTGCGCCTGCATTTCCTTGATATCGACCCCGCCGCAAAAACCGCGGCCATTGGCGCGGATGAGGACGCAATTGACGTCAGGGTTCGACGCGGCGGCGGTGATGATCGCCGGCAGGCTGTTCCAGGTGACGCTGTCGAAGGCGTTGACCGGGGGGACGTCGAAAACGATTTCGGCGATGCGGTCGGCGATGGTGGTGGTTATGGGCATGGGTGGGCCTTTTCGTGCCGCCTCGCTCCCCGTTGACGCGAAAGCGTCGCCTGCGGCTGCGGGGAGGGCGACTCGGCGCCAGCCGAGCGGGGTGGGGGTTCACACGTTTCGGCGCTGGCAACCCCCACCCCGCTCGCGCGAAGCCGCGCGAGTCGCCCTCCCCGCAGGGGGGAGGGCGTTGGAGGGTGCAGGATGATCATCTCAACCCGCCAGTGCCGCGCAGCGCGCGCGGGCCTGCGCGACGATGCCATCGACCAGTTCGGCGCAGGTCGGCAGATCGCCAAGCCGGCCGCCGACGATGCCCGTTGCCATCAGCCCGTGTTCGGCATCGCCATCGACGACGGCGCGCATGATCAGCATGGGGGCGGACGCCGCCATCATCGCCTGGGGCAACGACAGGCCGCCGTGCGCGGTCATGCCCTTGGCGGTGGCGTACAATTGCGCCCAGGACGCGCCGGTCTGCTTTTTCATCGCGAGGCCCGATTCAAGGGCGCGCAGCCACATGCCTATCGGTCCCGAGGCTTCGATGCGATCGAGCAGCGGCGTGCGGATCATGCGCTGCGGGATGCCGTCGACCTTGGTTGAAACGATGATCTGGTCGGTGCCGGCCCCGGTGTAGCGCGCCTTGGCGGCAGCGGGGACCGGGCTTTCGGCGGTCATCAGGAAGCGCGTGCCCATGGCGATGCCGACGGCGCCATACGCCAGCGCGGCGGCAAGCCCGCGACCATCGCCAAAGCCGCCGGCGGCGATCACCGGCACCTGCACCGTATCGAGCACTTGCGGCAACAGCACTGTCGTCGGCACCGATCCGGTATGGCCGCCGCCTTCACCGCCCTGGACGGTGATCATGTCGCAGCCGAGTTCGACCATCTTTTGCGCATGCTTCACCGCGCCGACGGTGGGAATGCACAGGATGCCGGCGTCCTTGAAGCGCGCGATCATCTTTTTGTCAGGCCCGCGCCCGAAGCTGACGGCGCGGACCTGTGCCTTGTTTTCGATGACCAGATCGACGATCTCGGCGGCCCCGGGCTGGAACATGTGGAAATTGACGCCGAAGGGCTTGTCGGTGAGCCCGCGCAGCGTCGCCAGCTTGGTCCGCGCTTCAGCGGGCGTCATCACCGCCGCACCCAGGAAACCGAACGCCCCGGCGTTGCACGACGCCGCGACCAGCGCCGGTTCCGCCACCCAGCCCATCGCGGTCTGGATGATCGGATAGCGGCAGCCGAGCCGTTCGGTCAGGACGGTGGCGAGCGGATCAGCCACTCTTGATCTGCGCCTTGTTGGCCGCCGCCATCGACTTGCCGTCAAGCCCGCCGAGGCTGTTGCCCGAGACGAGATCATTCTGGGCATGGGCGAAATGGTGCATGTGGAACACCGCGTCCATGGCGCTGCGCTTGCCGCGCAGTTCCTCTACATGGTTGAGCGCCTGCTTGCTGAGCCAGTTGCCCAAGCGTGGCCTTGTGGCGAGTTCGGCGGCCATGGCGGCGGTTTCGGCGGCGAGCGTTTCGCGCGGGAACAGCCGGTTGACCATGCCGAATTGATAAGCGCGCGCGGCCGGCATGCGTTCGCCGAGCAAAAGGAATTCCTTGGCGACGCGCGGCGGCAGTTCGAAGCCATGGGCGAAATATTCAACGCCGGGAATGCCCATGCGGTTGACCGGATCCTGGAAAAACGCGTCCTCGCTGGCGACGATCAGGTCGCAGACCCAGGCGAGCATGAGGCCACCGGCGATGCAGGCGCCCTGCACCTGCGCGATGGTCGGCTTGGGAATATCACGCCAGCGCCGGCACATGCCGAGATAGACTTCCTGTTCCCGGGTATAGAGCATTTCGGCGCCGGGCTTGTTGGTATGATCGGGGTAGAGCAGCTTGCGTTCGAACGGCAGGGTGATGTCGCGCCCCGGGGTGCCGATGTCGTGCCCGGCGGAAAAATGCTTGCCGGTGCCGGCGAGGATGATGACCTTGATCGCATCGTCATCGGTGGCGCGGCGGAACGCATCGTCGAGCGCATAGGTCATCTGGCTGTTCTGCGAATTGTGGAACTGCGGCCGGTTCATGGTGATCGTCGCGACCGCGCCATCGGTGGTGTAGAGCACCGGTTCGTCGGTTTCGTAAATGACGTCCGCTTTTTTCGGTTCGACGAAATCGCTCATGTCAGGCCCTTTGCGCCGGGGGATTGTCCTTGATGACGCTGGCACGAATTCCGTGCGGGTCAAGCCGGGCGATGATGGCCAGCGTTTCGGCAGCGGGGAGGGCGGTCACGCCCGCGTCATCGGCGCGCAGTAGCGGGAAGCCGGTGGCCGCCTGCACCGCGTCGAACGTCACGCCGGGGTGGAGCGAGACGACGCGGATGGCGTGGTCCGGCCCGCCGAAATCCATGACGCACAAATTGGTGACGATGCGGCGCAGGTCGATGCCGCTGTAGTTGCCGCCGGCAACGCGTTTGGCCGGGTTGTAGCCGGCGCTGCTCACCATATCGACTTCGCCTGCACAAAAGACGCGGGTGGAATGCGCCGGAATGAACATCGAATTGGGGTGATAGACGCTGTTGCCGGGGAAACCGCGCACGCCGAGCATCTGCACCTTGGGCTGCTTGTGGGTGCCGCCCAATGCCGACAAATTGGTCTGGCCGAAACGGTCGATCTGGGTCGGCGTCACCATCGCGTGGCGGCGGCCGGTCCAGACGGCATCGTCGAAGAAGGACGAAAACGGCAGATAGCCGGCGAATTTGGGCTGGTAATCACCGCGTGGGCCGATCGGCACGGGCTCCTCGACCAGATAGGCCTCGCCATCGGTCATCATCAATTCGGGGGTGTGGGTCAGCTTGGCAAGGCCGGCGGCGACGCGCGGCACCGGGCCGACGCCGGTGGCGACAATCTCCCCGCCGCCGCGAAAGGCTTCGGAACAGGCGAGGATGCAGAGTTCAGCAAGACTGGCCATCAGAACACCGGCAGCGGGAGGGCGGACACAGCGGCAAGGCCACCGACTTTGGCCAGATACTCGGCTTCGCTCGCGCCGAGGTGTTCGCCGGCCCAGGCGGGCCAGCCCCCTTCGGCGGCAGCGGCGGCCGTATAGGATTTGAGGAACTTGCTGTCCCAGCCATAGAGCGGCGGCATCGAAGACGGGTGCGCCCCGCCCGGCGCCGCCACGACCCCCGAAACGAAGCAGCGCGGCACGATATTGGCCTGGGCGTTATCGGGGTAGGCGTCCTCCATCCGCTCGATCACTTCTTCGGCGGTCACGAAACAGCGCGCCGCCGCCTTGGCGAACCATTGGTCATAATAGGTGTCCGGCCCGAAGGCCTGGACATTGCCGCGCCAATCGCTGCGGTTGACGTGGAGCAGCGCCGCATCGAGCTTCAATGCCGGCATGGCGATGAGGGTTTCGGCGTCGTCATAGGGCGAAGTCACCGTCTTCAACCCGCCGAGCGCCGCCAGATCGGTGCCGATGCCGACGCGGGTGGGCAGGAAGGGCAGGCCGAAGGCAGCGGCCTTCAGCCCCCATTGGAACATGCCTTCATCGACTTCGAGCACGTCGATGGCGCCGGCTTCGCGGCTTTTCCGGAACCAGGGTTCGAGCGGGATGGCGTCCAAGGAGACGAACGCGAAGACCAGTTTCCTGATCCGCCCCGCCGCCGCCAGCATGCCGACATCGGCGCCGCCATAAGCGACAATCGTCAGATCGGTGAGGTTAAAGCGCAGGATTTCGCGCACCAGCGCCATGGGTTTGCGGCGCGGCCCCCAGCCACCGATGCCGATGGTCATGCCGTCCTGCAACTGGCCGACCACGTCTGTCAGGGTCATGCGCTTGTCGAGCATTGCGGCGGTCAACCTCCCCTTGCGTTCTGTGTGCCGCACGTCTGTTGCGACGGCCTTGGCCTTGCGATGGCTTAGCATAGAGCGCTTGTAAAGCCTATTGATTGCAGGTTTGCGCATATTTTTGCGGCTTTCGTTACGATTTTCGACGATTGCCCTTTACCCCGGCTATTTATCGAATTAGCTTCGGAAAATGCCTGCCGGAGTCGCCCCTCAGCGCGTAACTGCCATCGCCATGCCCCCGCGTGCCGGGCGGCCACGGTTGTTGACGCTCGACCAGGTGCTCGATGGCGCGCTGGCGGTCGGGCTCGATCGCTTCAACATGGGCGTGCTGGCCGAACATCTGGGTGTCGGGGTGGCGACGCTTTATCAATATGTCGCGGGGCGCGACGATCTGGTGCGCCGCGCTGTCAGCCGCCAGGTGGCGCGGTTGCCGCTGCCGGTCGACACGGGCCAGCCCTGGGCCGATTATGTTCGCGAATATGCGCTGGCGTTGCAGGATGCGCTGGTCAGCGAGCCGCGCTCGATCGCGCAATTTGCCGAGGGTGGCTTTGGTTTCGAAACCGAAGTCGAAATGGTCGATGGCTTTCTGGCGGTGATGGTGTTGCGCGGCTTCACGCTGGCGGAAGCGGTGCGGATCGTGCGGCACACCGGGTTCATCGCTTTTGGCGCTGCGGTGGTGATTGCCCGCGAACGCGCCAATGCGGCGCGCGGGGACCAGACCGCCAAGGCGGTGGAGCGGGCGATTGCGCGGTCTCCCGCCGGCCTGCCGCTGATGCGCGCGGCAGCCAGATTGTACACGGCCGAAACAAGCCAGTTGGCGGCCGAGCTGTTGCAACCGTTCATCGAACAAATCGCCCGTCAAAGAGGCGAAACCACAGACTGATGGGGGTCCGGGGCGTCACGCCCCAGCCGCCGCAGGCAATTCTTACGTTCCGGGGAGAGAGACATGGATTTCACCGATAAAGTTGCCGTCATCACCGGGGCCGCCAGCGGCGTCGGCAAGGCGTTGTCGCACCGGCTGGCCAAGGCCGGCGCGAAGATCGTGCTCAGCGATATCGAGGGTGGCGCGCTCGACAAGGCGGTGGCCGAGATCAACGACGGCGGCGGTACGGCGGTCGGCATCGTCTGCGATGCGTCGAAGCGCGACGAGGTCGATGCGCTTCGCGATGCCGCCTTTGCCAAATGGGGCAAGGTCCATGCCGTGTTCAACAATGCCGGCGTTGGCGGCGGCGGCGGGCCGAGCATCTGGACGAGCCCGGAAAAATCCTTCCGCTGGGCGATGGATGTCAATTTCTTCGGGCCGTTGAACGGCATCTTGTCGTTCCTGCCGCGGATGTTCGAGCAGAATGAAGGCGGGCTGATGGCCGCCACCTCATCGGGCGCCGGCATCGTGTTTCCGCCCAATTCGCCGGCCTATTCGGCCTCGAAGGCGGCGCTGATCGCGCTGATGGAAATCCTGCAATATCAGCTCGACATGGTGCAGTCCGACATCAAGGCGGCGATCCTGTTTCCGGGGCCGCATGTCGTCGATACCAATTTGTTCGGCTCGCACCGCAACCTGCAAAAGGATTATGACGATCCGATCATCCGCGCCGGCGGCGGCATCGACGACATGGAAACCTTCCAGATCGTCATGAAGCAGTTCATCGGCCGCGAGGTCGAAACCACCGATCCGGTCGATTTTGCCGAGGAAGTCTATACCTCGCTGCTGCGCGATGATTTCTATATCCTGCCGCTGACCGATGTGACGAAGGGTGCGGTTCGCAAGCGCATGGACGACATGCTCGAGCGCCGTCACCCCACCGTTCCGCAGATGTTCTGAGGGATTGGACCCATGAACCAGTACCAGGCGATCTTCGACCGGCTTGCCGCCGCCGCCCCCGCCATCGCGCGATCGACC
The DNA here is from genome assembly GCA_038246995.1 of Sphingomonadales bacterium. Taxonomy (GTDB): domain Bacteria; phylum Pseudomonadota; class Alphaproteobacteria; order Sphingomonadales; family Sphingomonadaceae; genus Sandarakinorhabdus. The sequence goes on from JBBRVH010000044.1 coordinate 11,746, forward strand.
GCGGCCGAACGCATCGACAAATTGCGCCGGCTCTACCAGGCGACCTATGACCTGCGCGCCGAGATCAGCGCCGCCGGGTTCGAAGAGCTCGGCATGGACGGCAAGCTGCATCTCATCCCGTTGAAGGGCGAGATCCAGTATTTCTGCGAGCGGCTGGAAGGCTGGATGGCGCGCGAGAAGGTGGAAGCCGTGCCCGAATTGATGGGCCGCGATGCCTATGTGCATTACGAACCCAAGGGCGTGGTGCTGCATCTGGCGACCTGGAATTCGCCGGTGCTGATCAGCCTGTCACCCGCGGTCAGCATGATCGCGGCGGGCAATGCCATCGTCATCAAGCCGTCCGAAGTCGCGCCGCAATCCGCCGAACTGGTGCGCCGGATCATCGAAAAGGCCGGGCTGGCCGACGAGATCGCCGTGGTTACCGGCGGGCCGGAAACCGCGCAGGCGCTGCTCGAATTGCCGTTCAACCATATCTGCTATGTCGGCAACAATCGCATCGGGCGCTTCGTCATGGAAGCGGCGGCCAAGCATTTTGCCGGAGTGACGCTGGAGATGGGCGGCAAGAACCCCGCCATCGTCGCCGCCGATGCCGATATCGCCGATGCCGCCGCCAAGATCGGCTATGCCCGCCACCTCATCGCCGGCCAGGTCTGCCTGTGCCCCGATTATGTGCTGGTCGAAGCGAGCGTGAAGGATGCGTTCGTTGCGGCGCTGAAGGACAAGATCAGCGCGATGTTCAACCCCAATGGCACCGGCTTCGACACATCGGCCGACCTGCCGCGCATCGTCAACGAACGCCATACGCTGCGCATCAAGGCGCTGATCGACGATGCGGTGGCCAAGGGTGCCAAGGTCGTTTTCGGCGGCGAGATCGACGTGGCGAACCGCTTCATTGCGCCGACGATCCTGGAAGGCGTCACCCCGGCGATGGATATCTTCGAGGAAGAAGTGTTCGGCCCGGTGCTGTTCGTCCAGCCGTTCGCAACGCGCGAGGAAGCCGTGGCCGAAGTGGCGAAACGCCCCAAGCCGCTCGGGCTTTATGTCTTCACCCAGAACCGCGAAATGGCCGACTGGTTCATCGATCATACCCGCGCCGGCACCAGCGCGATCAACAATGCCGTCGTCCAGGCCAATATCGCGACGCTGCCCTTTGGCGGGGCGAACCACAGCGGCATCGGGCGGCTGGGCGGCCATGCCGGCTTCATCGAATTTTCCAACCCGCGCGGCGTGGTCGAGGATTCGCTCGACCAGTCGCAAAGCTCGATGATGTTCTATCCGCCCTATCCGCCCGAGGCCGCGATGTTCATCGAACATATGCTGACTCCCTGAAGGACCCGTTGATGGCCAGCGTGCTCGAAGCCGATTCCGCCGATGAAATGGCGCCAGATCCCGTAAAGTCGGCGCCGGCGGGGGCGATTCCTGTCGTCCCCGGCCTGCCGTGGATCGGCAACACGCTGGAAATGGCCAAGGACCCGGCGGCGTTCTTCGTGCGCGCCTATCGCGCCCATGGCCCGGTTTACCGGATCAAGGTGTTCGGCCGCGAAAGCATCGTCATCGCCGGGCCCGAAGCCGCGATGTTCCTGACCACCCGGCAAGGCCGCGATTCGATGCGGTCGAAGGAATTCTGGGAAGGGCTGGTCAAGGAATATGGCGCCACCGAAACGCTGACCGGGGCCGATGGCGAACGCCATGTCCGGCTGCGGACGCTGATGCGCGACGGTTTCGCGCGTGAAGCGGTGGCGGGCCAGTACGACACGCTGGTGGCGATCACCGAAAATGCGCTGGCGCGGCGCTGGCGGGTCGGCACCACCATCCCGGTGATCGAGGCGATGCAATATCTGGTTGTCGAACAATTGGGCATGATGCTCACCGGCTCGGCGCCGCTCGATTACATCAAGGATATCCGTTTCGCGATCCTGACCATCCTCAACGTGCTCGTGACGCGGCAGCGGCCGGCGATCATGCTCAAGGACCCGCGCTACAAGGAAGCACGGCGGCGGGTCGATGAACTGGGCCGGGCGATGATCGCCGATTTCGAAGCAAAGGAAGCCGCCGGCGGCGCGCCGAAAAACGCCATCACCGACATCCTGCGCGCCAACAAGACCGACAAGGACCTGATGCCCGACGAGAATCTGATTCTCACGGTAACAGGCCCCTATGTCGCCGGGCTCGATACCGCCGCCAACACCATGGCGGCGTGCATCTATGGCATCGTCAAGCACCCCGAAATCCATGCCCGCATCAAGGCCGAAGCCGATGCGCTGTTTGCCAAGGACAACATCGACGAAGCCGATGTCCGCGGGTTGAAGGCGATCAACGGCGCGATCATGGAGGCGATGCGGCTGTGGCCGATCGCGGTTGCCCAGATGCGCACCGCGACGCGCGATTTCGAATTTGCCGGCTTCACGATTCCGGAAAATGAAATGCTGTATATCGGCACCAGCGTGCCGCATTTCATGCACGAATATTTCCCCGATCCGCAAAAGTTCGACATCGACCGCTACAACCGGCCGCGCGCCGAACATCTGCAGAAAGGTGCCTATTCGCCCTTCGGCCGCGGGCCGCATTCGTGCCTGGGGCAGGGGCTGGCGGAAGTGTTGATGGCGGTGGCGATGGCGCGGGTGTTCCATCGCTACGATCTTGAACTCGAACACCCCGATTATGTGCTGAAAACCAAGACGGCGCCAACGCCTGGCCCCGCAAACAGCTTCAAGGTGAAGATCACCGGCGAGCGCAACATCCCCGGGAAAGGACCAAAGCCATGAACGAGATGACTCCGATCGATCGCATCCAGACCTCGCAGGAACTTGAACGCTGCCCGTTCCCCATCCCCTATGGCTGGTTCATGATCGAGGAATCGGCCAAGCTGGCGCCGGGCGAAATCCGCAACGTCCAGGCCTTCGACCAGGAATGGGTGATGTTCCGCGGCGAAACCGGCAAGGTTGGCGTCACCGATCCGTTCTGCCCGCATCTCGGCGCCCATCTTGGCCATGGCGGCACGGTGCAGGGCGACAATATCCGCTGCCCGTTCCACTTCTGGGAATATGACACCAGCGGTTGGTGCAAGAATATCCCCTATGCCAAGGTGATGCCGCCGCTGGCCCGAAAAAAACCGATCCTGCGGACGCTGCCGGTCGAGGAGCGCTATGGCTCGATTTTCGTCTGGTATCACCCCGATGCGGTCGAGCCGCTATGGCCGGTGCCCGAAGTCCCCGAATTCGAGGACATTGAATTCGTCACCCTGCCGCGCGGCAGCTGGGATATCGGCACCGCGATCCAGGAAATCGGCGAAAACGGCGTCGATTTCGCGCATCTTCATTATCTGCACGGCGCCGCCGGCATCCCGCCGGGCAAGGCCAGCGCCGAAGGACCGTTTTTCAACGTCGATATCGGCAATGGCTATATCGTCGGCAAACAGCATGGCCCGGGCATTTCGATCATGCGCTTTACCCAGGATGGCGTGGTGATGACGATGTTCGCAACGTCGTTGCCGGTGAACAAGGAAATGACCCGCACCCGCATGCAGTTCACCCACCGCCGCTATCCCGACGGCTCCACCGAAGCCAAGGTCGGCCAGAAGCTGTACGAACATTCGATCGGCGCGACCGCGGACGAGGAATCGGCCGGGTTCGAATCGGTCGACATGATCGTCTGGGACAACAAGAAATACCGGCCGCAGCCGCTGTTGTGCGATGGCGACGGCCCGATCCTGTTGTGGCGCGACTGGTTCATGCAATTCTATGCCGGGCGGTATAACGGCTGAGTGAAGCGGCAAAACCCCCCTCTCCCGCAGGCGGGAGAGGGGGGTGTTTCAAGGCGGAATCGACATGGAGCTGCAGCACATCGCCGACACGCTCGAAATCCAGGCAGTGCTGGCGGATTATGCCTATGCCCTTGATGCCAAGGATTGGGATGCGCTCGACACGGTGTTCACCGCCGATGCGACCTTCGACTATACCGCCACCGGCGGCGAAAGCGGCGATTGGGTGCGGATCAAGCCCTGGCTGATCAAGGCGCTCGGCAATTTCCCCCATTCGCAGCATCTGATCGGCCTGCCGCAGATCCGGCTGGCGGGGGACAGCGCGACGTCGAACACCATGCTGTTCAACCCGATGACCTTTGCCGGCGCCGATGGCCCGGCGCTGTTCTTTTGCGGCGCGACCTATCGTGACCAGTGGCGGCGTACCGCCGACGGCTGGCGCATCTGCCGCCGTGTCGAAACCGACAGCTGGTTCAAGGATTTGCCCCCGGCGCTGGTCCCGGCCAAGGCGGATTGACGGCGGTGACGCCGTTCGGGCTGCCAGCGCGCTTCGACGGCTGGCGGGTGCTCGGCGCCGGTTTTTGCAACGCCATGCTGATGGTCGGCGCGACGGCCTATTCCTTCGGGCTGTTCGTGGTGCCGTTGCAGGCCGAATTCGGGCTCAATCGCGAACAGGCCAATCTCGGGCTGGTGCTGCTGATCATCGGCTTCGCGGTCTGGGCGCCGCTGATGGGACGGATCATCGATCGACGCTCGGCGCGGTCGATCGGCATCATCGGCGCCGGCCTGTTCGCCGGCGGCTTTGCCATGATCGCGATTGCCGGCGCGCCTTGGCAGATGGCGCTGGCGCTCGCCGGGCCGGTGGCGCTGGGGTCGACCGCGGCGGGGGCCTTTGCCGCCAATACCGTCACGGCGCGCTGGTTCGTCGTGCGGCGCGGCCGGGCGCTGGGCATCGTCGCGGTGGCGACATCGGCCGGGGGGTTTGTCGTGGTGCCGGTGATGGCGCGGCTGGTCGAAACTTTGGGCTGGCGCGCGGCCGTGCTCGGCGCCGGGCTGGCCATCGGCGCCGCGGTGGCGCTGGTCACCTGGCGCTTCATTCGCGACCGGCCGGCGGATGTGGGGCAATTTCCCGATGGCGCCGCCGCTGGGCCGCCGCCCGATGCCGCCGACGACCGGGCGTGGACCGGGCGGGCGCTGCTCGGGTCACGCAATTTCTGGCTGGTCGGCACCGGTGCCGGGCTGTTGCTCGGCAGCGACCAGGCGCTGCTCGTCTCGCTGGTGCCCTATGGCATCGGCCGTGGCTTTACCCCGGTGGCAGCGGCGAACCTGATCGCGATGCTCACGGCGTCGGCAGTGGTCGGCAAGCTGATCATCGGCTGGCTGGCGGACCGGGTCGACAAGCGCGCGCTGTTCGCCTTCACCTGCGGCTGCAACATCGCTTTCCTGTTGCTGCTGCGTTCGGGGCCGAGCCAGGCCGCGCTGATGGCGGCAGCGGCGGTGATCGGCCTGGCCATCGGCGGCGTCTATCCGGCGTGGACGACGCTGGTGGCGCAATGTTTCGGCCGGGTCAGTTTCGGCCAGGCCTATGGCGCGATGAATCTTGTCACCATGCCGTTCGTGCTCGGTTCGATCACCCTTGCCGGCCGCAGCTTCGATGCAACCGGCAGTTATGACCGGGCCTTCGCCTGGTTCATCGGCGCCGCGCTGCTGGCCGCCGCGCTGGTAGCCCTTGTGCGCCCGCCAGCGTCGGTCAAACCGGATCGATCAGTGCGCACCAGTGGTAGTCGTGCTTGATGAAATCCTGCCCCAGGCTGTAGCGGACGCGGCGCACACCGGGGATCTTGTCGATGGTCTGGTGGAGAAATTCGGTCAGCACATTGCTGTTTTCAACAAGCGTCATCGCCATCACCTCGGCGCGGCCGAGCATGGTGGCGACAAAGCCGATTTCGGGCAGCGCCGCCATTGCCTTGGCCAGCGCCTCGATATCGCCGGCGCAATCGGCCTCCACCCACAGATAGGCGAGCATCGGGTTCTGCAGGCGCCCGGTGTTGGTGATCGCCGCGACCTGGATGACGCGATTGTCGAGCAGGCGCTTCAGCCGGGTGCGAATGGTGCCTTCGGTCAACCCGAGCGCCCGTCCGATTTCGCGGTTCGATACGCGCGCATCGATGCCCAGCGTTTCGATGATCTTGTGGTCGATGGCGTCGAGCGGGATGGCCTTGCTCATAACGGCGCCCATTCGGTATTGTATTTGAGCACCTTGAGCGCCAGCCCGGGGATCAGCCGATCAACGCCGGGCACATGCGCCAGCCGGTCGGTGAGCAGCGCTTCGAGATGCGCCAGATCGGTGGCGACGAGCTGCACTTCAAGATCATGCTCGCCGATGACCACATTGACGGTGATGACTTCGGGGAATTCCGCCAGCCGGCGGCCGACATCGGCGGCGCTATGGCCCTTGACCTGCACCCCGACCGCCGCGAGGCAGCCATAGCCCATGGCTTCCAGATCGCGCATCGCGACGACGCGGACGGTGTTGCTGTCCTCCAGCCGGCGCAGCCGCGACCGGACGGTGGCTTCGTTGACGCCAACCTCGCGGGCCAGTTCGCGGTTGGCGATGCGGCCGTTGCGGCGCATCGCGGCAATGATGCGCTGGTCGATATCGTCGAGATCGGAGATGGCGGCGAGGGTGGGCGGCAATGGTTCCGCCGCTGGCGATGGTGCCGCCGGCAGTGTTGCAGCATGTTTTCCGGCCAATGGTCCTGCCCCTTTTGCGCAGCCATGATAGGCCGGGGTTACGCAAAGGGCCAGATGCGTTCGGACGCCCCGTCGATCAGCGCAGCAATTCCCCCGCGATGATGATCTTGCGGATTTCCGAGGTGCCGGCGCCGATTTCGAGCAGCTTGGTGGCGCGATACAGCCGGTTGATCTCGGTTTCGCGCATATAGCCGGCGCCGCCGAACAATTGCACCGCATCGGTGATCACGCGCGTGCAGCTTTCGGCGGCATAGAGGATCGACGCGGCGGTGAGCATGTGGAGTTCGCCGCGCCCGGCATCGGCTTCATCGGCGTCGTTGCAGGCGGCCAGCGCGCGATAGGCGAAGGTTTTTGCGGTTTCGACGCCGACATACATTTCCGCGAGCTTGCCCTGGACGAGCTGGAATTCGCCGATCGCCTTGCCGAACTGGCGGCGGGTCTTGCAATAATCGAGCGCCAGTTCGAAGGCGCGTTCCGCCATGCCGATGTTGATCATGGCAACGGTGGCGCGTTCGAGATCGAGCCCCGACATGACGATGCCGACGCCCTTGTTTTCCGCGCCGACAAGGTTGGCCGCCGGCACGACGCAATCATCGAAGACCAGTTCGGCGGTGGGGGAGCCTCGAAAGCCCATCTTGTCGAGCTTTTGCGCCACCTTGAACCCCGGCGCCGTGGTTTCGACGATGAAGGCGGAGATGCCCTTGTGGCCGGCGCTTTTGTCGGTCTTGGCATAGACCAGCACGATATCGGCGACGGGGCCGTTGGTGATATACAGCTTGCGGCCGTTGAGGATGTAGTTGTCGCCCTCCAGCCTCGCTGTCGTCGCCATCGATCCGAGCGCGTCCGACCCGGCGGCGGGCTCGGTCAGCCCGAGCGCACCAACGAGGGTGCCGTCGCACAGGCCGGGGAGGTAGCGGCGTTTCAGGGCTTCGCCGGCGTTGCGGGCGATATTGTTGACGCACAGATTTTCATGGGCGACGTAGGACAGCGCCGTTGCGTGATTGTGCCGCGCCAGCCCCTGCATGATCAGGCCCGAAGTGAACAGGTCGCTGCCGGCGCCGCCGTAATCGGGGGAAACGGTGACCCCCAGGAACCCCATCCGCGCCAGTTCGGGCATGGTTTGCGGCGGCCAATATTCGTCATCGTCCATCCGCCGGGCGAGCGGCGCGAAGGTGTCGCGCGCGAACGCCGTGGCGGTATCGAGGATTTCCTGCTGGTCGGGCGACAGGCCATAGGGGCTGGCGGCGCGGTTCTGCGGATAGCCGGTTGCCTGTGTTGCCATGGCCGAAACTTCCCCCGGGCTGCTGCCGTGTTGACGGCAAAATGAATTGCGTTCAGCTTATGCCGGTTCGCCAGCCCTGCCAAGCCATAGGGGAGCCCGATGCCGCGCCTGACCGACCAGAGCCGCCGCCTGCGCGAGGACCAGTTGCTGGCGGCAGCGCGGCGCAGCTTTGCCGACCATGGTTTCGAAGCGGCGTCGATCGCCGGCATCGCGCGCGGCGCCGGGGTGTCGGACGGGCTGCTCTACCGCTATTTCACCGACAAGCGCGCGCTGTTGATGGCGGTGCTGGCGCGCTTTTTCGAAGAATTGATCGATCGGGCCGGCGCGGCGGTCGCGGCCGAAGCCGGCTTTGCGGCCCGATTGCGGGCGCTGACGCTGACGCATTTCCAGACGATGGTCGATCATCCGGCGCTGTGCCGGCTGTTCCTGCGCCAGACCCGCGACGCCGGCGATTATCTCGGCTCGCCGATCCATGATCTGACCCGGCGCTATGCTGCGGTGCTCACCGGTATCGTCCGCGCCGGACGCGCGGCGGGGGACGTTCGTGCCGATCTCGATGACCGGCTGTTTCGCGACCTGGTGTTCGGCGGCATGGAACATATCGGCTGGCGCTTCCTCGATGGCGACACGCGGCACGACCCGCGCGGGGCGGCGGCGCGGCTGGTGGCGCACTTGGTCGAAGGCTGCGCGCCATGAACGCTTTCGATGCCGTGCTGGTCGCCAACCGCGGGGAGATTGCGGCGCGCATCCTGCGCAGCGTGCGAGCGCTGGGGCTGCGCGCGCTGCTCGTCGCCCATGCCGATGATGTGGCCGCGCCGGCGCTGGCGCTGGCGGATGATGTGCGTTTCCTGACCGGGCCGACGCCGGTGGCGGCGTTCCTCGATGGCGCGCAGATCATCGCGGCGGCGCGGGCGATGGGGGCGGGGGCGATTCACCCGGGCTATGGCTTCCTGGCTGAAAATGCCGATTTCGCCGCCGCTGTTGCCGCCGCCGGGCTGGTCTTCATCGGGCCGCCGCCCGCGGTCATCCGGCTGATGGGCGACAAGGTGCGCGCCCGCAATTTCGTCGCGGCGCGCGGTTTTCCGGTGGCGCCGAGCGCGATCGAGGATGACGACCCGGCGGGTTTTGCCGATGCCGCTCGCGCGCTCGGGCCGCCCTTGCTCATCAAGCCGAGCGCCGGCGGCGGCGGCAAGGGCATGCGCATCGTGCGCGATATGGCGCTCCTCGATGCCGAACTGGCGCGGGCGCGTTCGGAAGGCGAACGCTATTTCGGCGATGGCCGGCTGTTCGTCGAACGCTATGTCGAACGGCCACGCCATATCGAGGTGCAGGTGCTCGGCGACGCCCATGGCGCTGTCGTGCATCTGTTCGAACGCGAATGTTCGCTGCAACGCCGTTTCCAGAAGGTCGTGGAGGAAGCGCCGAGCCCGGCGCTCGCTGACGCGGCGCGGGCGCGCATCTGCGACGCGGCGGTCGGCATCGCGGCGGCGGCGGGGTACCAGAATGCCGGCACGGTCGAATTCATCATGGGGGCGGACGGGGAATTCTACTTCCTTGAAATGAACACGCGGTTGCAGGTCGAACATCCCGTCACCGAAGCGATCACCGGGCGCGACCTGGTTGCCGACCAGATCCGCATCGCCGCCGGCGCGCCGCTGGGTTTTGCGCAAGGCGATGTGACACGGTCTGGCCATGCCATCGAACTGCGCATCTGCGCCGAAGCGCCAGGGCGCGATTTCGCGCCGACGACCGGCCCGGTGCTGCATCTGGCGCTGCCGGCGCAGGCGCGCTGCGACATGGGCGTGGCGGCGGGCGGCACGGTGACGCCGGCGTATGATTCGCTGCTCGGCAAGCTGATCGTCCATGGCGCGACCCGCGCCGCAGCGCTGGCGGCGGCCGATGCGGCGCTGGCGGGGCTGGTGCTGCTGGGGGTCGAGACCAATATCGCCTGGCTGCGCCGGCTGCTCGCCGATCCGGATGTCGCCGCCGGGCGGCTGCACACCGGGCTGATCGCCGATCGTGCCGACCTGCTCGCCGAACCCGAGCCGGCGGCGCGTGATGCGCTGGTGGCGCTGGCGCTGCTGCACAGCGCCGAGGCGCGGCGCGGCGCGGATGCGGTGCCGGCGCTGCACGCGGCAATGGGGGCGTGGCGGACATGAGCGGCTTCGTCCTTATCGATGGCATCTCCCACGCCGCCGGCCTCGCGGGCAATGCGACGCTTGGCTACCGCCTGCCCGATGGCCGGGCGATCCGGCTGGACGGCGACCGGCTATGGGTTGGCGACAGCGAATGGCCAGTGATCGTGGCGCGCGACGGCGACACGCTCTGGGTCCATGTCGACGGTGCGGCGCACCGGCTCGAATGGCGTGACGCGGCGGGCCATCTTGCCGAAGCGGCGGGCGCCGGTGGTGGCGATACGATGCGGGCGCCGATGCCGGGGTCGGTGATCGCGGTCAATGTCGTCGTCGGTGATCCGGTCGCGGCGGGCGATGTTGTGCTCGTCATTGAAAGCATGAAGCTGGAAACCGCCATTCGCGCGCCGCGTGCCGGCGTGGTGGCGGCGCTGCCCTATGCCGTCGGCGCCGTGTTCGATCGCGATGCGTCGCTGGCAACGCTCGCCGAGGAGCCCGCCTGATGCGCCGCATCGAAACCCGCATCGACCCGCGCAGTGCCGATTTTGTCGCCAATGCCGCCGCCAATCGTGCCATTGGCGCCGATCTCGCCGAGCGCCAGCGCGCCGCGCGGCATGACCGGCCACAGCGCGATCGGGACCGGCTGGCGCGTCAGGGCAAGATGTTCGTCCGTGATCGCATCGAAGCGCTGCTCGATCCGGGCACGCCGTTCCTCGAACTGTCGACGCTGGCGGCCAACCGCGCCTATGGCGGCGACGTGCCCGGCGCGGGGCAAGTGTCGGGCATCGGCATCGTCGGCGGCAAGGAAGTCATCATCCACGCCGATGATGCCAGCGTGAAGGGCGGCGCCTGGTATCCGCTGAGCGTCAAGAAGATCGTGCGGACCCTCGATATCGCCATCGAAAATCGCCTGCCGGTCATCCATCTGTGCGATTCGGCGGGGGGGTTCCTGCCCTTGCAGGCCGATCTGTTCCCCGATCGCCAGCACGCCGGGCGAATTTTTCGCAACCAGTCGATCCTGTCGAAAATGGGCGTGCCGCAGGTGGCGCTGGTGCTCGGGCATTGCACGGCGGGCGGCGCCTATATCCCGGCGCTTAGTGACTATTCGGTGATCGTGAAGGGCACCGGGGCGATTTTCCTGGGCGGGCCGCCCTTGGTAAAGGCGGCGACCGGCGAGATCGTCAGCGTCGAGGACCTCGGCGGCGCGGCAATGCACACCAGTGTTTCAGGGGTCGCCGATTACCCGGCGGCCAGCGAGGCGCACGGCATCGCCATCACCCGCGAGATCATGGCGGCGCTGTCTCCGCGCCCCAAGACCGTCATCGACTGGCAACCGCCCGAGCCGCCGCATTATGATCCGGAGGAATTGTACGGCATCGTGCCGCGCGAGCATCGCAGCCAGTTCGACATGCGCGAAGTCATCGCCCGGCTGGTCGATGGCAGCCGCTTTCATGATTATCAGCCGGCGTTCGGGCCGACGCTGGTGTGCGGCTTTGCCCGTATTCATGGCTACAAGGTCGGCATCCTTGCCAACAATGGCGTGCTGTTTTCCGATTCGGCGCTGAAAGGCACGCATTTCATCCAGTTGTGCGACAAGGACCGCACGCCGCTGCTGTTTTTGCAGAACATCACCGGCTTCATGGTCGGCCAGGCCTATGAACGCGGCGGCATCACCAAGGATGGCGCCAAGATGATCATGGCGGTGTCGGGCGCAAGCGTGCCCAAATTCACCCTGAACGCCAATGCCAGCTTCGGCGCCGGCACCTATGGCATGTCGGGGCGGGCGTTCGACAGCCGCTTCATGTTCTCCTGGCCGCAATCACAGGTCGGCGTGATGGGGGCGGAACAGGCAGCGGACGTGCTGTCCGAGGTCAAGATCCGCCAGTTGCAGCGCGAGGGACGGACGCTTTGCGCCGAGGAGATCGCTGCGATTCGCGATCCGGTGATCGCCGATTATCGCGACCAGGCCAGCGCCTGGCACGCCACGTCGGAATTGTGGGACGATGGCGTGCTCGGGCTGACGGATACGCGCAATGCGCTGGGGATGTGCATTTCGGCGGCGCTCAATGCGCCGATTCCGGAGCCGGGGTACGGGGTGTTCCGGATGTAGCCGGAGTGGTTGCAGCAAAACTTGATCGTCACCCCCGCGGCGGGGGGGGGCCCGCGCCCCAAACCCCCCACCAGATGGCCAAGCGCCGCCGGGGTGGCCCCCCCCGCGCGGGGGGGGCGGCGGCTTATGAAACC
>JBBRVH010000045.1:0-23590 GCA_038246995.1 Sphingomonadales bacterium
GGCACCGCGACCTTCTCGATCGCTGGTGAGCCTTCGGTATCGACCGTCCTCGACGGTGTCGTCCTCGCCCGCGCCGGTGAAGCCTTTTCCGATCTCGTCGATATCGAGCGCATCGAAGTGCTGCGCGGCCCGCAGGGCACGCTGTTCGGCAAGAACTCGTCGGCCGGTGTCGTCAACATCGTGTCGAAGCGCCCGGGCACTGAATTGGGCGGCTTTGCCGAAGGCAGCATCTTCTTCGACAATGGCACCGAATATCGCGTCCGCGGCGGCATCGACCTGCCGATCGGCGACAATGTCCGCACCCGCGTCACCGGTTTCTACGGCACCTATGACGGCAACATCTTCAACGATGCGCCGAACGTGAACCGCCGCGTCAACGGCTATGAACGCTATGGCGTTCGCGGCCTGCTCGAAGCCGATATCAGCAGCACCGTCAAGCTGACGCTGATTGCCGACTGGCGCCGCGCCGATGATGATTGCTGCGCCGAAGTGATCGGCACGCCGACCACCGGCGTTGCTGCGCTGGCACTGGCCGGGATCAACCTGGCAGGCGACAAGACCCGCACGATCCGCCAGAATCTCGTCACCCAGACCAAGGAAACCAGCTGGGGCCTGTCGGCGCAGCTCGATGCCGAACTCGGCAACCTGACGGTCACGTCGATCACCGCCTATCGCAACTACAAGAACCGCGAAATCCGCGATGGCGACTGGATCGGCCAGCCGGTTGCCGGCATTGCGCAGTTGCACGATGACGGTCCGCAGATCGGCAACACCTTCAGCCAGGAATTCCGCCTGACGTCGCCTGCCGACAATTTCTTCAGCTATGTCGTCGGCGCCTTTTATTCGCGCGCCGAAAGCGAGCGGACCTTCACCCGCAATGTCACCAGCTGCAACCCGGCCCCCGCCGTCGCGGCGCTGTTGCCCTGCGGCAGCACTGGCGCGCCAGCCACATCGACCTTTTCGGGCACTGCCAATTTCGGTTCGGTGTTCGACAACGTTGCCGTGTTCGGCCAGGGTACGATCAACTTTTCCGATCGCTTGCGCGGTATCGTCGGCCTGCGCTACACCATCGATAATCTGTCGGTCTTCCACAGCCGTGTCACCACCCCGAACGTCGGCGGCATCCCGGGCGTCGCCCGCAACTTCGATGCGGGCGTGTTCGCCACCTCGACGCCAACCAACATCAATGGTGATCCGCTCGCCACCAACGGCGTGCCGTTCCGCACCAAGACCGATGCCGACAATCTGTCGGGCAAGGCCGGCCTGCAGTTCGATGTCAACGACGACGTCATGGCCTATGGTACCTATTCGCGCGGCTACAAGGGCCCGGCGTACAACATCTTCTTCAACCTCAACGCCAATGGCACCAACGTCATCGATCCGGAAACCGCCGACAGCTATGAAATCGGCCTGAAGAACGTGCTGTTTGACGGATCACTGATCATCAACCTTGCCGGTTACTACGCCAAGTACAAGAATTTCCAGGCGAACAACCCCGATCTGGTTGCAGGCGTGATCATCACCCGCTTCACCAACGCCGGCGACATCTCGACCCGCGGCGGCGAACTCGATTTCGTCTGGCGCCCGGTCACCGATCTGACCTTCTCGGGCGGCGTCGCCTATACCGATGCGCGCGTCGATCGCTTCAACGCCCCTCCGGGCGCGGCCGTCGTTCCCGCCGGCACGCCGCTGGCCTTCGCACCCAAATGGAAGGGTTCGCTCGGCGCCGATTACCGCTGGCGCACCGGCGGCACTGTCGATTTCACCTTCGGCACCCAGGCCTCGACCCAGTCGAGCCAGTTGTCGCTGTTCGATGCCAGCGCCGCCGTGCGAGCACAGGGCCTGATCAAGGCCTACAGCCTTGTCGACCTGCAGATCGGCCTGGTTGAAAAGGACGATCGCTTCCGCCTGCAATTCGTCGTCAAGAACCTGTTCGACGCCAGCTTCCCGGCACAGATCACCAACGGTGGTCCGGGTGGCTCGCTGCGCTACCTGATCCCGCGTGAAGCGGATCGGTATTTCGGCGTGACCGGGCGGGTTAATTTTTAAGCGCAGCGCCGCGAGCGCGTAGCGCAGAGCGCTACGCGCCGACAGGCGCAAGCTCGGCCAGCGAGGCGGACAGCCTGGCTGGCCGAACTCGTCTGACGTCAGCATGGGCTTTGCCCATGCCTCTTGCTTGCTTTCTTGCTTCCGCTCGGGAGAACCCCTCTCCCGGCCGCTCCACACCGAGTCCGACCTCTCCCTCGGGGGGAGAGGTCACGCCACCCCCGCCTCGATCGTGTCGATATCGTCATCACTCAACCCGAAGTGATGCCCCACCTCGTGCACCAGCACATGGGTGACGATCGCTTCGAGCGAATCATCGGTCTGGCACCATTCATCGAGAATCGGGCGGCGATAGAGGAAGATCATGTCGGGCAGCGCGCCGCTCGGCTCATTGCCCTTCAGCCCGACATGGCGGCCCTGGTAAAGCCCCAGAATATCCCATTCGCTCTCGAGCTCGAGCTCGGCGATCACCTCGGCATCGGGAAAATCCTCGATGCGCAGCAGCACGCTGGCAAGATGATCGCGGAAGATATCGGGCAAGCGCTCGACCGCCGCCTGGGCCAGCGTTTCGATATCGGCCAGCGACGGCGCAAGGGTTTGACGGGTGCTCATCGAGCGGGGATAGGACAGGCGCTGCCTCCCCTGCAAGGAATGTCCCGATGATCGCAAAACTCGACGATGCCGCCATCACTGCTGCGCTGGCAGATGTGCCGGGCTGGACCCGCAACGGCGACGGCATCGACCGCACCTATAAATTCGCCGATTTCGTGGCGGCGTTCGCCTTCATGACGCGCGTCGCGCTGCTCGCCGAAAAGGCCGATCACCATCCCGAATGGTCGAATGTCTATAATCGCGTCGAGATCCGATTGACGACCCATGATGCCGGCGGGTTGTCGAAGCGCGATTTCGCTCTGGCAAAAGCCATCGACGCGTAAAAACCAACTCCCTCCCCGCAAGGAGGAGGGAAAGGTCAGCCGCCTCAGGCGGTCGTCGTGTCGTCGATCGGCGCGTCGGGGCCGTTCTTCTTCATCGATTCGATCGCGTTCATCGCCGAGGCTTTTGAAGAATAGCCTTCGGTCGAAAACATCGTCTCGCTGTTATACTTGAAACGGACCCGGAACTCGCCGGCCTTGTCCTTGTAGACTTCGAACTTGTGCGCCACGTCTGCTCTCCCCGATGGTTGGCAGGGCTGATGTTAAGTCGTGGGTCAGGTGTGTCAATCTGACGGTTTCAAAAGCAAGAGCCGCGGCAAAGCCGCGGCTGACGTCGGACGAGTCCGGGGCGGGAAGGCCGCCCCGTCTCGCCGTCCGCGCTGGCGCGAGTCTCGCCTCGCTGAGCGCGGCTTGCCGCGCTCAGCGAGGCGCCATCCGGATCGCCCCGTCCAACCGCACATCTTCCCCGTTGAAATAGGAATTCCGGCACATCTCCACCGCCAGCGACGCATATTCCGCCGGCGCGCCCAGCCGCTTGGGGAACGGCACCGAAGCCGACAGCGCCGCCTTGACATTGTCGGGGGCGCCCTGCAGCAGCGGCGTGTTGAAAATGCCCGGCAGGATGGTGTTGACGCGAATGCCCTCGCCCATCAGGTCGCGCGCGATCGGCAGGGTCATGCCGACGACGCCGCCCTTCGACGCGCTGTACGCCGCCTGGCCCATCTGGCCGTCTTCGGCCGCCACCGATGCCGTGTTGACGATCGCACCGCGTTCGCCATCTTCCATCGGCGCCAGCGTCAACATGCCCGCCGCCGACTTGGCGATGCAGCGGAAGGTGCCGACAAGGTTGATCTGGATCAGCATGTTGAACAGATCGAGCGGGAAATGCTTGATCTCGCCGGTCTCCTTGGCGCGGCTGGCGGTCTTTACCGCGTTGCCGGTGCCGGCGCAGTTGATCAGAATGCGTTCCTGGCCGATCGCCGCGCGCGCCTTGGCAAAGCCGGCATCGACCGATTCGTCGCTGGTGACATTGACGTGGCAGAACACGCCGCCGATGTCGGCCGCGACCTTTTCGCCCTTTTCTTCATTCATGTCGAAAATCGCGACCTTGACGCCTTCCGCCGCGAGCGCGCGGGCGGTGGCTTCACCCAGACCCGATGCGCCGCCGGTGACGACAGCCGAACAACCTGCAAGTTTCATGATGTGACTCCCCAAATGGTCCGCCGCGTTATGGAAAGCTGCGCGGCCTTAAGCAACCGGTTTAGAGTGGCAGGGTCGCCGCCGCCCGCGCCACCTGCCGCTCGCGCACCGCCAGATAAACGGTCGCGCCGAAAATCACGATGCCGCCGACGATCGTCATGCCATCGAGCCGTTCGTCGAAGATGGTGATGCCGAACATCGTCACCAGCCCGAAGCGCACGAAATCATAGGGCAGCACCGCCGATGCCTCGGCCAGCGCAAAGGCACGGTTCATCGCCAGTTGCCCGATCGCAGCGACACAGCCGATGATGAACAGCAGCGGCCACAACGCCAGCGGCGGCGGCGTCCAGTACAGCACCGCCAGCACAAGGCTTGGCGGCGTCATCAGGATGAAGGTCCAGGCGGCGACCGAGCGGCTGTCGTCCGATGCCACCAATTGCCGGATCGCGATGATCGAAAACGCCGTCGATACCGCCGATATCATCGCGGCCAGCACCCCCGGCGTCAGCGGCAGCGCACCCGGCCGCACCACGATCAACATGCCGGCAAAACCCATCGCCAGCGCCGCCACCCGCCGCGCCTGGATCTTTTCCCCCAGAAACAGCACGGCCGCCACGGTGGCGAACAACGGCGAGGTGTAGTTTATGCTCAGCGCGGTCGCCAGCGGCGCGTGCGACACGGCATAGAAGGTGCCGGTGGTGGCGATGAACCCCGAGGTCGCGCGCCGCAAATTGGCCTTCAACCGGCTGATTTTCATCAGCCCCTTGTTGCGCACCATCATCGGCACCAGCACCAGCGTGCCGAACAGATTGCGGAAGAACACGATCACAAAGGCATGGACATCGTGCGAGGCAAAACGGATCATCACCCACATCGACGCAAACGCGATGCTCGAGACGATCATCCAGAAAATGCCGCGGGTGGTGGTGGTCACCCGCCGGGGTTAGCGCGGGCGGGCGGCTTAAGGAAGAGGCAGGGGGTGACCCCCTGCACCCCATTGATCAAAAGCCCCCCTCTCCCGCTTGCGGGAGAGGCGAGAGACGGCGCAGCCGGCCCGGGTGAGGGTGTTCACTCGTGTCGAAGCTCGGGCACACCCTCACCCGGGGCGCTGACGCGCCGCTCGCCTCTCCCGCTTGCGCGAGAGGGGGCTCGCGTCAGGCGTCGAGCAACCGGGTCAGGTGCACCACGTCGTTGTTGAGTTCGCTGTCGGCAGCGCGCAGCGCCTCGATGCGCTTCACCGCGTGCATCACCGTCGTATGATCGCGGCCACCGAAGCGCCGGCCGATTTCCGGCAGCGAGCGCGGGGTGAGCTTTTTGGCCAGATACATCGCCACCTGCCGCGGCCGCGCCACTTCGCGCGCGCGGCGGGCGGACAGCAGATCGGCCATCTTCAGCGCATAATAATCGGCGACCTTGCGCTGGATCTCGTCGATCGTCAGCTTCTTTTCATGGGCGCGCAACAGGTCGGCGAGCGTTTCGCGGGTGAATTCCAGCGTCACCGGCTGGTTGACCAGCGCCGCATAGGCCACCACCCGGTTCAGCGCGCCTTCAAGCTCACGCACATTCGCGGTGATCTTGCGCGCCAGGAACTCGATGACCTCGGCCGGCACGGTGACATTCTGGGTCATGCTGCCCAGCTTGGCGTGCAGGATATTGAGCCGCAGCTCGTAGTCGGCCGGGTTGATGTCGGCGACCAGACCCCAGGCCATGCGCGACAGGATACGTTCCTGGATGCCTTCAAGGTTCTGCGGGCTGCGATCGGCGGTGATCACCAGGCGTTTGCCTGCGCTGATGATCTCGTTCATCGTGTGGAAGAATTCTTCCTGGGTCGATTCCTTGCCGGCGATGAACTGGACATCGTCGATCATCAGCAGGTCGACCGAGCGCAGCCGCTGCTTGAAGCTGATGGTATCCTTGGCGCGCAACGCCGCCAGGAATTCGACCATGAACTTTTCGGCCGACATATAGGCGACCTTGGCATCGGGCTGGCGAGCCAAAAAGGCGTTGCCGATGGCATGCATGAGGTGGGTCTTGCCCAGCCCGGTGGTGCCGTGCAGAAACAAGGGGTTGAACCCCACCGGCCCCGGCTCGGCCACGGCTTGCGCGGCGTTATAGGCAAGCTCGTTCGATTTGCCGACGATGAAATTGTCGAAACTGTAGCGGGCCTCGACCGGCAGGCTGATCGCCGGGCCAATGGGCGCCGCCACGGCCACCGGCGCGACCGGCATCGACCCCGTTGCGCCCTGTTGCACCGACACGACGACCTGGCGGGTGCCGGGGCGCTGGATCGCCCAATGCTGGCGCAACTTGTCGGCGAAATTGCCCGCCACCCAATCGGCGAGGAAAGCCGATGGTGCCGCCAGCGTCACCCGGTCGCCGTCGCTGGCCAGCAGCGCCAGCGGCGCCAGCCAGGTATCGAAATTGCGATCACCTGTTTCGCGGGCCAGCGCGGCGCGCACACGGGCCCAGGCGCTGGCATCACTGTTGTCGCTGCGCTGTGGGCTGTTGTCGCTGCGCTGTGGGCTGTTGTCGCTACGCTGTGGCGTCGTCCAGCCGGGGGCCAGGGGTGCGGCGGCGTGGGGGGGCAACGAGGAGTGCGCTGTCGAAATTGCCGCCGATGACACGAACCACGCCCTCCCTTTTGTCCTGGCCGGCCCCATTATCGGAGTCCGTACCGTTTCGCGCCGACACGTCCAGCAAGACGCAGCGAGCCGACAAAACCAGGGTTGCCCGCGCCGGTGCGCAAGCAATGACTCTCCCGCATGCGGCTCGCGCCACGTCGGGACTTCCCCATTCTGTCGATCAAGCCGTGGCCGCCGAAGCGGGCCTTGAAGCCGCGAAACCGAGGATCAGATAAGCAACCAGAAGCACCCCGGGCAAGCATGAGAATCTACGCTGAACTGAAATAATTCCGTTGACACGGTTATCGGCCAATTCGCTTCGCCTCCAAGGCAAGGCGCTGATTTTTCGTGACAATCTGATGACCATTCGATGACAGAAGCCGAATCGCGGCAGCCAACGCTTTGAATAGCCATGGTAATATTTGCTGCCCGGTCAGCCCCGATTCGGTCGTCGGTCGCCAACCGGCGGTGGCAGCGGGCCGCCGAAAAACTTTACAATGTCAAAATCCTGGCCTTTGGCGGCTGTCACAGTGCCGGCAGGGCCGACAAGCGCCGCGCGAATCGCCGACGGTGGTTTTCGGCGTGTCAGGCGCTGCCCCGGACGGCGTTGCGATTCGGGGGCAGCCGGCGCCCGGACAAGCAAAATGGCGCCGGGTTGCCCCGGCGCCATTTTGCGCGCGTCATCCTGGCTGCGGGCCGAAGCCCGACGCCGGCGTCAGGCCGTTGCGAGCGCCTTGGCGCGCTTGGCGAGGCGCGAGATCTTGCGGGCGACGGTGTTCTTGTGGAGCACGCCCTTCGACACGCCGCGCATCATTTCGGGCTGGGCCGCGGCAAGCGCGGCAGCGGCAGCGGCAGCATCACCGCCGGCGATAGTCGATTCGACCTTCTTGACGAAAGTACGGATACGGCTGACCCGCGCCTTGTTGATTTCGGCGCGGCGGTTGTTGCGGCGGATGCGCTTTTCAGCCTGGGGCGTATTGGCCATGTTCGTCCTATAAATCTGAAACGGTTGCGTGCAGGTTTCCCGGCACATGACCGGAACGGCGTCGGGAAACCCTCCACCGGAAGGGGTGGCGCATAGCTGCCGCCGGAGATTCGGTCAACTAGCGTTGGCAGCCAGGGCAGAAGAAACTCGATCGCCCCGACTGGACGATACGCTCGACAGCCGTGCCACAGGTCGGGCAGGCGTTGCCTTGTTGCCCGTAAACCGAAAACGTCTTCTGGAAATATCCGAGCGTTCCATCCGGCGCCGCATGGTCGCGCAACGACGACCCGCCCGCCGCGATCGCTTCCTCGAGCACTTGCGGCACCGCGGCGGCCAGCGCCTTCAGCCGCGCCGCCGCCACTGTGCCGCCGGCCCGCGCCGGGTGGATGCCGGCACGAAACAGCGCCTCGCAGACATAGATATTGCCCAGGCCCGCGATGATCCGCTGGTCGAGCAGCAGCGCCTTGGCGGGCGCCAACCGGTCGGCAAAGGCGCGCACCAGCAGCGCCGCGCCGAAATCCGGCCCCAAAGGCTCAGGCCCGATGCCGGCGAGCAGCGGGTGGGCATCGGCAGTCGCGGTCTCCACCAGATCGAGCGATCCGAAGCGCCGCGCATCGTTGAACGCCACAACGCGCCCATTGCCGGTTTCGAACACGACATGGTCATGCTTGCCGATCGCATCCGGATCGACCCGCATCCGCCCCGACATGCCCAGATGCAGCACCATCGTATCGCCGCGATCGGTATCGACGAGGCCATATTTGGCGCGCCGCCGACACGCGATGACCGTCGCGCCCGTTAGCCGCTGGCCCAGCCCATCGGGAAACGGCCGCCGCAGATCGGCGCGGTGCAGCGTCACCCGGTCAAAGCGCTGCCCGACCCAGACCGGGGCCAGGCCACGCATGACGGTTTCGACTTCGGGGAGTTCGGGCATTAAACGTCAGCGCTCCTGCGCATAGCGGTGCCAGCGACGCATGGCTTCGTGGGGAAAGCGCGTACGAAACCGTTCGAGTTCATCTTTCTCATCCGGGTTTATCGCAGCGGCGCGGCTTAGCCAGTGCCGATAGCCGAGCATATTAACCCAGTTTCGGTAGGTGATCGCCAGATTGTACATTGCCGTGGGATGGCCCTGTCTGATCGCCTGACGATACCGGAACAAGGCTTTCGAAGCGGAATACATGCCCAACCATTCTTGATCGCTGTAAATATTGCCGAGTTCGTACTGCGCTTCGGGCACACCCTGAACAGCAAGCGAGCGAATGATCGGCAACCCATGGCCCGCCGCAGCACGTCGTTGGATGGCGTCCACCCGAACGAACATCCGCTCCTGTCGGGCAGTCCAGGGCTTTGGCTGGCGCATCAGCGTGACATATGGCGCGTTTGCCGTGGTGCCAACTGTTCGTTAGGACGCATCGCATGAGCGAACCCCAGCCCCAGACCGTCAGCTTCGGCTATGAAGACGTTGCGCCTGAGGAAAAGACTCGCCGGGTGGGCGAAGTCTTTGCCTCGGTCGCCAAACGCTATGACGTCATGAACGACCTGATGTCGGCGGGGATGCACCGGGTGTGGAAGGATGATTTCGTCCGTGCGCTGCGCCCCCGCGCCGGGGAGCACATCCTCGACATGGCGGGCGGCACCGGCGACATCGCGTTTCGCATCGCCAGGGCCGGCGCCGAAGTGACGGTGGCCGATATCAACCCGAACATGCTGGCGGTAGGCCGCGAGCGCGCCGAGAAAAAGGGGCTGTCAGGCCTCGAATGGCGCGAGGAAAATGCCGAAACGCTGTCGTTCGGCGACCGCAGCTTCGATGCGTATACGATCGCCTTCGGCATCCGCAACGTCACCGATATTCCGGCCGCGCTCAAGGAAGCACACCGCGTCCTCAAATTCGGCGGGCGCTTCTTCTGCCTCGAATTTTCGACGACCGAATGGCCGGGCTTCGGTGCCGCCTATGACGTCTATTCCGAACAGCTGGTGCCGCGCATCGGCGAAGTCGTCGCCAAGGATGGCGATTCGTACCGCTATCTGATCGAATCGATCCGCCGCTTCCCCCGGATGCCCGATTTCGCCCGGATGATCGGCGAAGCGGGCTTCACCAACGTCAAATATCGCCCGATCCTGGGCGGCGCGGTGGCCATCCACAGCGGCTGGAAAATCTAGCGTGAGGGCAGCACTGCCTTCACCTCTCCCCGCCGGGGAGAGGTCGAGAGCCGCGTTTGCGCGGCCCGGGAGAGGGGCGCGTGCGCGTCGAACGCCCCTCTCCCGGCTCAGTTGCGCTGAGTCCGACCTCTCCCCGGCGGGGCGAGGTATTCCGACGTGACCGCCACCGTCACCCATCTCTGGCGCATGCTCGTCTGGGGCCGGCGCCTCGCCCGCCACGGCGCGCTGCGGCCGTTTGAAAGCGCCAGGGCGCCCTTTGCCATCCGCGCCGTCGCGCGCGTCGCCCGCATCGGCACCGGCGCGCCGAAAACCCCCGATTTCGCCGCCGGACTGGCGGCTGTCGGCCCCGCTGCGGTCAAGCTTGGCCAGGCGCTTGCCACGCGGCCCGACCTGATCGGCGCCGAAGCCACCGCCGATCTCGTCCGCCTGCAGGATTCGCTGCCGCCGCTGCCCTTTGCCAAGATGGAAGCGGTGCTCAACGCCAGCCTGTCGGGCAATGACTGGCGGCTGCATTTCACCTCGATCGACCCCGTTGCCATCGGTGCCGCCTCGATGGCGCAGGTGCATCGCGGCGTCACGACGGAGGGCCGCCAGGTCGCCATCAAGATGTTGCGCCCCGGCATCGAGGCGATGCTCGCCGAAGCGATCGACACCTATGCCTGGGCTGCCGGTCATATCGAACTGCTCGGCGGCGAGTTTGCCCGGCTGCGGCCGCGCGCCGTCATCGCCACCTTCAAGGGCTGGACCGAGGCCGAACTCGACCTGCGCCGTGAAGCGTCGAACGCGTCCGAACTCGCCGAAGCCGTGCAGGGCGAGCCCGATTTCGTCATTCCCGGCATCGACTGGTCACGCTCGTCGCGCCGCGTGCTGGTCATCGACTGGATCGACGGCATCAAGATGGGCAATATCGAAGCGCTGGCGGCGCTCGATTTCGATCGCCGCAAGCTCGCCGAAGTGCTCGTCCACGGCTTTCTGGCGCAGGCCATCGCCAAGGGCTTTTTCCACGCCGACATGCACCAGGGCAATCTGTTCGTCATCCCGCCCACCGGCGTCCATGGCGCCCGGTTGGGGGTCATCGATTTCGGCATCATGGGGCGCATCAACCGCCGCGCCCGCATGTATCTGGCCGAAATCCTGTTCGGGCTGGTGACCGGCAATTACGCCCGCGTCGCCGAAATCCATTTCGAAGCCGGCTATGTGCCGCCGCATCACAATGTCGGGGCCTTTGCCACCGCCCTGCGCGCGGTGGGCGAACCGATCCGCGGCAAGCGCGCCAAGGACGTCAACATCACGCAATTGCTCGACGGCCTGTTCGCCATCACCCGCAGCTTCGACATGGCGGTGCAGCCGCACCTGCTGCTTTTGCAAAAGACCATGGTGATGGTCGAAGGCGTCGCCCTGACGCTCGATCCGCAGGTCAACATGTGGGAAGTCGCCGAACCCTATGTGCGCGATTGGGTGCGCGACGAAATGGGGCCCGAAGCGATCCTGGCTGACCGGCTGGTCGAAAATGTCCGCGCGCTATCGCAACTGCCGCGCCTGCTGCGCCAATGGGTCGCCGCCAACCCGATCCCCGGCGCTGCGCCCGAAGGCCCGCCACTGCCACCACTGCCCGTCCGCAGCGTGCGCGCCGGCTGGTCGACGCCATGGCTGTTGCTGGCGGCAGGTATTGGGGCAGCGGCGGTGTTCTGGTTCGGGTAACAGCCTCCGGCGGTTGGGGCCGAAGCCCCAAACCCCTATTATTGAGGCGCCGCGCCATCGGCGATGGTCACATCGACACGGCGCGCGCCGGCCAGTGATGTGTCATCGGCGGTGGTGTCGGCAGGTTTCACCAAATCCATGTCGGTCGCGGCCACGCCAAGCCCGGCCAGCGCATCACGAACCGCAAAGGCCCGGCGCTTCGACAGTTCGGCATTGAAAGCCGCATTGCCGCGCGGATCATTGAAACCCGACAGTACCAGATGGTTGCCCGGATGGGCGGTGAGCCAGCCCCGCAAGGCCGTCGTCCGCGCTTCAAACCCGGCGTCGATATCGGCCTTTGCCGTATCGAAATAAATCGACACCATCGGCCGGCCAGCAACTTCGCTTTCGATGATCCCGGCGCCGGTCGGAATGGTCGGTGCAACGGCAACAACCGGGGCTGCAACGGGCGCAACGGCAACCGGCGCATCGGCCTTGCCACTGATGATGCCATAGACCAGCAAACCGCCGAGGCCGAGCAGCGCGAACGGCGCATAGTCACCCCAGGCCGAATCGCCCAGCGGCACGCGCCGTGCCGTGCGGGCAACGGGAATCGCCGCTGCCGCCACCGGCGCGGGCCGGAACGCCACCGAAACAGGCGCCGCCTCGCTCGCCGTCATCAACGGCACCGGCGCCATGGCCTCAGCCGCCGCACCGCCACCGAACAGGCCCAGTTTGCCGAAATGATCGGCGAGCAGATAATAAACCGTCACCCGGTTCTTGGTCGGGTCAGCCTGCATCACCTCACCCACTTTGGCGATGGCGGCATCGAGCACGCTGTCAGGGTCGATAAGGGCCAGCTTTTTCTTCAAAAAGCTTTCACGCACCCGCTCGGTTTCGGTCGAATCGCTGAAGGACACCAGTGATGCATCACGGCTGCGCAGCGCAATGCCGCAATGCCGGACAATGCCGGCAATCGCTGCCTGGTCGGCATCCGGCACATATTTGCAAACGTCGAGTGCCCAATCTTCAGCCATGGTAACTTCCTCCGACAAAATCTCGCCTTTCAGCATAACAGCTTTGCCCGACACCGAAAGACAAAATGTCGCAGGGCAAAATCAACGCCCGGACGCCACGGTTCGACAAAGCCCCGTCGCCTCCGCTAAGCTCGCGCCATGCAGGGCAAGACCATCCTCCTCATCGTCGGCGGCGGCATCGCTGCGTATAAATCGCTCGAACTGGTGCGCGAACTGCGCCGGGCGGGGGCCAGCGTCACCCCGGTGCTCACCGATGGCGGGGCGCGGTTTGTCACCCCGCTCAGCCTGTCGGCGCTTGCCGAGGCGGCGGTGCGAACCTCGCTCTGGGATCTCGAGGCCGAAGCGACAATGGGGCATATCGCCTTGTCGCGCTCGGCCGACCTGATTGTCGTCTGCCCCGCCACCGCCGACATCATGGCGCGCGCCGCCACCGGCCAGGCCGATGACCTGGCGACAACGCTGCTGCTCGCCACCGACACCCCCGTCCTGATGGTGCCGGCGATGAACGTGCGCATGTGGCTGCACCCCGCCACGCGCCGCAATGTGGCAACGCTGCGCAGCGATGGCGTGACGGTGATGGAGCCCGACAGCGGCGCCATGGCGTGCGGCGAAACCGGCCCCGGCCGCTTGCCCGAAATTCCCGCCATCATGGCGGCGATCGCCGATGCGCTGGCCGGGCGCACGCATCGCCTTGCGGGACGTCACATGCTGGTCACGGCAGGGCCGACGCATGAGGCGATCGACCCGGTGCGCTATATCGGCAACCGGTCATCGGGCAAGCAGGGCTATGCCATTGCGGCCGCGCTCGCCGCCGAAGGCGCGCGGGTGACATTGGTGTCCGGCCCCGTCGCGCTCGCCACCCCGCCTGGCGTCACCCGCATCGATGTCGTCAGCGCCCGCGAAATGGCCGCTGCGGTGGCCGCCGCGCTGCCCGCCGATGCGGCGATCATGGTTGCCGCAGTCGCCGACTGGCATGTCGAGCCCGCGACGTCGAAGCTGAAGAAATCGAAAGGCGCGCCGCCACCGATCAACCTGGTTGAAAACCCCGATATCCTTGCCACGACAGGTCACGCGGCGAACCGTCCGGCCCTCGTCATCGGCTTTGCCGCCGAAACCGATGATCTGATCGCCCATGCCACCGCCAAGCTGGCGAAAAAGGGCGCCGACTGGATCGTCGCCAATGACGTGTCCGAAGGCGTGTTCGGTGAAGACCGCACCCATGTCCACCTCATCACCCACCAGGGCCGCGAGGATTGGGGCGCCGCGAGCAAGGCCGATGTCGCGACCCGGCTGGCGACCCGCATCGCCGATACGCTGTAAATGCTGCGCATATTGGTCGATGCCGACGCCTGCCCGGTGAAGGATGAAATCTACCGCGTCGCGGTGCGCCATGGCATCGCTGCGGTGGTGGTCAGCAACAGCGGCATGCGCCTGCCGGGCCACCCGCTGATCACCCAGATGATCGTGTCATCGGGCTTCGACGCCGCCGATGACTGGATCGCCGAACAGGCCGGCGCCGACACATTGGTCATCACCGGCGACATCCTGCTCGCCGATCGCTGCCTCAAGGCGGGGGCCACCGTACTGGCCCATAATGGCCGCGCCTTCACGACCAGCTCGATCGGTGCCGCTATCGCAACGCGCGCCATCATGGCCGATCTGCGCGCCGGCGGCGATGTCGTGCCCGGCGGGCCGGGGGCGTTTTCCAAGGCAGACCGGTCGCGGTTCCTGCAGGCGCTGGATACGGCGCTGGTGCGGATGCGCTGAAACACCCCCTCCCCCTTGGGGGGAGGGAGTCAGTCGCCCAGCGCCAGCGCCGCGAACGTCGCCAACCAATGTTCCCCGGCATAATCCCCGGCGATGTGCGGCAGCCCCGCCGCCAGATGCGCGTCCGCGGTCTTCAGGATCACCCCCCGCGCCGGATCATCGGCCGCCAGCGCTGCAGCGATGCCGCGCCAGCACCAGGCACGACTGAGCGCCAGGCCATCGAGATGGGCGATCTTGCCATCGCTGCGATCGCTGACCGACGGCGGCGTGAACAGGCTGGCGGGCAGGCCGGCGGCGGCGCGCGGCAGGAAGCCGGCGAACCAGCCCTGAAACTCCGCTGCCGGCAACAGCCGCGCCATCAACAGCGCCTCGCACAGGGTCGGCGACAGGAACGCATCGCCATCGGGTTCCCACGCCCGCGCATCCGCATCGCCGCCGAACCAGTCGAGCGACCGCGCCTCGAACAGCGCCAGCAGCGCCGGATCGAAACGCCGCGCCCAATCGAGGCCGATCGCCAGCGCAAACGCCGTATTGCCATGCGCGCCGGTCCGGATCGGATAGGTCTGCACCGGCAGGAACGCGTGGAAGCGCGCGGCAAAGGCGCGGGCCAGCGGTTCCAGCACATCGGCGAGCGCCGGGTCGTCATGCTGCGCCGCTTCGTCGTGCAGCGCCAACAGCCAGCCCCAGCCATAGGGCCGTTCGAAGCCGCGCGACGATGCCCGTTCGAGATAGGCACATTCGAACGCGATATTGTCGGGCGTGAACAGTTCCGCCGCCAGCGCGCGCGTTTTTGCTGCGGCCGCATGCTGCGGAAATCGCCGCAGCAAATGCAGCAACAACCACCAGCCATGCACACAGCTATGCCAATCGAAACTGCCGAAAAACACCGGATGCAGCGCGCGCGGCGTCTGCGCGTCGGCATCGCCATCCAGCACATGATCGAGCTTGTGCGGATATTCCCGCGTCACATGTCCCAGCGCGATTGCCGCCATCCGGCCCGCCAGTTTTTCATCGAGCATCATCGGAAAGCCAGCCCCCAGATCAGCAGCGTGTTGATTGCCAGCAACGGCAGCGCCGTCGCCACCTGCGCCTTGATGACGCCGTTGCGGTCGGGCAGTTCGAGCAGCACCGCCGGCACGATATTGAAATTCGCTGCCATCGGCGTCATCAACGTGCCGCAAAACCCCGCCAGCATGCCGATCGCTGCAACAATCGCCGGATCGCCGCCCAGCTTGTGCACCAGGATCGGCAGCCCGATCGCCGCCATCATCACCGGAAACGCCGCAAAGGCATTGCCCATCACCATGGTGAAGCCCGCCATCCCCAGGGTGAAGGCCAGCACCGCCGCCAAGTGCGACCCTTCGGGAATCCAGCCCGACGCAAAGCCGCCGATGATGGCGCCGACCCCGGCAAGGCCGAAAATCGCCCCCAACGTCGCCAGCATCTGCGGCAACACCAGCGCCCAGCCGATTGCTTCAGCCAGGCTGCGCCCTTCATCGAGCGGCGCGCGCCGCGGCGGCTGCAACCAGAATTGCAGCACAACGAGCGCGATGATGACGCCCAGCCCCAGGCTGACCAGCGTCACCTGCCTGGCCTCGACCAATGGCGGCCCGAGCAACAGCGTGCCGAGCAAGGCCATGGCGGGCACGATCAGCGCCGGCAGGAACAGCCGGTTGCCGTGCCGCGCCGCGCTCGCCTCGCGCTCGGTCGCGCTCGTTGTCGGCGGGCTGCCCTTGCCAAGCTGCCCGGTGCCGGCCAGCGCGACCAGCGCCAGCACCAGCACGCCGTTGCCAAGATCGCCCAGCCAGTCGCCGGCAAGGAAACTCAGCGCCAGCAGGCCCCAGAAGGCGGCGCTGCCGAGCCGGCGGGGGTGCGCCCGGTCGGCGAGCGTCGACACCGCAAAGCCGGCGAACATCAGCCCGGCAAGGGCGTAAAGGAAGGAAAGCCCGATCATTTCGGCTTGCGGTCCAGCCGCAGCAATCGCGTGCCGTGGATAACGAACGCTGCAATCGCCGTGGGGATCGCCCAGACCGACAGCTCGAACGGGGTCACGAAGATGCCATTGCTGTCGAGAAAGCCCTTGATGAGCAGGATCGACGCGACCGCCAGGAAAATATCCTCGCCGAAGAACACCCCGACATTGTCGGTCGCCGCCGCCATGGCGCGCACCCTGGCAAGGCCTTCGGGCGAGATGCCGGGGTCGGCGCGCGTCGCCGATGCTTCGACCATCGGGGCGAGCAGCGGCCGCACCGTCTGGGCATGCCCGGCAACCGTCGTCAGCCCCACCGCCGCGGTCGCCTGGCGAAACAGCAGATAGGCGAGCAAAATCCGCCCGGTCGTGGCGCTGGCCACGTTGGCGACCACGTCACGCGCGCGGGTCCGCAGGCCGGCGCGTTCGAGCAGCCCGATGACCGGCAGCAGGATCCACACCGCCGTCACATAGCGGTTGCCGTTGAAGGCCTTGCCGATCGCGGCCACCACCGCGAGCGGCGCCATGCCGGCGCCAATGCCGGTGGCCAGCGCCGCCACGACCACGACAAGCAACGGGTTGAAGCGCAGGGCAAAGCCGATGATGACGACGCCGATGCCGATGAGCGGCCACATGAAACCCCCGCAATTCCCGGCGAATGCCGAAATTCTGTCACTGTCGGTTCAAGCTAGCGCTATACAGGCGGCTTGTCGCGGGCCAGCGCCTGGCGGGGGAGAAATGACGATGCGCCTTTTGCCGATGACTGCACTGGCCACGCTGCTGGTCAGCGCACCGCTGGCGGCCCAGACAGCACCGGCAATCGGTGTCGAACAGGCGCTGACCGCTACCGACCTCGAGATCATCCGCACCGAATTGCGCGCCGACAAACGCACCAAGACGGCCGAAACACTGGCGCTGACCGATGCCGAAGCGGCGCGTTTCTGGCCGATCTATGACAGGTACATCGCCGAATTGACCATCATCAACGACCGGAAATATGGCCTCATCAAGGAATATTCGGAAAAATACGGCGGCTATTCCAACGCCCAGGCGACCGATTTCATCACCCGCTGGCTCGATGTCGATATCAAGGCGTCGAAACTGCGGGTCAAATATGTGCCGATCGTCGGCAAGGTGCTGCCCGGCATCAAGGCGGCAAGTTTCTTCCAGATCGACCGGCGGCTGGCGATGCTGATCAACCTGGGGCTCGCTTCGCAATTGCCGGTGCTGCAAACCCAGATAGCGAAGTAGAACGTCAACGCCCTCCCCCCAGCCGTAGGCGACGCCTTCGCGTCAACGGGGAGGGCGTTCAGCCCAACAAGCCTTGCAATTCCGCCAGCAGATCGAGCGCCTCGCGCGGCGTCACCGCATCGACATCGATCGCTGCCAGCCTGTCGCGCAACGCATCCCCGGGCGCCGCTGCCACCGCCGCTCCGAACAGCGGCAAATCGGCCATCCCGGCGGCCAGCCCGCCGGTCCTGTCACGATTGGCCTCCAGCCGCGCCAGCACGCTGCGCGCCCGGGCCAGCACCGGTGCCGGCACGCCCGCCAACCGCGCCACGGCAAGGCCATAGCTCTTGTCGGCCGCCCCTGGCACGACCTGGTGGAGAAACACCAGGTCACCCTTCCATTCGCGCGCCGACACGGTAACGCTGGCCAGGCTGCGCAGCTTTTCCTTCAGCGGCACCAGTTCGTGATAATGGGTGGCGAACAGGCAGCGGCAGCGCAGATCGTCGTGCACCGCCTCGAGCACCGCCCAGGCAATCGCGAGCCCGTCATAGGTGCTGGTGCCGCGCCCGACTTCATCGAGGATGACGAGGCTGCGGTCCGTCGCGCCCGACAGGATCGCGGCGGTTTCGACCATTTCGACCATGAAGGTGCTGCGCCCCTGCGCCAGGTCGTCCGCCGCGCCGACGCGGCTGTACAGGCGATCGACGACGCCGATATGCGCACTGCGCGCCGGTACGAAACTGCCCGCCTGCGCCAGCACGGCGATCAACGCATTCTGCCGCAAGAAGGTCGATTTGCCCGCCATGTTGGGCCCGGTGACCAGCCACAGCCGGGCATCGGCCGACAGGTTGCAATCATTGGCGACGAACTGCCCCCGGCCGGCGCGCACCGCGGCCTCCACCACCGGGTGCCGCCCGGCCTCGACATGAAAGGCACAGGTGGCATCGACGCGCGGGCGCACCCAATGCTCGGTCGCGGCAAGCTCGGCCAGCGCCGTTGCCACGTCGATCCGCGCCAGCGCCGCTGCCGTGCCGCTGATCGCCGCGGCCTCCGCCAGCACGAGCGCCCGCAATTCTTCCAGATGCGCGGCTTCGGCGGCGAGCGCATGGTCCCCCGCCTGCGCGATCGTCGCCGCCAGCGCCGACAGGTCGACACTGCCGAAGCGCACGACGCCCGCCAGCGTCTGGCGGTGGATCAGCCCCGAATCGGCGCGCAGCAACGGATCGGCGAACCTTGCCGCGACCTCGATATGATAGCCGAGCACGCCATTGTGGCGGATCTTGAGCGCCGCTACCCCGGTTTCGCCGCACAGCCGGGTTTCGAGCGCCACCACCGCGCTGCGCCCGTCACGCGCGGTTTCGCGCAACACATCGAGCGCTGCATCATGCCCCGGCGCGATCGCCCCGCCGGCACTCGCATCGTGCGGCGGTTCCGCCACCAGCGCGCGGCGCAAGGCTTCGACGAGCCCGCCATGGCCGCCGATGCCCGCCAGCGTTTCGGGCAGCAACGGCGGCGTCACCAGCGCCGGCTGCGCCAGTTGCGTTTTCAAGGCGAGCGCCAGCGCCAGCCCGTCGCGCAACTGCCCCAGGTCACGCGGGGTCCAGCGCCCGACCGCCAGCCGGCCGAGCGCCCGCGCCACATCGGGCATCGCCGCCAGCGCCTCGCGCACCCGGCCGCGCCGCAACGCATCATCGGCGAACCAGCCGACGAGATCGAGCCGCGCACCGATCGCTGCGGCATCGGTCAAGGGTGCCGACAGGTCAGCCGCGAGCAGCCGGCCGCCGCTGGCAGTGACGGTGCGGTCGACAACCGCCTCCAGGCTGCCGGCGCGGCCACCCCCGGTGCGCTGCGCCAGTTCAAGGCTGGCGCGGGTCGCGCTATCGATCGCCATGGTGCTGCCCGGCAATTCGGGCCGCGGCGGCGTGAGCAGCGGCACCGCCCCCTTGGCGGTCACCTCGACATAGGCGAGCAGCGCGCCGGCAGCGGCGATTTCGGCGGCGGAAAAGCGCCCGAAACCCGCCAGCGTCGCAACGCCGAAGCGCGCCTTCAGCGCCGCTTCGCCGCGTGCCGGCGTGAAATCCAGCGGCGGTCGCGGCGTCGCGGCAATCCCGTCCCACCCGTCGGGCGCGATGACCTCGGCGGGCGCCAGCCGCGCCAGTTCGGCCAGCAATTCGCCCGCCGTGCAGGCGCGGGTGGCAAACGCCCCCGTCGACAGGTCGCACCACGCCAACCCCGCCGGATTGCCTGCAAGGTTTCCGGGCGCGACCGCCGCCAGCCAGTTCGAGCGCTTGGGATCGAGCAATTGCGTTTCGGTCAGCGTCCCCGGCGTCACCACGCGGGTGATGGCGCGGCGCACGATCGATTTGCCCGGGCGTTTCTTCGCTTCGGCCGGGTCCTCCATCTGTTCGGCGATGGCGACGCGGTGGCCGCCCCTGATCAGCCGCGCCAGATAGGCGTCGGCCGCATGCACCGGCACCCCGCACATCGGAATCGGTACCCCGGCATGTTCGCCGCGCCTGGTCAGGGCGATATCGAGCGTCGCTGCGGCGGCCACCGCATCATCGAAGAACATTTCGTAAAAATCGCCCATGCGGAAGAACAGCAGGCAATCGTCAGCCTCGTCCTTCAGCGCCAGATATTGCGCAATCATGGGCGAGGCAGCAGCAGGGGCGGGAACCGGGGTCACGGCCTTGTGTTAGCGCTGAACACCGCCGCCGGGAAGCAACCCCCGGCGTAATCGACTCTTGCAAAAGAGTTTCGCTTGCGACGGCAAGGTGCGACACTTATCGTCCGCCCCACAGCGGGGAGCCAGAACATGTCGAGCGAACGCACGTCGGATTCGGAAAAAAGCGACTTCGGGGATCGCGAAGCGCTTGCCTTCCACCGCATGGGGCGACCCGGCAAGATCGATATCATCGCCTCCAAGCCGATGGCGACCCAGCGCGACCTGTCGCTGGCCTATTCGCCGGGCGTCGCCGCACCGGTGCGCGCCATCGCCGCCGATCCGGACGCCGCCTATGATTATACGATCAAGGGCAATCTGGTTGCCGTCATCACCAACGGCACCGCCATCCTGGGGCTCGGCAATCTCGGCGCGCTGGCCTCCAAGCCGGTGATGGAGGGCAAGGCGGTGCTGTTCAAGCGCTTTGCCGATATCGATTCGATCGACATCGAGCTCGCCACCGAAGACGTCAATCGCTTCATCGACGCTGTCGAACTGATGGAGCCGAGCTTTGGCGGCATCAACCTTGAAGACATCAAGGCGCCCGAATGCTTCATCATCGAAACCACGCTGAAGGAACGGATGAACATCCCGGTCTTTCACGATGACCAGCACGGCACCGCCATCGTCGCCGCCGCCGGCATGATCAACGCGCTGCACCTGACCGGGCGCCGCGCCGAAGACGTCAAGATGGTCGTCAACGGCGCCGGGGCCGCCGCCATCGCCTGCACCGAATTGATCAAGGCCTATGGCGTCAGGCACGTCCTGATGTGCGACACCAACGGCGTCATCTACCAGGGCCGTACCGAAGGCATGAACCAGTGGAAATCGGGCCATGCTGCCGTCACCGATGACCGCACCCTGGAAGAAGCGATGGTCGGCGCCGATATCTTCCTTGGCCTGTCGAAAAAGGGCGCGGTCAGCCCGGCGATGGTCGCTTCGATGGCGAAAAACCCGATCATCTTCGCGATGGCCAACCCCGATCCCGAAATCACCCCCGAAGATGTCGCCAAGGTTCGCAGTGACGCCATCGTCGCCACCGGACGCAGCGATTATCCCAACCAGGTCAACAACGTCCTGTGCTTCCCCTATCTGTTCCGCGGCGCCCTGGATGTGCGCGCCACCGCGATCAACGAGGAAATGAAGCTTGCCGCCGCCAACGCCATCGCCGCGCTGGCGCGCATGCAGGTGCCCGATGAAGTCGCCGCGGCCTATGGCGGCAAGACCCGCAATTTCGGCCCCGAATACATCATCCCCGCCCCCTTCGATCCGCGCCTGATCGAGGAAATCCCCACCGCCGTCGCCAAGGCCGCGATGGCATCGGGCGTGGCGAAAAAGCCGTTCTTCGACGAAGCCGCCTATCGCCATGAACTGCGTTCGCGGCTCAACCCGACGACATCGATCCTCGCCGGCGCGGTCGAAGCCGCGATGCAGCGCCCGCGTCGCTGCGTCTTTGCCGAAGCCGAACAGGAAGTCGTGCTGCGCGCCGCGGTCAATTATCGCAATTCGGGCTATGGCGAGCCGGTGCTTGTCGGCCGCGAAGCGCCGGTGCGCGAAGCGCTGGCCCGCATCGGCGTGCCCGATGTCGATTCGTACGAAATCCACAACAGCAGCTCGAGCCCGCTGGTGCCGCGCATGGTCGAGCGGCTTTATGATCGCCTGCAACGCCGCGGCCATCTGCTTCGCGATGTGCAGCGCATGGTCAACCATGAACGCAATATCTTCGGCGCCATGCTCGTCGAACTGGGCGAAGCCGATGTGATGATCTCGGGCGTCACCCGCAATTTCGCCACCACCTATCGCCAGGTCCGCCAGGTCATCGATCCGTCGGACGGCCATCGCCCCTTCGGCATCCACATGATCGTCGGCAAATCGGAAACCATCTTCATCGCCGACACCACCGTCACCGAACGCCCCGATGCGACCCAGCTTGCCGATATCGCCGAACAGACGGCTGCCGTTGCCCGCCGGCTCGGCCAGGAACCGCGTGTGGCGTTCATCAGCTATTCCAATTTCGGCAACCCGCCGGGCGAATTCGTCGGCAATCTGCGCGGCGCGGTGCAATTGCTCGATGAACGCGGCGTCAGCTTCGAATATGAAGGCGAAATGGCGGCCGATGTCGCGCTCAACCCGGCGCTGCGCACGCTCTACCCCTTCTCGCGGCTGTCGGGGCCGGCCAATGTGCTGATCATGCCCGGGCTGCATTCGGCCAATATCGCTGCCAAGCTGATCAAGGAACTTGCCGGCGGCAGCGTCATCGGGCCGTTGCTGGTCAACATGAACCGCCCGGTGCAGATCGCGCCGATGACCGCATCGGCCTCCGATCTTGTCACCATGGCGGTGCTGGCGTCGACAGGCGTGGTCTGTTGAAGCCGACGCTTTTCTGTATCCACGGTTATTGGGCGACGCCGGCGACCTTTACCGGCCTGAAGGCCCGCTTCGAAGCGGCGGGTTATCGGGTCGTCACGCCGGCGCTGCCGTTTCACGATCGCGACCCGTCGCTGCCGCCGCCGCCGGGCCTGGGCGACGTGACGATCGAGGATTACGCGACCTTCCTCGTTGCCGAGATCGAGCGCATCGCCGGTCCGGTCATCCTTGTCGGCCATTCGATGGGCGGCATGCTGGCACAGATCGTCGCGGCGCGGGTGCCGCACACCGGACTGGTGCTGCTGTCGACCGCCGCGACAGCCGGCACCGCGGTGCCGGCGCTGAATACCATCCGCACCATGGCCGGCGTGGTGTTCAAATGGGGCTGGTGGGAAGACGCGACGCGCATCGATTATGATCGCTGGCGCTGGGGCATCGGCAATGGCGTACCCGAAGCCATCGCCCGCGCCGAATATGCCGCCCTGGTCTGGGATTCAGGCCGGGTGATGGCCGAAATGACCCTGCCCGGCCTGTCGACGACCGGCGCCACCAAGGTCGATTACAGCCGGCTCGACAAGCCGGCGCTGGTTATCGTCGGCGCCGATGACCGCACCACCGTGCCGGGCATCAGCCGCGCGACGGCCCGCAAGCTGCGCGGCACGGTCGATTATCACGAGATCGCCGATTGCGGGCATTGGCTGTTCTGGGGCGAAACCGAAGTGCGGGTCGGTGACTGGATGGCCGGCTGGCTGGAGCAGTTCGAGCCGCAGCCGGCGGCCTGACGTGCCGAAAGCACCACCCCCCCTCCCTCCCCCCTGCGGGGAGGGCGACTCGCGCGCTTGCACGAGCGGGGTGGGGGTCGCGGGCGACGAAA
>JBBRVH010000046.1:0-23408 GCA_038246995.1 Sphingomonadales bacterium
GCGCCCATGGGACGCGTGGGCTCCCCCGCCCCGCTCCGGACCGCCCTTCGGGTGGCCTGAGGGGGCGAAATGGCGCCGTTGCACAAGCTTGCCGGGGGCCGAAGGCCCGCCAGCGCTCGCGCGCCCAAAGGACGCTTGGGCCATTTCGCCCCCTCACGCCATGACGGGGCATGACATTTATGAGTTCACGACCTATCACATGGCCATGACCGAAACCCGTTTTGCCGGTGCCCAGCGCCTGCCGTTTCGCGCCGTGGAAATGTTTGCCCGCCGGGCTTTCCTCGATGCCGCCGAATGCGCGGCGCTCATCGAACGGATCGACGCACGGCGCCGGCCGTCGGGGCTGGCGGACCATGATGGCGACCCGGGTTTTCGCACCAGCGAGACCTGCGATCTCGACGATGCCGATCCTTTTGTCAGCGGGATCGCAGCGCGGCTCGCGGCCTATGCCGGGCTCGACGTCCGCCATGCTGAACCCTTGCAGGGCCAGCGCTATGCCGTGGGGCAGGAATTCAAGGCGCATACCGATTATTTCGAACCCTCGGGCGCCGATTATGACCTGTATTGCGCCGCCGCCGGGCAACGCAGCTGGACGTTGATGGTCTATCTCAACGTACCCGGTGCGGGTGGTGCCACGCGTTTCAAGCGGCTCGACAAGACCTTCCAGCCCGAAACCGGCAAGCTGCTGGCCTGGAACAACCGCAACCTTGATGGCAGCCCCAATGCGATGACGTTGCACCATGGCATGTCGGTGCGCGCCGGCACCAAATACATCATCACCGGCTGGTTTCGCGATCGGCCCTGGCCGCGATAGCGGCTTGCCAATGTGGCCGCGATAGCGGCTTGCCAATGTGGCCGCGATAGCGGCTTGCCAATGTGGCCGCGATAGCGGCAGTCGACTCTGCGGAAAAGGTGGCTTGCGAAGCAAGCTGGGTGGGGGTTTTACCCGCGCCCATGTGTGAACCCCCACCCCGCTCGCGCAAGCGCGCGAGTCGCCCTCCCCGCAAGGGGGAGGGATTCAGCAGTCGCACACCAGCAGGCAGTCAGCTCAGAACTTGGCGCTGACGCCCAGCTGGAACGTGCGGCCCAGCACATAGGTGTTGTTGTCGATGCGCGACGCGTTGAGCGTCTGGAATTCCTGATATTTGGTATTGGTCAGGTTGCGGGCTTCCAGCTTGGCTTCGAGATTGACACCGCCGAGTTCAAAGCCCTGGCGGATGACGAGATCGAGCCGCAGGCCGGGCTTTTCGACAAGATCGGGCTGGCCGTTCGGGCCGCGCTGGGTCGAACGGTTGCTGGCATAGTTGAGCAGCAGCGTCTGTTCCGACAGGCTGTCCTGATCCTGGAAACCGATCTGCAAATTGGCGACATGGTCCGACTGGCCGGTCAGCGGCTGGCCATCGCGGAACAGGTCGGACGCCGGGCGGACTTCGCCCGAGAACGGGAAGATGGTGGTGTCACCCGCCTTCACGTTGATGCGCGAATCGCTGTAGGTATAGTTGATGTTGACGAGCAGGCGGCGGCTGGCGAGGAACGCTGCATCCGACAGCGCATCGAGCGGAAAATACTTCTGCACTTCGGCTTCGAAACCATAAAGCCGCGCCTTGGGGGCATTGGCAAAAGTGGTGTTGAAGGTGCCGCCGACGTTGAACGCCACGGTTTCAATCGGGTTGGTGATATCCTTGTAGAAGCCGCCGAAGGTGACGCGCTGGTCACGACCGAAATAATATTCGTAACGGGCTTCCAGGTTGAACAACTGGCTGTCGATCAGGAACTGGTTGCCGAACGACGTGCGATCGGTGTCGGTATCGAAGAAGGTCTGCGGTGCCAGTTCGCGGAACTGCGGACGCGCGATCGTCTTCGACGCCGAAAAACGCGCCTGCATGTCTTCGGCGAAGTTCCAGGTCAGCGTGCCGCCCGGAAGGAAGTAATCATTGTTCAGCTCGGTGCGGATCGTCTGGTCGACGTTGACGCCGAAAACATCGATCGGGTTAATGAATTCATTGGCGGTTTCATAGCGCACGCCGGCCGTGAACTGCACGCCGTCGAAGGGCTCGATCTCGAACTGGCCATAGCCGGCGTGGATGGTCAGCCCGGCGTTGTACACCGGTGCCGTCGTCGACACGGTATTGAGGATGATGCCGAAAGAATTGACGTTGAAATCGGACAACAGGAAGTCCGGGCGCTGCTGGGTGACCGCGGTCGGCAGGGCACCGTTGATGTTGTAGCGATAATCGAAACGGCTCGATGATCGCTTGCTGTCGGTATAGGCGTAACCTGCGGTGAAGCGGATCGGGAACGGCCCGCCTTCAACCTTGTAGCCAAGATCGGCGCCGGCGCCATAAACATTCTCGTTCAGCCGGCTGAACGCCACCGTGCTGGCCTGGCCGGGGCTGCGCAGATCGTTGACGAAGTCCCTGGCGACCGTACTGAAGGCATAGTTGTTCTGGCGTTCATACGGCGCGAGGCGCTTCGAATTGGCATAGGTGCCGCGGATATCGAGGCTGAGGTTGTCGAACTTGAACTCGCCGACAGCCTGGGTGTCGATCAACTGGCGCTGGAAGGTCCCGGTGAAGCTGCGGTTAAGCAGCACATCGCCGCCGACGTTGGTATCATCGGTACCCGACTGGATGCGGGCTTCCTTGATCGTGTCGTTGAGATAGACGTTGGTCAGCCGGATCTTGTGGTCACCGAATTCGGCGCCGATGCCGACCAGGGCGTTGATGACGACGCGGTTTTCGGTCGAAACGAACCGGAAGTCCTGGTCCGGGCGCAGGATCGGGGTGCCGGCAGGGCCGATGGCTTCGCCGTTCGACAGTTGCTGCAGGCCGGCCTT
Organism: Sphingomonadales bacterium; assembly: GCA_038246995.1. Taxonomy (GTDB): domain Bacteria; phylum Pseudomonadota; class Alphaproteobacteria; order Sphingomonadales; family Sphingomonadaceae; genus Sandarakinorhabdus. The sequence goes on from JBBRVH010000046.1 coordinate 2,837, forward strand.
GGTCTGCCAGTCGGTGCTCCAACCGGCGGCGGCGATGATGCCGACGCGGGTATCGCCCATGTCCCAGGCCTTGCCGGCGGAGAAATTGATCCCCCAATTGACCGGCATGTCGTTGTTGGCCTGGATCAGGTTGGTTTCCGAATTGGTCAGGCTGGCAGCGATGTCCTGGATCTGGCGCTGGGTGAAATTGGGGCCGACGGCCAGGATCTTGCCGTCCCTCTGCGAGGCGGCAAGGCCCTTGGGCAGCGCCAGCTTGTCGTCGACGTAGCCATAGATGCTCTTGCTGCTGCCCTGGAAGACATAGCCGAGTTGCCCGGTGGTGGCGGTGTTGCCGCCGATGCTGCCACCGATTTCGAAAAAGGGTTCATCGGGAACGGCGCGGGTCGTCAGGTTGATGACGCCGCCGCCGAATTCGCCCGGGAAATTGGCCGAATAGCTTTTCTGGACGACAGTCGAGGCCAGCACGCTGGTCGGGAACAGATCGAGCGGCACGACGCGGCGCAGCGGATCGGGCGACGGAATCGGCAGGCCGTTGAGCAACGCGAGCGAATAGCGTTCGCCAAGGCCACGGACATAGACGAACTTGCCGCCGACAACCGAAAGCCCGGTAACACGCTGCAGCGCGCCGGCGATATCGCCTTCGCCGGTGCGGGCGATATCGCCCTGGGTAAGCACCGAAGCGACTTCGCGGCTGGCGCGGATGGTGTTGGGGATGCGCGTGCCGATGACGACGATTTCGCCGCTGCTGCCGCCGGGGACGGAAATATCGATTTCTTCTTCGACGGGCGGAGCATCAGCCGGGGCCGGGGCCGGCGTGCTCGCCGCCGGTTCGGGTGCCGGCGCCGATTGGGCGAACAGCGCGGGGCCGCCGAGCGTGGTGGTGATGAGCAGGATGCTGCCCAGCTTGGTCTTGAACTTCATGGCGTTGGCCCCTTGTATCGCGTGTCGCGCGCCCGGGGCTGGCCCGGGGGCACAAGGCCGGGGTGGCAACGGCGCCACCCCGGCTTCGCGGTTTTAGCTGCCGGTGTTGGCCGGCGCCGTCAGGCACGAGGTGGCGCCGGTGCCGACGCCGCAGGTCCAGCCGGTGTACCAGGTGTCGGTGGCGTTGCGGAACGCGCCGACATAGGTGGCGGCATCGAAGAAGCTGTTGATCGTGCTCGGGTTGAAACCGACCGCAGCGGTTTCGTTGGCGCCGGGCAGGAAGATGCTGGTCAGAGTCAGCGTGACCGGCGGCAGCAGATTGTTGTTGCCGGTGATCAGCGGGGTGATCAGCGTCAGCGGCACATCGGTTTCATCGCGAGCAGCCGTGGGGCAACCGAAGATGACCGAACGGAAGACCGGCGCGCCGGTTTCGTCGACAGCGGCGTCGGCCGCAGCGACGGTCTGTGCGCCGTCGATGTCGAGGCACGAATTGGTCGTGTTCGAGATGACACCGTTGAACAGGCTGTAGTCCGTGCCGCCGCGCAGCAGAACAGGATCCGACGGACGGTTGCTGATGAAGGTGAAGTTCGACAGGCGCACGTTCGAACGTGGCGTGCGGGTTTCGAAACCGGCGGTTTCGGCTTCGATGATGCGATCGCCGCCGGTGCTGCGCTGCACGACGAGGACGTACTGGATGAAGCCCTTGTAGCCGAGATCGGTATCGAGATTGTCATCATCGTTACCGGTCAGGACGAGGAACTTGGCGTTCACGCGGCCGCCGAACCATTCGATGCCATCGTCCGAGCTGTTATGGACCTGGATGTTGCTGAAGGTGGTGCCCGAGCCGACGCCGGCCAGGGTAATGCCGTTGAGCTCGTTACCCGGCGACACTTCGAATCCGGGGTAGCGAACCTGGACGAAGCGGATGCGCCCGCTGTTGTCCGCCGGGCTGGCGCCGCCGTAGAACGCGCCGGTCAGGCCTTCGACAGCCGATTGGCAGCCGACGGTGCCGCCGGTGACACCGGCGCCGATGCAGGTGTGGATGGGGGCGCGGCCGAGGATGACGATGCCGCCCCACTGGCCGATGCTGTCGGCATTGACCATGCCTTCGATGTTCGACCGGCTGGTGAAGATGATCGGCTGGGTCGCGGTGCCTTCGGCGAACAGTTGCGAACCGCGGTTGATGACGAGCGCGTCGGCGCCGGCCGACCCGAAGATCACCGTGCCCGGATCGATGGTCAGGATGCCGGCGGTCGCGCCGGCGGTGGGGGCGGCCGGATCGGCACCCAGATCGGTGCCGACGTTGACGCGGCCCGAAAGCGAATAGATGACACCGCGCAGGTTGCGCAGGGAGAGATTGCCCGTGATGGTGCCCGAAAGCTGGCAATTGCGCTGACCGTTGATGATGCCGACGTTGGCGGTGCCGGTCGGGCAGGTGTCGGCAGGGCCGGTGGGAGTCGGCGTCGGGGTCGGCGTCGGGGTGGGGGTCGGCGCCGGAGCCGGCGGCGGGGTCACCAGCGTACCTTCGCCCGGCGACGCGATATTGGTGGCGCCGTCGCAGGCCGCAAGGGCCAGTGCCGAACCGATGAGAAGCAGTGCCCGATAATTCGCCATGGGAAATCTCCGCCTGTTGGTCGCGCCGGGCGGACTGCACACCGAATCATTCGGCGCCACTCCGTCCCCGATGCGTTTGCCCTAGGCGGGCTGCATGATGCTTTCGCGACGATTTGGTGACGAAAATGTTTCAATCAGTGACAGTTTTGTTTCAGCGCGCGATCGGAATGCGGGCCGTTTCGCGTTTTCCGCTGCGTTCATAAAGGATTTCCACCGCCCGCGCGCCATTGACCTCGGCGGGCAGTTCCATGACCTTTTCTTCACTGTCGATCGCCGTGCCATTGACCATCAGGATGATGTCCCCGGTTTGCAGCCCGGCCTTGCGGAACAGCGGCAGCCGGCTGGCATCGACCAGGGTGAAACCGCGGGTCAACCCGCCGATCCGGCGCGGATCGAGCCCGGTGCGATAATCGCTGACGCTGGCGGCAAGGCCGGCAAGCGCGGCGGCACCGGTGGTTTCGGGCGCGGCGCTGGCCGACGCCGCGGCTGCTTCGGGGCGGCGATCGCCGAAATCGAGGCGCTGGTCGCCGCCTGTGCCGGCCAGCGTCAGGCCGCCGGCATCGATTGCGGTGACGGTCAGCCCCGGGGCCAACTGGCTGCCGATGCGGACCAGTCGCTGCCGCCCATCACCAGCTTCGACGATAGCCGATGCCGCCGACCCCGGCCGGGCGATGACACCGCGCAGGCGATAACCGGTAACCGGAACCGGCGCCGCAGCACCGACGGCCACGACCGGCGCCGCCGTAACGACGGCAACGACCGGCGCCACCACGAACGCAGCCGGCGGCGGCGGGGTGACCGGGGCGCTTGTCACGACAGCCGGTGCTTCGGGATCGGGGCCACGCCAGAAGCTGACCATCACGGCCGCAAGGCCGAGCCCGGCGAGCAGCGCAATGCCCCATTCGCGCGGTGTGGTAGCGCGGCCGGCCATGGCTCAGCTGCAGCCGATGATGCCCGCCACCGGAGCAACGATGCTGCTGCCATCGCCGGCGGTGACGGTGATCGCGCCATCGCGGACGACGCCGCCGCCGCCTTCGGCCGCCACGACGGTGATATCGAGGGCGATCTGCGCGGCGCCGTCGCCATAGGTCGCGTGCGGGGCAAAGCCGAGCACGGCGGTGCCGCTGGCGGCGGATTGCGCCAGCACCATCGGCTTGCCGCGGCGCATCACCATGATCTGCGCTGGCGCGGCGGTGGCCATCACGACGCGTTGCTGGCTGGCGCGGTCCCACAGGAACAGCGCGCAACTGTTTTTGGCGAGGTTCTGCGGCGGCAGTTCATCGAGCCCGAGCGGCGAGGCGGACGGCGCCACCGCCGCCAGCAGCAGTGCGATAAGCGGCAAATGGCTCATAAATGGCCCTCAAGGGTGCGCGACAGGCCTTGCGGCGTGGGCGCAAAGCCCGCGGCAAGCAAGCCGGTTCGCGTCGCTTCGTCGACACTGGTGACGCTGATCACCGCGCGCCAGCGGCCATCGCCGCCGATGCGCAGCAGCATTTGCGCCGTGGCGGAAGCAAGCGGCAGCAGCAGCGCTCCGCCTTCGCAGCGCGCCAGCCCCTGCAAGCTGCCGCCCAGCGCGGTCGCCAGGCTGCCGGTCGCGGCGATGGTGACCAGGCCGCGCGCCTGCGTGCAGGCCCGTTTGTCAAAGACGATCTCGACATCCTGCAAGCCGACGCGGCCGAGCGGTAACGGCGTCTGGCCGCTGGCATCGACGCTGCCCGACAGCCCGGTAACGCCGGCGCGGGTGGCAATGCCCGTCAACGCCGGGCCGGCAAAATGCAGCGCCGGCGCGCCGCTAAGCAAGGACAGCGGTGCCAGCCCGACATCGAGATCGCCGATCGGCATCCCGCGCCAGGCAGCATCGGCCAATTCCCCCGACCAGAGCGAGCCCGCAACCGACCGCGCCGCCAACCCCGAATTCCCCAGCGCCAGCACGATCCGCAGCGGCAGCAGCGCCACCATGCCGATAAGCAAGGCCGCGACCAGCCAGAGCCAGCGGCGCATCACCGGCCACCGCCCGACAAGGTGATCGACACCGCCAGCGTCTGGTCGGCGTTGCGATTGCTGGCGATCTGCGTCGTGGTGATGCCGTCGCGCGCCTCCAGATCGGCGATCCAGCGCAGCAGGGGTGCCGGCTTGATCGCGGTAATGCGCAAATTGACCTGGCCGGCGCCGTCGCTTTCCAGCGTGTCGAGGGTCAACCCGGCGGCACTGGCGCTGGCGCGGACGCGTTCGAGTGCCGGTGTGTCGTTGCCCGGGCGGCGGCGCGCTTCGGCCGCGCGGATGGCACCGGTCAGGCTGCGCACCTCGCCGAGGGCCGATATCGCGCTGGCGTGGCGCGCGGCGGCGCGATCACCGGCACCGGCGAGCGGTCGCAGCACACCGAGCCACAGGATGACGATGGCGACCATGCCGGCCATGATCGCCAGCAGGATTTGTTCGCGGGGGCTGCGATCGCGCCACCAGGGCAGGAAAAGCGCCATCATCGCGGTTGCACCACAAGATCGACGAGCACGCGGCCGCCATCATCGCGCGGCACCCCGAGGCGCGCTGTCACCCCGGCAGCGTCGATCGCGCTGGCAATCGCCGCCCGGTCGCCGGCATCGGGGGCGACGAGCACGGCCACCAACCCGGTCGACGCCGCATAGTCGAGATCATCGAGGCTGACTCCGGGCCGGTCACGCAGCGCCATGAGCAGCGGTGCCGCCAGCGTCGTGAAGCCGCTGCCGCCGCCTAGGCTGTCGAGGCGTGCCGCGACCTGGGCACGCGCATCGCCGATGACCGTGTCGCGGGGCAGCACGGCGCGCGCCGCGTCGGCCAGTTCGCGCTCGGCCGTGGCAGCGGCGATGTCGTGGCGCAGGTATGAAACAGCGCTGGTGGCGAGCAGCGTGGCGAAAACCGCGAGCGCCAGCATGGCGACACGGCGCAAGCGGTCGCTGTCGAGTCGCCAGCGCCTTGGCCGGGCAAAGACCCCCTGGCGCAGATCGAGGCCCGCCATGGCCAGCGCACCGGGCAGTTGCGCCGCCCAGTCGTCGGGGCCGAGCGGCGAAATGATCGCGTCGCCGATGAGCAACTGCGCCAGTTCGGGTTCGGCGGCAAAGCCGCGTTCCTGGCCGCGCACCAGCCACAGATCGCCATCGGCCAGTACGGCAACGCCTTCGGGAGGCGGCAGCAACAGCAACGTGTCGGGCACGATGCGGTCGGGATCGATGCCCGCAGCCGCCAGATCGCCGAGCCAGCCCGCCATCAGCGCGTTGTCGACCAGCGCCAGCGGACGCCGCGCGTCGCCGCGGCTGTCGCCGATCGCGACATGGGTGGCATCGAGCGGGGTGGCGCTGACATCGGCGGCGAGCAGGCGCACCGCCGCGGCGGTCTGCGCCGGCGCCAGCGGCGGCAGTTCGACCCAGTGCAGCGCGACCTGCGCGCCGGGCACCACGGCGATGGTTTCGGATGGCGTTGCCGGATCGAGCGCTGCGGGCCAGCCATCACCGCGCTCCGCGCCAACCCCCCCGCGCTCCGCGCCAACCCCCCCGCGCTCCGCGCCAACCCCCCCGCGCTCCGCGCCATTATCGACACCCAGCCGCAGCCACCAGCGGCGGCCGTCATCGGGCAGGAACAGCAAGGTCCGGATCATTCGTCACCTGTCCAGCGTCGTGCGGCGATGCGGGCGGGCGGTTGCCGCGCGTCGATCAACCCGGTTTCGTGCAATTGCGTGGCGCCGACGGCAACGTCAAGGTCCAGCGCGAACCAGCGCGTGGTGACGCGGAGCTGGTCGAGCACTTCGCCGGGCGGTGGCAGGTCGCGCAGCGCCGGGCTGTTCCAGAACTCGGCAATGGCGCTCCAGCCGCCGGCGGGGCGTTCGGCGATGACCCGCCGCGCCGTATCGAGGCTCAGCGCTTCGCCGTAGAACATCGCGATCAAGGGCGCCTGGGCGGGCAGCAACGTGTTGACATTGATCGGCGACAGCTCGGCGACCGGGAGCGCGCACAGCCAGGGCCGGATGCGGGCATAAAGCGCCGGGGTGACGCCCTGGACGGCGCGCAATTCGCTGGCTTCGGCCATCAGCGTGTTGGCGGCGCGATAGGGGCGCGGCGCGCCGGCATAGGCACCGTCTTCGGCGCCATCGGGGTTGGGGCGATCGTCGCTGTCGATCCAGTCGGCGGCCGCAGCGGCGATGCGCCGGGCATCGCTGCGCGAGACATCGACCAGCACCATCAGGTTGACGAACTGCGCGATGGCGAGCGGGCGCGAGACAAGGGCATCGGGGGCGGTGCCGACGGCAAGGCTGTTGAGGTTGAAGCAATTGCCGCCATCGATCACCCGGGCGCGCGCCGTGCCGGCGGGCAGCGGCAGGGTGATGGTCCGCCCCTGCCAGCCCCCCGCGAGTGTGGTGCGGTTCGGCGAGGACGCCAGCAGGTCGTCGATGCGCACGCTGACCAGTTGTTCACCGACTTCGGCAAAACCGCGCGCGGCTTCGAGGCCGGTGGCGTTGCCGGTGAGCATCGTGGCGAGCCGCAAACGGTCGAAGACGCCCACGGCGATGGCGCCCATGATGCCGACAAGGATGAGGACGGTGAGGAGGGCGGCGCCTTCCTCGTTGGAAGCGCGCCTCATCGCACCGCCCCCGGGGCGACGAGAAAGGCCTGGTGCAGCGGCGGCAGGCCCGTAGCGGCAATGTCGATCGCAACCGCTGCCGGCAGGCTGTCGCGGGCGGCGGGGTCCCAGCGGTCCTGCCATTGCCCGGCGCTGTGGAAACGCAGGTCGAGCGCGGTGACACCCGTCAGCAACACCGCGGGCGGATAGGCGGCGGCGCCATCGACCAGCGGCCACGCACGGCGTTCCAGACGGCCGGCGACGAGGCGGTATTCGACGCGCTGCAACGAGGGGCGCGCCGCGCCGCCATCATTGCGCCAGCCGCGGCGCACCAGCGTGAGCAGCGCATCGCCTTCGCGGCCGACCAGCGCCGGGCGCAGGATGCCGCGATCGTCACGCCACGGGCGGGCGGCGGCCTGGCCGAGATCGGCGGCGAGCAGCGCGCGGGTGCGGGTGACGGCGGCAAGCGTATCGAGGCGTTCGCCGGTGCGGCCGCGGGCATCGACGGCAAAGCTGAGCAGCGCTGCCGCCGCCGCCGAAAGCAGGGCGAACAACAGGATGGCGATGAGCAGTTCGACCAGCGTGAAGCCGGCATCGCGAAGGCGAGGCGCCGTCATGCCGCGCGCCTGACAACGGTGAGCGCCGCTGCCGTGCTGCCATCAGGGCCGGCGACGCGGATTTCGATGCGTTGCAGGCGCGGATCGGGGGTCCGCTGGGTATCGCGGACCCAGCGCCAGTCGCGACCGCCGTTGCGTTCCACGCCGCTGGCGCTGCCAAAGGCGGGGGGCAACGCTGTGATCATTGCCTCCACCGCCTGGTTTCGCGCCACGATCGCGGCCATCGTCTTGTCATCAAGGCGGGCTGCCGTGCCCAGTGCCGAGCCCTGCAGGCGCAACAGCGCGAGCGCCGCCAGGCTGAAGATCGCCAGCGCGACGAGCACTTCGACAAGGGTGAAGCCCTGTTCGGCTGGTGCGCTATTGCGCATCGACGCGCACCTGCCCGGCATTGCCGACCGTCACGACGCTGCTGGCGCCATCGCGGCGCAGGATGATCTGGGCCGGCGTGGCGAGGCCAGTGGCATCGAAGACCAGCGCGGCGCCGCCTTCGACCGCTGCCGTGGCGGCGACGCCGGGCCGCCAGCGCTGCGGCGCCAGGGCGCGTTCGGCCACCGGGGCCCAGGTTTCGCCGCGGCGTTGCTGGAAGCCATAGCCCGCCGCATCGAAGCGCACGCCGATGTCCTGCCCGCCGATGATCGCGAGATCGCGCGCCGCAACCAGTCGTGCCGCCAGTGCCGTGCCATCATCGGCGAGCTTGCCGCGGGGATCGGGCAGGGTAAGCACCACCGTTGCCGCCATCAGCCCGATGACGACAAGCACGACCAGCAACTCGACCAGCGTGAAGCCGGCGTCGCTGTTATTTCCAGTTGCCGATATCGGCATTTTCGCCCGTCCCGCCGGGCGCGCCATCGGCCCCGAGCGAATAGATATCAAAGGCGCCGTGCTGCCCGGGCAGGGCATATTGATAGGGCTTGCCCCACGGGTCGTCGGGCAGGCGCTTGAGATAGCCGCCGCGGCGATAGCGATCGGGCTGCGCCACGCCGGCGGGCGGGGTTTGCAGCGCCGCAAGGCCTTCCTCGCTGCGCGGATAGGTGAACATGTCGAGCCGGTACATCTCCAACCCTTGTTCGATCAGCGCGATATCGGCCTTGGCCTTTTCGACCATCGCCTTGTCGCGCGTCGGCAGCACGTTGACGATGACGACAGTGGCCAGCAGGCCGATGATGACGATGACGACCATCAATTCGACAAGGGTGAAGCCGTCTTCATGTTCAGGAGCCAAAAGTTCAGGGGCCATGGGGTTCCTCACTGGGCGGCAAGTGTATCGAGTTGCAGGATCGGCAGCAGGATCGACAGGACGATGGCGGCGACGACACCGCCCATCACGATGATCACGCCGGGTTCGAGCAGCGACAACAGGGTGGCGGTAAAGGTATCGAACTCGCGTTCGAGATAGTCGGCGGCGCGTTCGAGCATCAGGTCGAGCCGCCCGGAGCTTTCGCCGCCGGCCGCCATATAGACGAGCAAAGGCGGGAAAACGCCCGATTTGCGCAGCGCCGCCGACAGGCTGCCGCCCTCGCGGATGGCGGTGACGATGTCTTCCGATGCCCGGCGGAGCGCGCGGTTGTTGACCGTCGCGGTGGTCAGCGCCAGCCCTTCGATGATCGGCAGCCGGCTGGCCACCATGGTGGCAAGGGTACGCGCCAGCCGCGCGGCGTGAAGATCGCGCAGCAGGCGCCCGAAGAAGGGCAAGCGCAATAACCAGCTATCGAAGCGGTAGCGAAAGCCTTCGTCCTGCATGGCGCGGTTGAACAGCAGCACACCGGCAACGCCACCCAGCAGCAGTAGCCACCAGAAGCTCGCCAGAAACGCCGAAATGCCGATGACGATGCGGGTGAGCAACGGCAGCGCCTGGCCGATATCCTCGAATTGTTCGACGACGCGCGGCACGACAAAGATCATCAGCGCGATGACCACGAACGTCGCGACGACTGCAAGCGCCGCCGGATAGGCGATGGCGGCGATGACCTTGCCGCGCACCGTCGCCTGGCGTTCCTGCAGATCGGCGAGGCGTTCGAGGATTTCGGGCAGCGAGCCGGCGCTTTCGCCCGCCGCGACCATGGCGCGATACAGCGGCGGGAAGCTGGCCGGCTCCAATGCCATCGCTTCGGACAGGCGGCGGCCTTCGACGACGCCGGTATGGGCACGGCCAAGGATGCGCTGGACATGCGCCGCCTCGGTCTGGCGGACGATGGTGCGCAGCGTTTCCTCGAGCGGAGCGACCTGCACCAGCGTCGCGACCTGCCGGGTGAACAGCGTCAGTTGCTTGACGTTTAGCTTGCGCGACAGGCCGGTCGTTGCCAGCGGTGTGCCGCGCGTGCGCGGGCCGGCGCTGTCCAGCTTGGTCGCGAACAGCTTTTGCTTGAGCAGCGCGGCGCGCGCGGCATCGCTGTCGGCCGCATCGATGCGGCCCTGGCGTTCGCGCCCGGCCATGTCGATGGCGCGATAGTTGAACTCAGCCATCGAGCCCGCCGCCGCGCATGACGCGCACGGCTTCTGCGGGCGTTGTCGTGCCCGTTTCGACCAGCCCGCGCGCCGCGGCGGCCAGCGGCGGCGACACCGCGCTCATTTCGGCGATGATGGCGCTTTCGTCGCCGCCATCAAGGATCAGCCGGCGGATCGTGTCGGTGATGCGCACCGCTTCGAACACCCCGACCCGGCCCTTGAAGCCGCTGTGGTTGCAGGCATCGCAGCCACCGGGTTCCCAATAACGCGTGCCGACCGCGATGCCGATCAGCGCGGCGACCGCAGCATCGGCGCGATGTTCGACGCGGCAGGCGGGGCACAGCCGCCGCACCAGCCGCTGGGCAATGACGGCGCGCAGCGTGGAGGCGAGCAGGAAAGGCTCGATCCCCATGTCGCGCAGCCGCGTAATGGCGCCGGCGGCATCATTGGTGTGCACCGATGACAGCACGAGATGCCCGGTAAGCGAGGCCTGGATGGCAATTTCGGCGGTTTCGCTGTCACGGATTTCGCCGACCATCACCGTATCGGGGTCTTGCCGCAGGATGGCGCGCAGCCCGGCAGCGAACGACAGCCCGACCTTGGCGTTGACTTGCGTCTGGCCGACGCCATCCACGGCATATTCGACGGGGTCCTCGACCGTCAGGATGTTGCGGCTGCCGTCGTTGAGGAGGCGCAGGCCGGCATAAAGCGAGGTGGTCTTGCCCGAACCCGTGGGCCCGGTGATCAGCACGATGCCATTGGGTTCGCCGAGCGCTGCCCGAAACAGCGTGTCGATGGCGGGCGGCATGCCGAGCGCGGTCATGTCGATGCCGGCGTTGTCCTTGTCGAGGAGGCGCAGGACGACGCGTTCGCCGCCGCGGCTGGGCAGCGTCGAGACGCGGACATCAAGGCTCTTGCCGCCCAGCGTCAGCCCGATGCGGCCATCCTGGGGCAGGCGGCGCTCGGCAATGTCGAGCCGCGCCATGACCTTGATGCGGCTGACCACCATGGCGGCGACATTGGCGGGCAGGCGGTGGCGCTCGGTCAACTGGCCATCGGCGCGCATGCGGACGATCAGCGCGCTTTCATAGGGCTCGAGATGGATGTCCGACACGCCCTGGCGGGCCGCTTCGGCGATCAGGCCGTTGATCAGGCGGATGATCGGAGCTTCGTCCTGGGTGTCGAGCAGATCTTCGGCGGACGGAATATTGTCGACCAGCAGCCCGAGCGTATCGTCGGCGTTCATGCTGGCCCCGGCGGTAAAGCCTTCGAGGGCGTAATTGTCGGACAAAAGCCGGTCGAACTGCGCCGGATCGACCGCGACGATGCTGATCGGCCGGCCCACCATGCGGCGCACTTCGGCGAGGACGCGCACGTCATCGCCCTGTCGCAGCCCGATGGCGACCCCGGCATCGCTGGCGCCGGTGACCACCACGCCGAATTTCTTGGCAAAAGGGTAAGGCAGCAGCGGCGGTGGCGGCGCTTGGGCGGCGGGGGAAATGCCGTCGGTCATGGCGCTTTGGGGGCGGGCAGGGCGGCAGCGACCGGCAGCGCCGGCGGGGCCGTGCGCAGATAGTCGCGCACCAGCGCATCGAGCGAGGTGATCTCGCCGCCACCGCGCTCGATATCGGCCTGGCGGACATAATCATAGCGTTCGGCGGCGAGTTTTTGCGCGTCGGCGGCGCTGCGCACGATGGTCGGACGGATGAAAACCATCAGGTTCGTCTTGGTCTTGTTGCGTGATCGCGACTTGAACAGCTCGCCAAGGCCGGGAATGTCGCCGAGCAGGGGCACTTTCTCGATGGTATTGCGCTCATTTTCGTCGATCAGGCCACCGAGCGCGATGATCTGGCCATCATCGACGGTCACTGTCGTGGTGATCTCGCGCTTGTTGAGAACAAGTTCGGGGGAGGTTGTCGACACCGGCCCGGCGATCGAGCTGACTTCCTGGCGGATGGCGAGCTTGATCGTGCCGCCGGCGTTGATCTGCGGCTTCACATCGAGCTGGATACCGACATTCTGGCGCTGGATGGTGCGAAAGGCATTGTCGAAATTGTTGCTGAGCGCTTCGCCGGTCGAGATCGGCACGTCCTGGCCGACAAGGATCTTGGCCTGCTGGTTGTCGAGCGTCATGATCGACGGCGTCGACAGGACTTTCGACGCGGTGTCGGATTTCACCGCGTTGATGACGAAGCCGAAGATGGCATTGTTGCCGAGATTGCCGCCAAAGCCGAAGGTGCCGCCGGTGGCGCCGAGCAGGGTCTGCACCGCGGCATCGCGCAAGGCCGTCGTGGTCGTCGAACCGGGATCGAGCCTTTCGCCCGCCACGGCGCCGGCGACGGTGAGCAGATTGGGCGCGGCGTTGCTGTAGTTGGTCACCGAAAACGGGATATTGCTGCCGCCGGTGCCGCTGAGCAGGAATTGCACGCCCAGGCGTTTCGCCGCCACATCGGAAATTTCGACGATGATCGCTTCGACAAGCACCTGTTCGCGGCGGGTATCGAGCTGGCGCACGACCTCGCCCAATTGGCGCTGCACATCGGCGGGCGCCGAAATGATGATGGCATTGGCGCCTTCGTAGCGCGCGATGACGGCCTGGCCGCGGCCGATGGTGGCACCGGGGATCTGCACGCCGGGGCCGCTCGATTGGGCGGCAGCTGCCTGTTGCTGCTGATTGCCGAAGGGGGTTTGCGCGTTCGACTGATTGCCGCCGCCGCTGCCCATCCCGCTACCGAAATTGGCGCTGCTGCTGGTCGTTGCGCTCGGCGTCTGGCCGACGAGTTGCTGGAGCACCGGCATCAGTTTTTCAGCGTCGGCATGGGCGAGGAAGATCACCCGCACATCGGCCCCGGCGGCCGCCCGGCGATCGAGATCGAGCACGGTTTCCGCCAGCCGCGCCACCGCATTGGCATCACCGCGCAGCGCCACCGAATTGGAACTGTCGATGGCAACGATCGAAACGCCCTGGTTTGCTCCCGCCGCCGCACCGCCCTGCGCCGCGCCCGGGCCGCCGGTCAATTGCCCGAGCGAGGCAGCGATTTCCCGCGCGCCGGCGTTTTTCAGCGCGATCACCCGCACCGTGGCGCGATCGCGATCGACCTGGCGGATCAGCGCGCGGACGCGGGCGACATTATCGGCATAATCGGCGATGATGATGGCATTGCCGGTGCGGTTGGCGGTCAATTGGCCTTCGCGGCTGACCAGCGGGCGCAGGGTTTCGACGGCGGACGCGGCATCGATCGAATCGAGCCTGATGACTTCGGTAACGAAACGGTCGCGGCCGCGCCCCGGCCCGCCCGGCTGGGTGGCGGCGCCATCGACCGGCGTGATGCGAAAGGCACCGCCGGCCGCAGGCTGCACGACAAGGCCGTTGGCGCGCAAGGTCGACAGGAACAGCTCGAAATAGGCTTCGCGCCCCAGCGGCCGTTCGGAAACGACCGATACCTTGCCCTGGACGCGCGGGTCGATGATGAAGGTACGCCCGGTGGCGCGCGCCACGTCCTGGATATAGGCGCGGACATCGGCATCGCGCAGGTTGACCGTCTGTTGCGCCGCCAGCGGTGCCGTCAAGGCCCCGAGCAGCGCCACCCCGGCGAGGAACCCATGCTTCCAGACTGTCACGTGCGGTTCCCGATCTGCAGATTGACGCGGCTGCCGGCGCGTTCGACGGTGATGCCGACGCCGCCGGCATCGAGCCGCCGGGTCAGTGCGCCCGGGTCGGAGATGCTTGCCACCGGCGCCCCGTCGACACTGACGAGCACATCGCCGGATTGCAAGCCGGCGGCAGAAAAGGCGGTGCCCGAACCCTTGGGGGTGAGCACATAGCCGGTGATCGCGGTGCCCTGCAGCCGCGGCGTGACAAGGATATCGGCGGCGAGACGCGCCTGGGTGACGACGCCGGCGCTTTGCGGCGTCACCGGCGCGCTGCCCGATGACTGGTCGAGGAACAGGCTTTCGCGGCGGCCGCCGCTGTCGATCGTCACGGCATCGAAGCTGACTTCGACCAGTCGCACCCCGGGGCTGATCTCGTCGCCGACGGCATAGCTCGATTGCACGCCGTCGCTGCCGCCGATGATCGCCGAACCGCGTCCCGACACCGTATCGACACGGGTGCCGAGCAGGGTGAGGCCGAGGCTCGATACCTCCGTCGCGGCATCGCTCGGCTGGCGGAAGAACGGGTCGAAGCTGCCGATGATGCTGGTGTCGGGTGGCGCCAGGCTGCGCTGCGGCTGCCAGTTGCCGACCGGATCGACGGGGGTGACGATCGCCCAGACCAGCCGCGCCAATGCCAACCCGAGAGCCGCAAGCAGGATGAATTCAAGCGTCGCCAGCAGCGGCCCGGGCGCGATGCCCCCAGCCAGCCGGTCCGCCTGTCGTTTCACCGCATCCCGCATTATGACGTCATGGCTCCCAGCATCCTTCGCCCTAGAGACGGGCGATGACAGATTCGTGACGATTTGACGACAAAGCTTGCACCAAGCCGGCGACGGGGGCCAGAGGCAGCACGGCCGTGGGGCGCATGGCTTGACATTTTATTGCTGCGCCGCGATATGCACCTCGGCTTCAGCGCGGATAGTTCCGCTGCCCACGCCGGGTGCGTGATCGGGCAACGTCTTTATGACACCGCCCCAGACCCGGATGTTCAGAGGCCAGCCCCAAGGGCCACCCCATCACGCGGGTTGTCAAAACCCGCTCGTCCGGCCGGCCACGAAGCCCGCAGGCAGCCACGCGAATTGATCGCGTGACCGATTCCAGAGACTCAAAATGACCTATTTTACCGATTTCGGCCTTGCCGAACCGCTCGCCCGTGCGCTCGCCGACAAGGGCTATACCGAACCGACCCCGATCCAGGTGCAGGCGATCCCGCCGGTGCTGGAAGGCCATGATCTGTGCGGCATCGCCCAGACCGGCACCGGCAAGACCGCGGCGTTCGCGCTGCCGATCCTGCATCGCCTTGCCGCCAACCCCAAGCATCGCCTGAAATACGCCACCCGCACGCTGGTGCTGGCGCCGACGCGCGAACTGGTGTCGCAGATTGCCCAGTCGTTCACCGATTATGGCAAGTACATGAAACTGACCGTGACCACGGTGTTCGGCGGCGTGCCGATTCCGCGCCAGGAACGCGCCATGAGCAGCGGTGTCGATGTCGTCGTCGCCACCCCGGGCCGCTTGCTCGATCTGGTCGAGCGCGGTGCCATCGATCTCAAGCTGGTTGAAATCCTCGTCCTCGACGAAGCCGACCAGATGCTCGATCTTGGTTTCATCCATGATCTGCGCCGCATTGTCGGCCTGCTGCCGCGCAAGCGCCAGACGCTGTTCTTCTCGGCGACCATGCCGAAAGCCATCGAGGAACTGGCGGCCAAATATCTGACCAACCCGGTCAAGGTCTCGGTCAAGCCGGCTGCGACCACCGCCGAGCGCGTCGAACAGGCGGTCATCCACGTCAACCAGGCCGAAAAGCCGGCGCTGTTGCAGCTTGTCCTCAAGGACAAGTCGATCGACCGCGCGCTGGTGTTCAGCCGCACCAAGCATGGCGCCGATCGGGTCGTGCGCCAGTTGGGCAATGCCGGCATCGTTGCCGAAGCGATCCATGGCAACAAGAGCCAGCCGCAGCGCGAACGCGCCCTCGCCAATTTCAAGGCGGGCACCTGCCGCGTGCTGGTGGCGACCGATATCGCGGCGCGCGGTATCGATGTCACCGGCGTTTCGCACGTCATCAACTATGAACTGCCCAACGTGCCGGAATCCTATGTTCACCGTATCGGACGGACGGCGCGCGCCGGGGCCGATGGCCAGGCGATCGCTTTTTGCGCCGAGGACGAACGGCCGTTCCTGCGTGATATCGAAAAGCTGATCCGCCAGAAGATCACCGTGCTGGCGCTGCCTGCCGATTTCCGCGCGGCGGTTGTCGCAGCGCAGAAGATCGAGCGTGCCGCCCCGCCGGCGCCGCGCGAGGAAGAACGCCGCGATTTCGCCCGCCGCGCCCCGGGTGGCGGCCGCCCGGGCCGTGACCCGCGCGCCAAGGTGACCCCGCATCGCGGCCAGGGTGGCCCGCGTGCGGGTGGTAACGCCGGTGGTGGCCGTGAAGGTGGCCGCGGCGCCGGCGGTGGCGCCGGTGGCGGTGCCGGTTATCGCGGCGGCCGCTGATCGCAACGAAAACGGGGCGGTGGCGCAAACCACCGCCCCTTTTTTGCGCGCCAGACGCAGAACAACCACGCCCTCGCGGGGGTGACGGTCTTGCTTCTATTTCAGGCTTCTTCCTCGAAGGTCAACGCGACATCGGCGTTGGCCGACAGCCGCACCGTCTTGCCCTCGATGCCGGCGACCAGCCCGCGCGAGATGCGGTGGACATGGCCCTTGTGGGCGCCTGCCGTCGCGGGGACCAATTTGATGTGATGGTCGTCGACACTGGCGACTGTACCGATGGGGCCGCCGTCGGCGCCGATGATCTCCATCTGCGGTTGAATATCGTGGCTCATGGCGGTTCTCCTTGGGGTTCAGGCGTATCAACGCATGGCGCGGGGTTCCGCTGCGCGCGGCTTGGTTCTATTGCTGCTTTGGATGTGGACGATCGATCTCAACGCCGATCTCGGCGAAGGCTATGGCCCCTGGACGATGGGCGATGACGAAGCGATGCTCGGCCTGGTTTCCAGCGCCAATGTCGCCTGTGGCGGCCATGCCGGCGACCCCGACACGATGGCGCGGACGCTGCAACTCGCCAAGGCACGCGGTGTCGTTACCGGCGCCCACCCGAGTTACCCCGACAAGGAAGGCTTCGGCCGCCGCCGCCTGGCCGTGGCACCGGCGGAGATCGAGCGCTTCATCGCCGCGCAGATCGGCGCGCTCATCGCCATCGGCCGCCTCGTCGGCCAACCGATCGATTATGTGAAACCGCATGGCGCGCTTGCCAATGTCGCCGCCGAAGAAGCGCCGGTGGCCGAAGCGATCGTCCGCGCCGTCCATGCCGTCGATCCGCGCCTCGCCATCCTTGCCATTTCGGGCACCGTGCTCGAAAAGGTGGCGCGGGCGCGCGGGCTGGCGGTGTTCAGCGAGATTTTCGCCGATCGCGGCTACACGCCCCGCGGCCTGCTGGTGCCGCGCAGCGAGCCCGGCGCGATGATCGCTGATCCCGACGTCGCCTTGCAGCGTCTGCTCGGCTTTTTCCAGAATCGCCAGATGCCGGCGGTGGGGGGCGGGGCGGTCACGCTTGCGGCCCATTCGGTGTGCATCCATGGCGACAGCCCCGATGCGGTGGCGATGGCGCGCCATATCCGCAGCGGTTTCACGGCGCGTGGGCTGGGTATCGCGCCGTTCATCGCGCGCGGCTGATGCGGGCGCCAGTCTGCAAGCCGGTCGGCGACAGTGGCGTCCTGCTCGAATTCGGTGATGCGATCGACCCGGCGGTGTTCGATCATATCCTGGCGCTCGATGCGGCGTTGCAGGCGGCGCCCCCGCCGGGGCTGCTTGAAACCGTGCCGGCCTATGTGACGCTGCTGCTGGTCTATGATCCGCTGGTCACCGAATTTGCCGCGCTTGCCGCCGCCGCGCTGGCGCTGGCGGGGCAGGCCGGCGCCCCGCGTCCTCCGGCACGCGACCATCTCATTCCGATGTGCAGCGATGCCGACCTGGCGCCTGACCTTGCCGATGTTGCAGGCCAGACCGGCCTCGCCCCCGATGCCGTCATCGCGGCGCATCTGGCGGCCGATTATCGCGTCTACATGGTCGGCTTCGCGCCGGGCTATGCCTATATGGACGGCGTGCCGGCGGCGCTGCGGCTGCCACGCAAGGCGGTGCCGGTGCGCTCGCGCCCCGTCGGCACGGTGATGATCGCCGGCGGGCAATGCCTGATCACCACCTTGCCGATGCCCACCGGCTGGTGGGTGATCGGCCAGACCCGCACGCCGGTATTGCGGCTGGACGACCCCGAACCGTTCCTGCTGCAACCCGGTGACCGGGTGCGCTTCCGGCGTGTTGATCGCGCCGAATTCGACGCCGGCTAATGGTGCGCTGTGTCCTTCTTGTCGAACAGGCCGGGCCGTTGACGACGCTGCAGGACGCTGGCCGCTTCGGCCATCTCCGCCACGGCGTCACCTGGTCGGGACCGATCGACCGCGCCGCCTTCGCGGGCGCACACGCGGCGCTGGGTAACGAGGGTGGCACCGCAGTCGAGCTTTCACACGGCGGCATCGCGCTGCGCTGTGTGGAGGGCGAGGCGGGCTTTGCCCTGACCGGCGGGGATTTTGCGGCGCGGGTCGATGGCGCCGCGCTCGGTGGCTGGACAACGGGTGTGTTGCGCGCCGGCCAACGCCTGCAGGTGCGCGACGGCGGCGCGTGCAACTGGGCGATGCTGGCCTTTGCCGGGGTGATCGCGGCGCCGCACTGGCTCGGCAGCAACGCCACGCTGGCGCTGGTCGGGCTGGGCGGTGGCCGGCTGGTGGCGGGCGACCGGCTGGTGATCGAGGCGCGGCCACCCGGCGAAGCGCGGTCGCTGCCGCTGCCGCCGCTTGCCACCGGCCCGATCCGCGTCGTCATGGGGCCGCAGGCGGATTTTTTCCCCGCCGAGGCACAGGCGGCGCTGCTCGCCGCCGAATTCCGCATTGCCCCGGCGTTCGATCGCATGGGGGTTGTGCTGGCCGGCCCGGCGCTGGTGCCGCTGGCGGTGACGA
This sequence comes from Sphingomonadales bacterium, assembly GCA_038246995.1. Classification (GTDB taxonomy): domain Bacteria; phylum Pseudomonadota; class Alphaproteobacteria; order Sphingomonadales; family Sphingomonadaceae; genus Sandarakinorhabdus. The sequence goes on from JBBRVH010000046.1 coordinate 21,690, forward strand.
TGCTGTCGGCGCCGCTGCTGCGCGGTGCGGTGCAGGTCAATGGCGCCGGCACCGCGACGGTGCTGCTCGCCGACCATCAGACGACGGCGGGTTATCCGCGGATCGCGACGGTGATCGGTGCCGATCTCGACCGGGTGGCGCAGTTGCGACCCGGCACAGCACTGCGCTTTGCGGCGGTGACCGTCGAAGCCGCGGTGGCGGCGGCGCGCGCGGCGGCAACGGCGCAGGCGACATGGCTGGCGGCGGTGGCGGCGGCGCCGGGTTCGCTTGCCGATCGGCTGGCGTCGGCCAATCTCATCGATGGCGTTGTCGATGCCTGCGGGAGCGATTGAGATGCCGGGCTGGACGGTCACTTGCCGGCAACATGATTGGCCGATGCGGGAGCCCTTCGCCATCGCGCGCGGGGTGCAGGATGACCAGCCGACGCTGCAACTGCGACTGGATGATGGCGCCGGCCATGCCGGGCGCGGTGAGGCGTGCGGGGTCGATTATCAAGGCGAGACCCCGGCGACGATGGCGGCGCAGATCGCGGCGATTGCCGATGCCATCCGGGGTGGCATCACGCGGCATGACCTGCTCGCCGTGCTGCCGGCCGGCGGCGCGCGCTTTGCGCTCGATGCGGCGCTGTGGGACCTGGCGGCCAAGCGCGACGGGGTGAACCCGTTTGCCGCGGCCGGCGTGGTGGCGGCGCCGGTCGTGGCGGACATGACGATCGGCATCCGGCCGGTGGCGGATTATGCCGTGGCGGCGCGGCGTCATGCCGATTTTGCGGTACTCAAGATCAAGGTCGATGCCCGCGATCCGATTGCGTGCATCGAAAGCGTGCGGCGTGGCGCACCGCGGCCACGCTTGATCGTCGACCCCAACCAGTCGTGGAGCGTCGCGATGGTCAGGGCGCTCGGGCCGCAACTGAAAGCGCTTGACGTGGTGCTGCTGGAACAGCCGATCCCGGTGGGCGATGAAGCCGGGCTCGATGGCCATGTCCCGCCGGTGCCGCTGTGTGCCGATGAACTGATCGACGGCATCGACGACCTGGCGCGGGCGCGAGGGCGGTTCCAACTGGTCAATATCAAGCTCGACAAATGCGGCGGGCTGACCGCCGGGCTGGCGCTTGCCGATGCGGCGCAGGCGCTGGGGTTCGGGCTGATGGTCGGCTGCATGGCGGGTTCATCGCTGGGCATGGCGCCGGCGATGGTGCTGGCACAGCGCTGCGTCTTTGCCGATCTCGACGGGCCGTTGTTGCAGGCGCAAGATTGTGCGGACGGGTTTGTCTACGAGAACGGGGTCGTGGCGCGGCCGCATGTGCCGGCGCTGTGGGGCTAGTAAAACCACCCCGTCACCCCCGCGCAGGCGGAGGCCCATCACCCGGATGTGGTGAGCGGGTGACGAAACGCAGGCGATGGGCCCCGCCTGCGCGTGGGTGACGATGCGCATGGCTTCAGCGCGCGTTGACCAGCGCCGTCCCCGGATGGTGCTTGTCGAGATGGCGCTTGATGATCCGCAAATTCTTGCTGTTCGACCGGAACAGAAAATCGAAGACATCGCCAACGAGCGGGATCGCGCCGATCGTCGTATCCACGCCGACATTGGCGAGCATGCGGGTGATCTGCCATTTCGACATGCCGAGGTTGCGCGCTTCCCAGACGAGGTACAGCCCCATCGCGCCGGCGATCATATCACCCGCCACCGGCACGAAACCGATGATGGCATCAAGGCCGA
>JBBRVH010000047.1:0-23202 GCA_038246995.1 Sphingomonadales bacterium
AAGCGGCTCGGTGCAGCGCTCGCTTCGCTTGGGCGCACCTGAAAGGTGCGCCACGGCGCTCACTCACTCGCACCGAGCCGCTCCGGACCGTGCCGGGGCATGACATTTATGAGTTCACGACCTACTCGCTGACGCAGCAGGCGACAACTGGCCGGCCAACCCAAGCGGCGAAACCACCAGAAAAAGCGGCCACGCCGCCGCTGCCAGCATGGCCCCGAGCGGCACCCGGCTGTGCCGCGTCACCGCGCGCCCGGACAGGCGGTCATAGCCCGCCAGCGCCAGCCCGAGCAGCGCCGCCAGCAGCAAGACCAAGGGCAGCACCGGCCAGCCGAGCCAGGCGCCGATCGCCGCGAATAATTTGGGATCGCCGCCGCCCATGCCGGTGCGGCCGGTCAACGCCTTGTAGGCCGCCGCAATGCCGGCGAGGCTCGCCCAGCCGGCGGCCGCGCCGACCAGGCTGTCGAAAAGCGGCCAGCCGAGCCACAGCGTTGCTGCCACACCCGCCGGTGCCAGCGGCAGTGTCAGGCGATCGGGTAGCCACAGATGTTCGACATCGAGCACCAGCAGCGCCAGCAAGGCCCAGCCGAAGATGGCACCGGCAACGCCATGGCCAGCGGGATCCAGCAGCAATGACGTGACGCCGATAGCGCTGGCGGTCACCTCGATCGCGAGATGCCGCGGCGCGATGGCGACCCCGCAATGCCGGCAGCGGCCGCGCAACCACAAAAAGCTGAACAATGGCACCAGATCGCGTGGCGCCAGCACCTGTCCGCAGGCATCGCACGCCGATCGGCCGTGGACGATGCTGCGCCCTTGCGGCCAGCGCCAGGTCAGCGCCGCGATGAAGCTGCCGATGATCATGCCAGCCAGCCCGCCGGCGAGCGCCAGCATCAAGGGATCAGAATCTGCCGGATCGCAGCACCGGAGGCAAGATCATCAAGCGCCGCGTTGATTTCCGCCAACGGCCGCGTCCCCGACAACAGCCGTTCGACCGGCAGCCGCCCGGCGCGCCACAAGGCGATATAGCGGGGCACGTCCCGCGCCGGGATCGCCGAACCCATATAGCTGCCGAGCAGGGTCTTGGCATCGGCAACCAGGCTGATCGCCGGAATGGTGAGCGGTTCGGCCGGGTTGGGCAGGCCGACCGTGACGGTGCGTCCCCCACGCGCGGTCAGGCGATAGGCTTCCGCCAGCACCTTGCCCGAGCCGACGCTTTCGATGGCGACCATGGTGCCGGTGCCGGTGATCGCCTTGATCGTCGCTTCGGCATCATCGGGATGCACCGCGGCGCGCGCGCCGAGTTCGAGCGCCAGCGCGCGCTTTTCGGCGACCGGATCGATGGCGATGACGGGTTCAGCCCCGGCCGCCACCGCGCCGAGCAGCGCTGCCAGCCCGACCCCGCCCAGCCCCCAGACCGCAACGCTTTCGCCCGGGCGCACGACAGCCGAATTGAACACCGCACCGACACCGGTGAGCACGGCGCAACCGAACAGCGCGGCGATTTCGGGGGGCACATCGCTGTCGATCTTCACGGCCGACCGTTCATCGATCACGGCATGGCCGGCAAAGGCCGACAGCCCGAGATGATGATGGACCGGATGCCCGCATTCCGACAGCCGCCGCCCGCCGCCGAGCAGTTCGCCGCGGCCATTGGCGGCAGCGCCATTGGCGCATAGCCAGCCTTCGCCCGAGACGCATTGCACGCAATGTCCGCACGCCGGCAAAAAGGCGAGCACGACACGATCGCCGACAGCAAGGCGGCTGTCGGCGCCGGTCGCCAGCACGGTCGCACAGGCTTCGTGACCGAGCGCCATCGGCACCGGGCGCACGCGATCGCCATTGACCACCGACAGATCGGAATGACACAGGCCGGCAGCATCGATGCGCACCAGCAGTTCGTGCGGCCCCGGCGCTGCCAGATCGAGTTCGGCGAGCCGCAGCGGCCGCGTTTGGGCGAACGGCCGCACCGCGTGGCTGGCATCGAGCACGGCGGCGATGGTCTTCATGAAACGGCTTTTCCTGCGGTTGCTGCCCGTCTGATATGGCCAATCGGGCAACGGCGATAGGCCCGAATTGCCAACTATCCGCCTGCCAATCCCCGCCGGATCAGGCCTTTTCGCGCAGCAGTTTCGTCACCAGCGCATCGAAATCGCGCTTGGCCCGGGCATTTTGTTCCGCCATCGCCGGCCCCGCCCAGCCGACATGGACTTCGCGCAGCGTCCCGTCGCGGCCGATGAACAGCGTTGTCGGATAGACCTTGACCGGCCCGACCCCGGGCAAGGCCGCCGCGGTGCTTTCCGGCGTCGGTTCGCCCGCCAGCAACAGCGGATAGGCAAGCTTGTAACGCCGAGCATAGCTGTCCATCAGCGCATTGTTGCGCACCATATCGGTGCCATATTCGAAATGCAGCGCGACGACTTCGAGCCCGGCGGCCTTGTGCGACGCCGCATAGGGACCCACGAAGCGCGCCTCGTCATGGCAATTCGGGCACCAGGCCCCACCCAGCGTCAACACCACCACCTTGCCGCGGAACTGGGCATCGGACAGCGCGACCATCCGGCCCTTGCTGTCGGGGAAACGGAACTGGAAGCGCTTGGTCTTGGCGGCTTCGACGGTCACCGCCTCCATTTTTTCCCTGGGCGCGCGCGATGCTGTCCAGGCGGTGCCGGTCTTGCTGCCGGTGGCAGTGAACTGCGCGCCTGCCAATGTGCCGCCGGTGATCGTCGCCGTCCACAGCGTCGCGGCATTGCCATCGAAAGTCGACAGTTTGAGCTGGTTGCCCGCCACATCGCCGGCGAGATAGCGAAAATCGCCGCTCGGCAACTGGATGGCACCGGTGATGCGGCTGCCCGACTGGCGGAATACCGCTTCGCCCTTCTGCCCCTGCGCGCCGAACCGCAGTTGCCAGCGCCCGCTGAGATCGGCGGCGGGCTTTACCGCGGTTTCGACAAAGCGCCAGGTGCCGCGCGTACCGGTGGCAGCGATCGTCACCGGGCCGTTGCTGCGCAGCATGTTGGCTTCGCCCGCCAGCCCGTCACCGGCGCGGCGCAGCACGAGTTTGGCACCATAAGACGGAAAACCGAGCGTCAGCACATCGCCATCGACGCTGGCGGTTTCGACCGGCATGCGCTCGGGCGGATTGAGCAGGACGGCCGAAATCCTGTTGCCGCGGGCCTTGATTTCCAGGCCAAAGGGCAACGCCCCGCCGGGCAAGGCCAGCGACACGCGCCAGGTGCCGACAAAATCGGCCGGCGCTGCCGCCACAGGCGACAGCGCCGCCACCATCAACACGACCGCCGCAAGCCAGCGGGAAAGGTGCTTCATCACGTTCATTCTGCCCCGGGATTCGAAATAATAGCCATCATGGCACATTGCCCGCAAAACCCCAGCGAGCGATTCTACGCCGCCCCCAAGCCGGCGTTGTGCCGGGCCGCCGCCAGCGTCGCCGCCACCAGCGCCGCGGTCGCATCGATGAACGCCGCCGGCACATCGGCGGCGCGCAGCACCAGCGGCACTTCGGTGCACGCCGCGATCACCGCGCCGGCCCCTGCCGCGGCCAGCCGCGCGGCCTCGGCCGCCAGTGCCGCGCGCACGCCCGCGCCGGTATCCCCCGCCTTGATGGCATTGACCAAAGGTTGCACCACGGCGCGGTCGCATTCGATCGCGGCGATACCCGCCGCCGCCAACCGGTCCTGGTACAGCCGCGCATCGAGCGTCGCGCCGACCGCGATGATGCCGACCCGGGTGGCGCCGGTGGCAACCGCTTCGGCCACTGCGGCATCGATCATGCTGACAAAGCGCATCGGCGTCGCGGCGATGATCGCATCGGCCCAGCCATGCGCCGCGTTGCACGGCATGGCGAGCACTTCAGCCCCCTGCGCCACCAGCCCCTGCGCCATCGCCGCCAATGCCGGGCCGGGCGATACCCCCAGACCGGCCCTGGCGGCGTTGCGGTCGGGCACCTGCGGGTTGCAATCGATGAACACCTGCGGATGATCGGCATCGCGCGCCGCGCCAACCGCGATGACCAGCCGCGACAGGAAATCGGCCGTCGCCGCCGGCCCCATGCCGCCGATGACGCCGATCGGCCGCCATTGGTTCATGCGTGGTTGAGCGCCGGGTCGCGCAGATCATGCGCATAGGCGTGCAGCGACGGGCTGCCCCCGGTATGGACGAACAACAAGCGTTCATCGGGCGCGAACTGCCCGGCGCGTACCAGCCCGATCAGCCCGGCCATCGCCTTGCCCGAATAGACCGGATCGAGCAGTATGCCTTCGCTGGCGGCGAGCAGGCGCACCGCTTCGACCATCTCGGGCGTCGGCAGCGAATAACCCGGGCCGACCCAATCATCGAGCGCCACCACATCTTCGCGTGCCGGCGCCGGGGTGCCGAGCAGCGCGGCAGTCGCGACCGCGAGCTTCATGACATTACCTTCCTGTTCGGCGCGTGGGCGGCGGACATTGATGCCGATGACCGGAATGCCCGCATTGAACGCGGCCAACCCCGCCAGGATGCCGGCATGGGTGCCGGCGCTGCCGCTGGCGACGACGATTCGATCGAACGGCACCCCCATGTCGAAGGACTGCGCCACGATTTCGGCGGCGCACGCCGCATAGCCGAGCGCGCCGAGCGGGTTCGAGCCGCCGCCGACGATGGTATAGGGCTTGCCCCCCGCCGCCCGCACGGCCGCTGCATCGATTTCCATTTCGGCGGCCAGATCGCTGCCCAGCGGCACGACGCGGATGTTAGCGGCGCCCATCAGGTCGAACAGCAGATTGTTGCCGAGCGCGGCCGTGTTGAACGTGCCGGCGACGCGTTCCTCGATGATCAGGCGGCAGGCCAGCCCTTCCTTGGCGGCGGCTGCCAGTGTCAGCCGGCAATGGTTGGATTGCGGCGCGCCGACGGTGATCAGCGTGTCGGCACCCTGCGCCAGCGCATCGGCAACGAGGAATTCGAGCTTGCGGGTCTTGTTGCCACCGCCGGCAAGGCCGAGCAGATCGTCGCGCTTGATGAACAATTGCGGCCCCCCCAGCGCGGCCGACAGGCGCGGCATCGCCTCGATGGGCGTGAAACCATGGGTGTAACGGCGGCGGGGAAAGCGAGCGAGGTTCATGGCGTGCTTGTGACGGGCGCCGCGGCTTTAGGCAACCGGGCGCTTCAATCCGCCATCATTTCGGCGGCCGGCGGCGGGCCGGCCGGTTTCTTGAGAAAAAACACCAGCGGCATCATCGCCGCTGTCACCCAGAACAGCATGTAGAAGACATCGACATAGGCGATCATCGCCGCCTGGGCATTGACCGCGCCGTCGATCGCCGCGGTCACGACATCGCCGCCGAGCATCGCGGCAACCCCGCTATCGGCCCAGGGCGTGGAAAACGGCGTCAACCCGGCACCGATATCGGCATGGGCAACCTGCATCTGCCGCGCCAGCACGCCCACCGACATGCTGACCCCGATCGAGCCGCCAAGGTTGCGCAGCAGCTGGAAAAACCCCGCCGCATCGGTGCGCAGGTCGACCGGCAGCGTGGCGAAGGCGATGGTGTTGAGCGGCACGAAGACCAGCCCCATGCCGACCCCCTGCACCAGCCCGGTGATGATCAGCGGGCGATCGTCCATCTGCGGCGAAAACTGGCTCATCGCATAAAGCGATGCCGAGGCCAGCATCAGCCCGATCATCATCAGCACCCGCGGATCGACGCGGTTGATCAGGCGACCGACCACGACCATCGAGAACATGATCCCCGCGCCGCGCGGCGCCATGATCAGCCCGGTCGTCATCGCCGGATAGCCGAACAGGCTTTCGAGCATCGTCGGCAACAGCGCGGTTGTCGAGATCATCAGCACGCCGATCAACGCGGCAAAGCCCATGCCGGCCACCATGTTGCGGTCGGCGAGCATGCGCCGATCAAGGATGCTGCCGGTGCTGGTCGCGACATGCACGGCAAAGGCCCAGAGCGCCGCCGCCGCGATCCCGGCTTCGAAGCGCACTTCCCAACTGGCGAACCAATCGAGCTGCTGGCCACGATCGAGGCAAAGCTGCAGCGCCGCCACGCCGAGCGCGAGGAGGCCGAAGCCAAGGAAATCGAAGCGCCGCGGGTTGGCCCGCAGATTGGGCAGCACCGCGACGCCGGCAAACAGCGCCAGCACGCCGAACGGCAAATTGATGAAGAACACCCAGCGCCAATCGAGATTTTCGGTCAGGTAGCCACCGAATACCGGCCCCAGGATCGGCCCGATCATGATGCCGACCCCCCAGAGCGCCATCGCCTGGCCATGTTTGGCACGCGGCCAGGCATCGAGGATGAAGGCCTGGGCGAGCGGCGCTATGAACGCCCCGAACGCGCCCTGCAACATGCGGAACGCCACCATCTGGCCCAGCGATTGCGCCAGCCCGCACAGCATCGACGCCGCGACGAACCCCGCCACCGACCACAGGAACAATTGCCGCCGCCCGATCTTTTCGGCCAGCCAGCCGGTCAGCGGCGTCGCGATGGCGGTGGCGACTATATAGCTGGTCAGCACCCAGGCAATGGTGTCGGACGCAGCGCCAAGGCTTGGCTGCATGAAGGGCAGCGCGACATTGGCGATGGTCGAATCGAGCACCGTCATGAACGAGGCGAGGATAACCACGGCGGTGATGGCGAGCCGGTTGGTCGCCCCGTCTTCGGGGGCAGCGGCAAGGCTGGCGCTGGCCATGGTCAGGGCCGCTTGTCGGACCGGGTCTGGATTTTCACCGTCGCCGACAGCCCGGCGATCAGCGGCACATCGGTACTGTCGATGGCGATACGCACCGGTACGCGCTGGACGACCTTCACCCAGTTACCAGTGGCGTTCTGTGCCGGGAGCACCGAAAACTCGCTGCCGGTGCCGGCGCCGATGCTTTCGACATGGCCGTTCAGCGGTTGCGAAGGATAGGCATCCAGCTTGATCGTCGCCGGCTGCCCGATGCGCATTTTTTCAAGGTCGGTTTCCTTGAAATTGGCTTCGACGTAGCGGCGGTTGCTGATGACCAGCGACAGAGTCGGCACGCCGGCAATGATCATCTGGCCGACCTGGACCTTGTCGGTCTGGCTGGCGATCCCATCGGCCGGCGCGTGCACGACGGTGCGCGCCATGTCGAGCGCGGCGCGGTCGCGTTGCGCGAGCGCGGCGAGAACCAGCGGATGGGTGCCGCTGTAGTTGGCGGCGGTGCGCGCGCCGGCAGCGGCCGACACAGCGGTGGCAAGATCGCTTTGCGCCTGGTTGAGCGCATGTTCGGCAACCTGCAGCCGGGCGCGGGTGGTAAAGCCTTGCTTCAACAGGTCCTGCTGGCGTTGCAGATCGATGCGGGCAAAGGCCACCGCCTCGCGTTTGCCGGCGACATCGGCGTTCTTGCCGATCGTGCCTTCACGCAGGCCCGCAACCTGCAACCGGGCTTCAGCGACCGCTGCATTGGCCTGGTCGAGCGCGATCTGGAAGGGTTGCGGCGCAATGCGGATCAGCACGTCGCCGCGCTTGACCGACTGGCTTTCACGCACCAGCACCTCGGCGACGCGGCCATTGATATCGGTACTGATCGACACCTTGTCCTGCTGCACATAGGCATTGTCGGTGCTGACGCTCTTGCCCGAGCCGAACCAGAGATAGACACCGATCGCAGCCACGAGGAGCGGGCCGACAAGCATCAGCACCGGCCGCAACCAGCGCCGCTGCGCCTTTTCGGCAAGGGCATCACGATCGACAATGGCGTGCATCAGCGGTGGCTCATCATGCTGGGGGCTGGCGCGGGTTCGACATCATTGCGCGGCGACAGGTTACTGCGCAGCCGGGTGAGCAGCGCGCCCATGGTTTCGAGTTCGGCAGGCGAAAATCCAGCCAGTGCCTCGGCCATCACGACTTCGCCGACGCTGCGCAATTCCTCGAGAATCGGGTGCGCGCGATCGGTCAGGTGCAGCCGCCAGGCGCGGCGATCGGCCGGATCGGCATGGCGTTCGACCAGCCCGGCATCGGCAAGGCGATCGACCATGCGGCCAACGGTGATCGTTTCGACATCCAATGCTTCGGCGAGCCCGGCCTGGTTGATGCCCTGGTTGCGCGACAGGGCGAACAGCACCTGCCATTGTGCGCGGCTGACCCCGATCCGCCGGGCACGCGCATCGAAGCGCCGGCGGAAGAACCGCGACGAATCGGCGACGAGCAGGGCAACGCTGTCATTCATATCTAGGGACTTAATATACATGCTTATTATGTGCAAGCCTTGTTGCACTGCACACACGGCCGGACTTGCCGTTTTTGCAGTGGCATGACTGGCGCAGCGGCGCTTTGCCGCGTAGCGAGACGCGCTCAGGCATCGGGGATCAGGCGCGCATGACGATCACGGCGGTTTTGTGGGATTTCGGCGGGGTCATCACGACATCGCCCTTCGATGCCTTCAACCGCCACGAGGCCGAACGCGGCCTGCCGCACAACATCATTCGCCGCATCAACAGCATCGATCCCGATCGCAACGCCTGGGCCCGGCTCGAGCGTGACGAACTCGATGCCGATGGCTTCGATAGCGCCTTTGCCACCGAAGCCGCAGCGCTCGGGCACGACATTGGCGGCGCCGAAGTGCTGGCGTTGCTGGCCGGCGATATCCGGCCGCGGATGGTGGCCGCGCTCGATGCCTGCCGGGCCGCGGGGTTGAAGCTGGGCTGCATTACCAACAATGCCCGGGTGGGCGACGGCGCCGGCATGACGCGCGACCCCGCCAAGACCGCTGCGGTGGCAACGATCCTGGCGCGGTTCGACCATGTCATCGAAAGCTCGAAAGCCGGGATCAGGAAGCCCGATCCGCGCATCTACCAGTTGATGTGCGACACGATCCACGTCGCGCCGTCGGCCTTCGTCTATCTCGACGACCTCGGCATCAATTGCAAACCCGCCGCAGCCCTTGGCATGACGGCAATCAAGGTGACGAGCGAAGCCCGGGCGCTCGACGATCTGTCGCGCATCCTGGGCCTCGATCTGGGTTAGTTACATGCGGTGCAACGCGCACAGCTTGTTGCCATCGGGATCGCGCAGATAGGCGAGATAGAGGCTGCCCATGCCACCGGTGCGCACGCCGGGCGAGTCTTCACAGGTCGTGCCGCCATTGGCAACGCCGGCGGCGTGCCAGGCATCGGCCTGTTCGGGTGACGATGCGGCAAAGCCCACCGTGCCGCCATTGGCAAAGGTCGCCGGTTCACCGTCGATCGGCTTCGACACCGAAAAAATCCCGGTTGGCGTCATGTAGAAAATCCGGTGGCCATCGACCATCGCCGGCCCGGCGCCGAGCGTGGCGAGCAGTGCATCATAGAATGTCTTGGCGCGGTCGAGATCGTTGGTGCCGACCATGATATGCGAGAACATCGCGAGCCTTCCCCTGTGGTATCGCCACGAACGGCGATGCACCATCGTGCCGCGCCGCGCAGGGCTTGTCACGCTGACAATCTGGCGAGCCAGCCCGATTTCGCTGGCGCACCGCCTTGCAAATAGCGGGGCGGCAATTACATGTTTTTCATCTTGAGGGGTGCGTCATGGGACTTTCCAGTTTCTTTTCGAAACAGTTCATCGATGTCATCGACTGGACCGACGAACCCGGCGTACTCGCGCTGCGCTATCCGATTGCCGACCGTGAAATCCAGCATGGCGCGCAACTGACGGTGCGCGAAGGCCAGGCCGCGGTGTTCATGACCGAAGGCCGGCTCGCCGATCATTTCACACCGGGGTTGCACACGCTCGACACCTCGAACCTGCCGCTGCTGACCTCGCTGGCCAATTGGGACAAGGGCTTTGCCGCGCCGTTCAAGTCCGATGTCTTCTTCTTCTCGTTGCGTCAGCAGGTCGATCGCAAATGGGGCACGGCCCAGCCGATCACCCTGCGCGACAAGGATTTCGGCACGCTGCGGCTGCGCGCCTTCGGCCGCTACAGCTTTGCCGTCGGTGATGTCGATGTGTTCTGGAGCAAGCTCGTCGGCTCGCTCGAACGCTTCAGCGTCGATGATATCGAACCGCAATTGCGCGCGCTGATCCTCACCGCCTTCGCCACGCGACTGGGCAGCGGCGACATCGCGTTTCTCGACATGGCCGCCAACCAGACCATGCTGTCCGACACGCTGATGGCGGCGGTAGCGCCGGGTTTTGCCGCCCTCGGGCTCGTGCTCACCGGCTTCCAGGTCGAAAGCCTGTCGTTGCCCGACGAAGTCCAGGCCGCGATCGACAAGGCCAGCGCCATGCGCGCGCTCGGCAATGTCGACGACTATGCCCGCTTCCAGGCCGCCGACAGCATCTCCATCGCCGCAGCCAATTCGGGCGGTGTTGCCGGCATCGGCGCCAGTGCCGCCGCCGGCATGGCGATCGGCGCCGCGATGGGCGTCGGCGCCCCGCCCGCCCCGGCAGCCCCCGCCGAAGACCCCTTTGCGCTGATCGCCAAACTGCACGGTCTGATGACCGCCGGCGCGCTGACCCAGGCCGAATTCGACGCCAAAAAAGCCGCTTTGCTCGCCCGGATCGGCTGACCCCGTGCAGTCGGGTACTTGCCCCAGTTGCGGGGCACCGATCAGTTTTCGCAGCCATGCGCTGCCGGTGGTGGTTTGCGACTTCTGCCGCAGCAGCGTGCTGCGCCGCGATGACGGGCTGAGCCTTGCCGGCGTCGCGGCGCAGGTACCCGAAACGCTGACCGCGCTGCAATTGGGCGTCACCGGGCGCTTCGACGACCAACCCTTCGAACTGATCGGCCGCATCGGCTGGGAATGGCGCGATTCAGATGGCCTGGTCGGTGGACAATGGGCCGAATGGCTGGCGCTGTTTGCCGATGGCAGCCAGGGCTGGCTCGCCGAAGCGATGGGGCGGCTGGCCATGCTGCGCGCTGTCGATCCGCTACCCGACGATCCGGTCATCGCTGCGCTGGCCGCCGGCGCGGCATTCGCGCCGGGCGACGAGATCAGCCTGGCCGGCGACAGCTTCCGCATTGCCGATGCCCGCGCCGCCACGGCAACCGGCAGCGAAGGCGAACTGCCCTTTGCCACGCCGATGGGCGAAGCCTTGTTCAATATCGATCTGGCCAGCGCCGCTGGCCGCGTTGCCAGCCTGCAACGCCACGGCGACACGATCACGGCCTGGGTCGGCCGCGGCGTGGCACTGCGCGACCTTGCTCCCAAAAAGCTGCGCCGGCTCGACGGCTGGCAAGCACCGGGCTGGGCGGCATGACCGGCCCCGAACTGCGCAGCCTGATTTGCCCCAATTGCGGCGCGCCGATCACGGTGCGCGCGGTCGGCATCACGCTCACAATTGTCTGCGCCAATTGCGGCAGCAGCCTCGACGCCGCCGATCCCGACCTTGCCATCCTGCACCAGAGTTTTGCCGCGCGCTCGCGGGCCCGCATCCCGCTCGGCACGCGCGGGCAGCTTGGTGGCATCGAATGGGAAGCCATCGGCTATCTCGAACGCAGCGGCGGCGACGGCACATGGGACGAAACCCTGCTGTTCAACCCCTGGGTCGGTTATCGCTTCCTCGTCCATGCCGAAGGCGAATGGCGATCGGGGACGCCGATGGATGCGGTGCCGGAGGAAGCCGGCAATGCCGTCATGCTCGGCGGCGACCGCTTCCGCGCCGAAGAAGGCTATGACGCGACGGTCGATTTCGTCGTCGGCGAATTCTACTGGCGGGTCGCGGTCGGCGAAACCGTTTCGGTCGTTGATTTCGATGGTCCCGGCGATGCCATGCTGTCGCGCGAAGCCAATGGCGCCGAAGTCAGCTGGACCAGGCTTGAAAAGCACGGCGAAGGCGTCGTCGAACGCGGCTTCGGGCTGGAACCGCCCGAGGCGCCGGCCTCACGCCGCGGCGGCAGCCGCGAAGCACCGCTCGCCAAGACGCTGATCGCGATGATCGCCACCGTCATCATGCTGTTCATCAGTATCATCGGCCCTGGCGAACAACAGGTCATCAACACCGATCTGATGCCGGTGCCCGACGGCCCGGTGCTCACCGAAACCATTGGCGTCATCAGCCTGCAGCGCGCGCGCAACATCGTCGCGGTGACCAGCCGCTCCAATCTCGACAACGCCTGGGTCGATCTCGATTTCGCGCTGGTCAACAAGGCGACACAGGAACGCTTCGAAGCCTATACTGTCGTCGAATATTATACCGGAACCGATTCAGAAGGCCGCTGGTTCGAGGGCGATGAAAACCGCAAGCTCCATTTCGCCAGCCTGCCGCGCGGCAGCTATGACGTGATCGTCGAAGCGAGCGCCCATAGATGGCCGGCGCGCAGCAGCTTCGACCCGCCGCCCGAATTTCTCGGGGCGCCGACACCCGTCACCGTTACCGTCAGCCGCGACGCCAGCATTTCGGGCAATTTGTGGCTGGCGTTGTTGCTGATCTGGCTGCTGCCCGGCTGGCAATGGCTGGTCTATTTCAACACGGAGGATGATTGATGATCTTCCGGCATTTCTGGTTCATCGCCTGGACAGCGCTGGTTGTCGTCCTGTTCGCCGTCAGCAGCTACAGCGCCTGGTCGCCCTTTGCCGAAGGGCGCAGTGGCGGCGGCGGCGGCGGCATCTTCGTCCGCTCGGGCGGCGGGCCACAGCATAAATGAAGGGGAAAACACCATGCTGACCATGACCGTTTTCGGATCGACCGTGCTTTATGCCATGCTCGGCATCACGATCTTCGTTGTCGGTTTCCGGCTGTGGGACTGGCTGACTCCGGTCGATATCTGGAAGGAAATCGCCGAAAAGCACAATATCGCGCTGGCAGTGCTGTCGGGCGCCATCGCCATCGCGCTGGCCATCATCATCGGCAGCGCCATCCATGGCTGATCCGGCCGGCGCCGACCCTGTTGCACGTGTCGGTCCGGTCCTGCTGTTTTCGGCCTTTGTCGTTGCGACCTGCGGCCTTGTCTACGAACTCCTCGCCGGCACGCTGGCGAGTTATCTGCTCGGGGACAGCGTCACCCAGTTTTCCACCGTCATCGGCAGCTATCTGTTCGCGATGGGCATGGGCGCCTGGCTGTCGCGCGGGGTGCAGCGCAATGAACTCGCGGTGTTCATCCGCGTTGAAATCCTCATCGCGGTCATTGGCGGCTTTTCGGCGGCGCTGCTGTTCCTGCTTTTCGATCGCGTCGCCGATTTCCGCCTGCCGCTCTATGGCATTGTGCTCATCATCGGCACGCTGGTCGGGCTCGAAGTGCCGCTGCTGATGCGGCTCTTGAAGGACAAGCTCGAATTCGGTGATCTCGTCTCCAAGGTGCTGACCTTCGATTATATCGGTGCGCTGGCCGCATCGCTGCTGTTCCCGCTGGTGCTGGTGCCGCAACTGGGCCTGATCCGCACTGGGCTGGTCTTCGGGCTGGCCAATGTCGCGGTCGCGCTGGGCTTGCTGGTCAAGCTGCCGCCGGGGCAGAAGTTGCGGCGCGAAACCGGCGCCGCGCTGCTCGTCGTCGCCGCGCTCATCGCCGGGCTGTTCGGCGCTGAACGCCTGCAACGCCTCGCCGAGGTTGCCGCCTATCAGGCGCCGGTGATCTATGCCGATGCCACCCCCTATCAACGCATCGTGCTGACCAAGGCGGGGGGGGATCTCCGCCTCTATCTCAACGGCAATCTGCAGTTTTCGTCACGCGACGAATATCGCTACCACGAGGCGCTGGTGCATCCGGCGCTGGGGCGCGTGGCGCGGCCGGCGCGGGTGCTGGTGCTCGGCGGCGGCGACGGCCTGGCGGTGCGCGAGATTCTGAAACACCCCGGCGTTGCAGCCGTGACGCTGGTCGATCTTGATCCGGCGATGACGCGGCTGTTTACCCGCAGCGCCATGCTGACCCCACTCAACAAGGGCGCGCTGAGCGACCGCCGCGTCACCGTCGTCAACGCCGATGCCTTTGTCTGGCTGCGCGCCAACCGCCGGCAATTCGACGCGATCATCGTCGATTTTCCCGATCCGACCAGCTTTTCGGTTGGCAAGCTTTATACCGTCAGCCTGTATCACGAACTGGCGCGGGCGCTGGCGCCTGATGGTGTCGCGGTGGTGCAAAGCACCTCGCCGCTGGTCGCACCGAACAGCTATTGGACCGTCGCGACGACCCTCGAAGCCGCCGGCCTCAGCACCCGCGCCTATCACGCCCATGTGCCGAGTTTCGGCGAATGGGGCTTCATCCTCGCGGCGCACCGCCCGCTTGCAACGCGCGTTCGGTTGCCGCCGGGGCTGCATTTTCTCGATCCCGCCACCGCGCAGGTGATGTTCGATTTCCCGATCGACATGGCGCGCCGGAAAACACCGGTAAACCGGCTCGACAACCAGGTGCTGGTGCGCAGTTTCGATGCCGAATGGGGACGCTACGAAGGATGATTGCCGGCCCCAGCCGCCGCGGCGTCATCGGCGCCGGTGCCGCCATGCTCACGGGCAGCGGCTGCACATCCGATGCAGCGACACCCGGCTCGCTTGGCGGTGCCGACATGGCGCGCGGCCATCTGCTGCGCCGGCCCTTCGGCGATGCGGCGCCGGCCGAAACCCGCCGCACCGGCATTGCCATCATCGGCGGCGGCGTCGCCGGGTTGGCGGCGGGTTTTGCGCTGGCCGAAGCCGGCTATCGTGATTTCCGCCTGCTCGAACTCGAAGACGTCCCCGGCGGCAATGCGCGATCGGGGCGCAACGCCATTTCGGCCTATCCGCTCGGCGCGCATTACCTGCCGATCCCCAATGCCGAAGCGCGCGGCGTGCGCCACCTGCTCGACAGGCTGGGTATCATCACCGGCTGGCAGGGTGATCGGCCGCGCTTCGATCCCTATCAGATCGTCGCCGATCCTGACGAACGCCTGTTCCGCCACGGCCGCTGGCAAGAAGGCCTGGTGCCCGGCAGCGCGCTCGGCCGGGGTGACCGCGACCAGATTGCCGGATTTTTCGCTGCAATGTCGGTCTATCGCGATGCGCGAGGCCGTGATGGCCGCCTGGCTTTCGCCATCCCGATGGAGCTGAGCTCGCGCGATCCCGGCCTGCTGGGGCTCGATCGACAGAGCTGGGCCGCCTGGCTTGACGCACAGGGCTGGACCAGCCCCGAACTGCGCGCCCATATTCGCTATGTATGCCGCGATGAATATGGCACCGAGCCCGGCGATCTTTCGGCGTGGACCGGCATCCATTATTTCGCCGCCCGGCGCGGGGAAGCCGCAAATTGCGATGGCGATGCCGTGCTGACCTGGCCCGGCGGCAATGGCCATCTGTCGGCCTTGATGGCGCGCCGCATCGCCGGGCAGATCGATACCGGCCATGTCACCGGGCGTATCACCGCCACGGCGGATGGCGTCAGCATCGATGCGATCGACGCGCCCCGTCGGCGCCGCATTCGCGTGTTGGCCGATGCCGCCATCATCGCGCTGCCGCGCTTTGTCGCCGCGCATGTGGTGACCGGGTGGGATGCCAGCGCCAATGGCTTCTCCTATGCCCCCTGGGTCGTGGCCAACATCAGCGTCGATCGCCGGCCCGCCGGTCTTGGCGCCGCGCTGGCGTGGGACAATGTCTCGGCGACCAGCGAATCATTGGGCTATGTCGTCGCCACCCACCAGGGCCTCGCCAGCGCCGACGGGCCGAGCGTGCTGACCTGGTACATGCCGCTGTCCACCCTGCCCCCGGCGCAGGCGCGCGCGCTGCTGGCCAGCCGCCCGCTCGCCGATTGGCAGCGCATCGTCAGCGATGATCTGCTCGCCATGAACCCCGATCTCGCCGGCGCGATCCGCCGCATCGATGTCTGGCGCTGGGGCCATGCCATGGTCCGCCCGGTGCCGGGCTTTATCTGGGGCAGCGCGCGCCAGGCCGCCGCGCAGCCCACGCCACCGCTGTTCGGCGCGCATTCCGACCTCAGCGGCCTGTCGATCTTCGAAGAAGCGCATTATCGTGGCACGCGCGCCGCCGAAGCCGCGCTGGCGCATCTCGGTATCGCGTACCAGTCGGTGCTTGCCGCATGACCGCGCCGCTCGGTATCCACCTCCTCGCCGATCTCCACGGCTGCGAAGGGCTGGCCGACCCGGCCCGGATCGAGGCCGCGCTGCGCGGCGCCGTTTCGGCAACGGGGGCGACCCTGCTCAACCTGCAACTTCACCATTTCGGCCCGGGCCAGGGTGTCACCGGCGTCGCGCTGCTCGCCGAATCGCACCTGTCGATCCACAGCTGGCCTGAACATGGCTTTGCCGCCATCGACATTTTCCTGTGCGGTGGCGCCGATCCGGGTGTGGCGCTCGACATCATCGCCGCAGCGCTGGCCGCGACCCGCATCGTAGCGCAACGTGTGGCGCGCGGCGCGCCTTTTGGCTGACATCAATCGAGGTGGGTGGCGCCGTGCATGGCCGCGATGCACGCTGAAGCCGCGCCTTGACCCTGGTAATCCGCTTTTGGCCCGCGCTATCGAAGCGTCTTGTTGAGGGCTGCAAAGAACGCCGGCGCAGCGGCGCGGCTTGGCCGTTCCGCGAATTCCGGCGCGGCGGCGACGGCGGCGGCAAGGGCGGACTTGTCCAGCGTCCACCACTCGCTGGCTTCGAGCAACGCGATCGTATCGGCATCGAAGCGCATGCGCGTCACCCGCCCCGGCATCCCCATGACCACCGCGTAGCGCGGCACATCGGCGGTAACGACCGCGCCTGCACCGATGACGGCGCCGCGGCCGATAATATGGCAGCCCGGCGTGATGGTAGCGTTGTGGCCGATCCAGACATCATCTTCGACGATCTGCGGTCGCAATTCGAGCCTGTCGTCAGCAATTACACCAAGCCGAGGCTCGTAAAAATAGGGGTGGCTCGACAGCGAATGCAGCGGATGGTTGGCGTCGATGAAGCGGACGTTGCGCGCGATCGAGCAATAGCGGCCGATGCGGGTGTTGGGCGGCACCCGCCAGCGGTCGAACGCCCCAAAGCTGTAGAGGCCGATGTCGATGCCATAATGCCGCCGAAAATAGGTGCGGAGCGCCAGGCTTTCATTCTCGTTGCGGTACAGGCGTACGACGAGTTTATCGGCGATCGACCGGTAGAGACTCATGCCAGATAGCCGGCGATCGGCGCATATCCGGTCAGGACGTCGCAAATTGCCTTTGTCGCGGCGTCAATGGCGAAGCCGGGGGTGTCGACAGCAGGCCTTAGTGGAGCGTCGATGCGCCGGCCGGCGGCGGAGAGGTGCGACATTGGTCGAATGCACTCATGCTGGGATACGACCGGCGATAGGCGATACCATCACCAAGCTCAACCGTTTCAGCCCCAGGACCGTCGGAATACGATCTGTGAGCGATGCCTGAGACGCCTTGTCCAGGTGTCCCCGCAACCTGCGATTGCTCAAACGGCCGACGCCGCTGCGATGGTACGCTTGAGCAGCCCCTGATAGGCGTCGAGTATCGCGTCGCGCTTGAACAGGTCCAGACCGCCTGCACTTTCGAGGTGCGTGATGCTTGCCTTGAGCGCCGCTTCGTCCCGGATCAGCGTTTCGATCCCGCGGACGATATCCGCCTGGTCGTCGGGCTGGCAAGCATAGCCGATTTGTGTACTGCCAAAACTGCCATCGATGCCCCAACCTTTCGAATGCAGTACGGGCAGGCCGGCGAAAATCGCCTCGATAAAGACCATCCCGAAGGTTTCGCGCCGTGTCGGCATTAGAAACGCAACATATTGGTTGAGCGTGGCGCTGAAATCATCGTTGCTGATCTTGCCGCGCAGCATGACATGCTGGGTCGCCCCCGCCTTGCGGATCAGTTTGGAAATCGCCAGCAGCGTTTTGGGTGAACCCGACCCGAACACGTCAAGCCGGATAGCGGGCCGGCTGCGGGCTAATGTCATGATCGCATCGACCAGCGCGGCAAAATTCTTGCGACGGTACGCATCGAGATTGAACAACGTGACGAAGCGGTTGTTGCCGCAGGGGGCCGACGGTCGGAACTGCTCGTGAAAAATGATGGAAGGCAGCACCAGGGTTTTCTGACGATCCAGCGCAACCAACGCGTCGAACTTGTCGATCGTCCAGGGCGCGCACACCAGCATCGCGGCGGCCTCGTTGGCAATGGCGGCCCACCGCGCGCGCAGGTCGCGCCGTACGCTCACGATCCGCAAATCGGTATCGCCCCAGATGTTGACGATGAACGGCACGCCGAGCGCCCGGGCGATGCGAATGGCGATCAAGCCTTCGACGGTAAACTTGTGCGCATGGATCGCCGAAACGTTCAGTCCACGGGCGACGATGTTCTGGTGCAAGCGTTCGGCAACCGCCGTGAGTGCGGTTTCAAGCAGGATGCCCTTGGGCGGCGCACCATAGGCGACGGCAATGCGGTCTTCGGCGAAATCGACCATTTCGATGCCGGACAGCGCGTTGACGCGGTTCAAGGAATATACAACGTGACGATAATCGCTGGCACCGTCGATCAGGGTTCGCACCGAGCGTGTCTTTTCAGGCACCAGGCTGTCGGGGAAATCGGAACTTAGATGAACGATTGTCTCAATCGACATGCAAATATTTCTCCTGCTTCCCCCGATGGATCACCGGCAACTTTCGCAACGGTGCCCACAGCACGACAAAGGCAAAGCCATGGGATTCGGCATTAGAAATATCCGCACAACTTCTGCATGACGATATGGCCGAATATCGCGTGGATATCCTCGCAGAGCTGCATGTCATTCGCGTTAACCCAGCAAATATTCTGTGCCTTTTGTTTGAGTTTGCCACCGGAAAAACCGCACAACCCCAGCGTGACGGCGCCGTTTTCATTGGCATAATCGACAGCCCGGATCACGTTCTCCGAATTGCCGCTGCCCGAAATGGCGATCACGAGGTCGCCTGGCTGAAGGATGTTTTTGAGTTGTTCGACAAAAATGTCTTCAAACGAGATATCGTTGCCATAGGCCATGAGCAAACCCCTGTTGTCGACCAGCGTCCGCCCCCGAAACTGCCGCCCCGACGCCATGTAGACGCTCTTGTTCCAGTCGGTGATGAAGTGCAGCGCCGTCATGGAACTGCCACCGTTGCCCAATGTGATGATCTGCGCACCCCGTTTCCACGCGCTGTCGATGACGGCGATACCGTTATCGATTTCAGCACGGTCGACGACGTCGATCTGGCTGCTGAGTTTGGTGAAATAAAAGTCGGCGGCGCCGGAAAATGGGTTTGTCACCAGGATGCCTTTACTTGGAGGGGTTGTAAAAGATGATCTGGCTGCCGTTGCGTTCGAATTCCATCGGAATGCGGCGCAACTCCGGCAATTGATGTGCAATCGCGTCGTGCCGTGCGGGCGGTGCATAAAACAGGAGGAACCCGCCCGCGCCGGCGCCGAGGATCTTGCCGCCGGTTGCGCCCGCGGCGATGCCGATGTTGTACCAGCGATCGATATTGTCGCTGCTGATGCCATCGGTCAGCGATTTTTTCAGAACCCAGTTTTCGTGCAGCGCCTCGCCGAACGCATCGATATTGCCCATCTCGAGCTCGGCCTTGGCGAGATGCGCGAGTTCGACCATGCGCCGCAGGGCGGACCGCTTGACGGAGGTGTTTGCAACCGCTTCCCGCTGGTTCGACAGCAGCCCCGACGCTGACCGCGTTTTCCCGGTATAGAAAACCAGCAGATTGGCCTCGAACCGATCGAGCGTGGCCGGCGGTATTATGACCGGTGATACGCGAACCGATTCATCGCGCGCAAATTCGATCAGATTGAAGCCACCATAGGCGGCCGCATATTGATCCTGCTTGCCGATCGGTTCTCCGCAAACCTTGATCTCGATGTCGCAGCTTTCAGACGCAAGATACTCGCGGCCCACGTGCTTGCCGACGAACGCATTCAAGGCGTTCAGCAAACCGATCGTGAACGAACTCGATGAACCCAGCCCCGTGCCACTGGACGGAATGTCGGCGATCGTCGTGATTTCGACACCACCATCGATATCGAGCCGATTGAGCGCTGCTCGAACCAGCCGGTGTTCGACGTCGGCGGCCTTGGCGACTTCCTCGGTTTTCGAGTAGCTGACCCGAATGCCATTGTCGAATTTCTTGTTGACCGTCACAAATATGTATTTATTGATTGTCGAACTGATTACGGCGCCGTCTTCGGTCTGGTAATAGACACTCATGTCGCTACCACCGCCGACGAAGCTCATCCTTAAGGGCGTTCTGCTGATTATCACTGGACGCTTCTCTTCGTGTAGCTAAACGGATACATAAAGCGCACTAGCTGGAGCAAAGGCACTCGACTACTGCTTTAAAAACAGCGCGTTGGATCAACTCGATTTTAATTGCCGCATTGCGGCATCGCCGTCAACGTCAATTATGAGCGCGGCAGCGCCGCTGCCCTGCGCAGTCCCGCCACCGGCCGACGCCGGAGCCGTCACAATCTGTCGTTCCTCCCCCCGTTGTCGCAAGCGTTTCGCAACCATGCCGGCGACCAGCGCGCGCCGGTCGGCATCATGTGCGGCGACGATGATCGGCGCGCCAATTTCTGCAGCGGCAAGCCGCGCGTCGATGAAGTCGGCGAAAGCCGCAAAGGTGCCCGTTATGAACCGCACCGCTTCCAATACGGTGGCAAATTCGAAATCGGCCGGTGGATCGCCGGCGCGCGCCGGCTCGCCCGATGCGACGCGTATCGTCGTCACCCCGGCGGCGGCCCCGGCGCGCACGTCGGCGGTGCTGTCGCCGATCATCCAGCTCGCGGCAAGATCGATGTTCATATCGCGCGCCGCGGCGAGCAGCATCCCCGGTTTCGGTTTGCGGCAATCGCAGTCGAACTTGAGTTCGGGAACTTCGCCAGCAAAGCCCCGATCGCGATGGTGCGGACACACGTAAATGCGGTCGAGCAGCGCGCCGTCGCGTCCAAGCAATGTCTCGAGCTTGGCGTGAATTTGCGCGAGCCCCTCAAAATCTGTCTCCCCGCGCGCAACGACGGGCTGGTTGGTGATCAGAACTGCACGCAAGTTGGCGTTATTGAGCAACTTCACGGCTTCGCTGGCGAAATCGAACACGTCGAGTTGCGCTGGCGCTGAAATATGTCCGTTCGCCCGGTTCAGCGTTCCATCACGATCCAGAAACACGGCAGTCTGCGGTACGTGAAGCGATGCCTGCGCGACCTTGCCGGCGCTCAGTGCTGCGCAGGCGCGGTCGAACCGGTCGGGCGTGCCGATATCCTTGATATACTCGCTCGATACATAGCCGCCGAGCACCGCCCCCGCGGTCAACATCCACGGAAAGACATGCTTCGCCAGGTCGATGACACCGCGGTTGCCGGCGAACGCAGCGCGTGCCGCCACCAGCGCGGCTCGATCGAGGACGTAAAGCGCGGCGTTGACCATGTTGGGCAACCACACGCCATCGGGATGCGGATAGGGATGAAATTTCCGGATGCGCTGGTCGCGATCAAGTTCGACGAGATCCGAATCGTGCGGATGATCGTTGGGATGCAGGAACAGGGTTCCGACGCTGTCTTTCGATGCTTCGTGAAAGGCCAGGAAGCGGGCGAAATCGACATCGAAAAGCGTGTCACCGTAAACCACGACAAATTGTTCCGCGAGGCTGTCGAGCGTGTCGAACACGGCGCCAGCCGTACCGCGCGGTTCGCCGTCGTCGATCAACCGCAAGTCCATCCCCCAATCGCGGTGCTGGGTGCAGAAATCGCGGATCTGATCGGCCTGGTGGTTGACGAGGATGACAAGGCTGTCGAAGTCGGCCGCGCGCAACGCCTCGATCTGTCGCTGGAGCAGCGGCACGCCGAGCACTTCGACAAGGGGTTTGGGTCGACCGTGCAACCGTGCGGCGAGGCGGGTGCCCTTGCCCCCAGCCAGGATAACCGCCTGACGTACCATGCTAAAGTCCTTCAAAACCCTCGGCGCGTGCGATTTCGTCGATCGCACGCGTCAGCGCGGCGTGCGAGCCGAGCCGCGGCGACCAGCCGAGCCCGGCGATGCGCGCCGTCGAATAGCTGAAGCGCGACACGTCGCCCAGCCATCCCTTGTTGCCTGCGCCATATTCGATGCGCGCGCCTGGGCTGACGCGGGCCACCACCTGTTCGGCGATCCATTTCACCGTCGCACCATCGTCGACTGGCCCGATGTTGAACGCCGACACTTTGGCTGTCGCTTTGGCATCCCCAATCAACATCGCATCGAGAAGCTCGCTGACGTGGAGATAGGGTTTGCGCTGCGTGCCGTCGCCCAGCACGCGAAGGACGTCGGGTTCGGCCTTCAAGCGGGTGATGAAATCGACCAGGACGCCGTGCGTTGCCGGAACGCCGATCACGTTGGGAAAGCGAAAGTGAATCACTTGTGCCAGAAAGGCTTCGGCTGCGGCTGAAGCCTGCGCCTCGGAGGCGAGCTTCATCGCGCCATAGTTCGATACAGGAAAGAACGGCCCGACGTCCTCGGACAATTCGGCGTCGCCATGATCACCATAGATCGCTGATGTCGATGCAAAAAGCAGCCGGGGAATGCCCAATCGACGCATCTGGAGCAGGATCTCGAAGGTCGTCAAAAAACTGTCGCGCAGGTCGATCCGCGGATCGCTGGTGCCGGCGCCGATGTCCGAATTGGCGGCAAGGTGCCAGACCGCGTCGATACTTCCGGCCTTCGCGGCGGCGGCATCGAAGGCGTCAGCACAAGCCACGGGATCGGCGAGGTCGGCTTCGATCAGATCAAAAGCCGGATGACCGAGCACATCGACCAGATTGGATCGCGCGCCACGCAGAAAATTGTCGATGGCGACAACCCTGACGCCGTCCGCGAGCAGTCGGGCGACGAGGTTGGTCCCGATAAAACCTGCGCCACCCGAAACGACGACCGTCAAGATCGATTCCCCACGGATCCGCCAAACCTGAGACCCTATGGTTGAAGGGTTACCTTAGCTTCGAAACCCAGACAACCGATTCGGAATGGTAATATGCTCCAGCCGTTTGCAGCAGGGGATCGGTCACACACCATGCAGATCGTGTCCCACAGCGTGGTGTAGGTCGCGGTTGGCCATCGGCGATCTTCGGTTAGGTTTGGGTTGCAACATCCAACCAACGGAGATCACCGATGACCAACGATACGATGAACCTGCAGGCGCTTGTGGGAAAGAGCGCTGACGCTGATTTTTTGCGCGAGATGATCGGCTTTGCCGCGCAGCGGCTGATGGCCCTCGAGGTCGGCAGCCTGACCGGCGCTGTCTATGGAGAGATGAGCGACGAGCGGCTCGCCCAGCGCAACGGTTACCGTGAGGGCGACTGGGAGACCC
>JBBRVH010000048.1:0-22575 GCA_038246995.1 Sphingomonadales bacterium
AACCCCCACCCCGCTCGCTTCGCGAGTCGCCCTCCCCGCCAGGGGGAGGGAGGTTCGTTCAGCGCCGGTCCGGCAGCGTGTAGGCGATATATTCGCCCGACGCGCTGCCGCCGCTTGTCGCCACCACGATATACTGCTTGTCGCCGACCATATAGGTCATCGGTGACCCCGATTGCGGCGCCGGCATGAACACCGCGCCGACTTCCAGGCCGCTGCCCTTGTCATAGGCGCGCAGCATGGCGCCGCGGGGATGATCTTCGGTCGTGGTGAACTGGTTTTCGCCGGCGATGACCAGCGACTTGGTGACGAGCGTGCCGATCTGATAGGTCGCCTGGCCGGTGCGCGGGATGGTGACGCCTTTCAAGGCCGGGCTGTTGCGCACGAAATCGGGCGTTTCGCCATGGGCGATCTGCCATTTGATCTCGCCCTTGTTGATGTCGATCGCGCTCAACGTGCCATAGGGCGGCTTCATCAGGGGCAGGCCATCGACCGCCAGCCGCGGCGCGCCGCCGCCCGCCGTTGCGGGCAGGGCAGGGCTGTCGGCACCGGCGCCTTCGCCCGGGCCCTTGATCATCTGCACCGGCACGCCATCGACGCCGACCACCCATTTGATGTTGGTCATGCCCTGCGGCCCGGGCTGCAGCCCGGTCGTCGAAATGCAGGTGCCACAGGCATAGACAAAGGCGATGCCGGTTTCGGGATCGAACGATCCGCCCGGCCAGTTCGTCCCACCCTGCGCCCAATTGTTGATGACGCCGAGCTTGTCCTTGGTCGAGATGATCGGCGGGGTATAGACCGGGCCAAGCTGGTAGCGCTTGACCAGTTCGACCGCCTTGGCCTTCAATTCGGGGGTGAAATCGATGAGGTCGGATTCAAGATAGCCATTGCGGCCATAGGCGGCGGGCTTGGTCGGGATCGGCTGGGTCGGCGAATACCATTCGCCCGGCACCGTGCCGACAGGCACTTTCACTTCCTTGATCGGCCACACCGGCTTGCCGGTGGCGCGATCGAGGACATAGAAAAAGCCCTGTTTCGACGGAATGCCGACGACCTTGCGCTGCTTGCCATCGACCGCGACGTTCATCAGCAGCGGTGCCGAGCTGTTGTCGAGATCCCAGATTTCGTGATGGATCAACTGGTAATGCCATTTGCGCGCGCCGGTCGTCAGGTCGACGGCGACGATGCTGTTGCCGTAAAGCCCGGGGCCGGGACGATGGCCGCCGTAAAAATCGCTCGTCGGCGATTCGACGTTGAGATAGGCCAGGTTGAGTTCGGGATCGATCGAGATCTGGGTCCACACGCCGGCATTGCCCGTCGTGTCGGCGCTTTTGTCGAACCAGGTCTCGTAACCGAATTCGCCGGGCTTGGGGATGGTGTGGAAAGTCCACAGCCGCTTGCCGGTGCGCACGTCGAAGGCGCGGACATAGCCCTTGGTGTTGTTCTTGTTTTTCGGCGTGAAGCCTTCGCGGAAGGCAGCGCCGATGATGATGGTATTGCCCGAAATCGCCGGCGCCGAATGCGCCCCGGCCTCGCCGGTTTCGGGATCGAGCGCTTCCTGGTCCCAATCCTTCTTCAGGTCGACCATGCCCTTTTCGCCGAAATCGGGGTCGGGCTGCCCGGTATCGGCATCAAGGCTGATCAGCCGATAGCCGATGGTGGTGTAAAGGATGCGGCGCTTCGTGCCATCGGTCCAATAGGACAGGCCGCGGCCCGACAGGGCGCGCGGGCTTTCGGCGCTGCGCTTGCCTTCGTGCAGGCTGTACGACCACAGCAGTTCGCCGGTGACGGCGTTGAGCGCCACGACGGCGCGGCGCGTGCCGGCGGTGGTGTAGAGAACGCCATCGACCGCCAGCGGGGTGCCTTCGAGCTTATATTCCGGCCGGCTGCCGAACATGTCGGTCTTGAAGCGCCAGGCGATTTCCAGGTCCTTGAAATTGCTGGCGTCGATCTGGGCGAGCGGCAAATAGCGGCTGCCGGCCAGATCGGCATTATAGGTTGGCCAGTTGACCGATTTGTCCTTGCGAGCGGCGGGCGCGCCGTTCACTTGCGCCAGCACAGGGGCGGCGCTGAGCAGCACGGCGAGCAGGGTGAGATTTTTCATCGGTCTTCCCCCTCAGGCCGCGTTGACGCGGCCGAGCGCCGCCTTGATCGAAACGCGCTGCGCATCGGTCAATTGCGGCATCGGTGTGCGCGCATACATTTCCGGCCCGCCCATTTCGAGCGACAGGATGTATTTCATCACGGCATAGGTGTTGCCGCCCATCGCCGCCTCGCGCATCGTGCGCTGCGCGGCACGCAGTTTCGCCAGTTCGGCCTGCCAGTCGCCACCGGCATGATAGGCCTTGAAGATCGCGGCGCATTTGGCGCTGAACTGGTTGCCATCGGCAAGGATCGTGCCCATGCCGTTCTTCAGCGCGACTTCGAGGTTGTTGTTGGTGCCGCAGCGCATGTTGAGTGCCGGAAACGCCTCGACGAACTTGCCATAGCCTTCGACCGAGCCCGACGAATCCTTGATCCCGGCAAGGTGATCATAGCCCGACAAGGCCTTGAGCAGTTCGAGCGTGATCGAAACCTCGCTGGTGCCGGGGATGTGATACAGGTTCGTCGGCAGGCCACAGGCATCCATCAGCCGCTTGTAATAATCCGTGAGGCCATCGAGCGGCGGTTCGTTGAAGTAAAAGGGCGGGATGACCAGCAGGCCATCGGCGCCGTTGCTTTCGGCGTGCTTCGCAAGCTCGATCGTATCGGCAAGGTTGGTCGTGCCCGGCCCGACGATGACGTTGAGGCCGTTGCGGTTCTTGAGCACGGTTTCGGTGACGGTGCGGCGTTCCTTGACGGTGAACGACGGAAATTCGCCCGAGGTGCCGAGCACCACCACACCATCGGCGCCGCATTTCTTGTGCCATTGCATGACCGCCGCCATGGCGCCGGGATCGAAATTGCCGCGTTTGTCGCAGGGCGTGACGGTGGCGACCCAGTAGAGCGTTTTTTTCGCGCTGCCGAGCCTGGGCGCGGCCTGTGCGGCGCTGCCCATCATGGTTGCAGCGGCCATGCCGCCCATCATCGCAAGCGTTTCGCGCCGGCTCGTCTGCATCGTTTCGTCCTCCCCGTGGCCGCCGCCCCTTGCCGGGAGGGTCAACCGTTCAATGCTGCGATTTGTGACGCAAGGGGGCGCGGATGGCAATCGGCGAACACGGGATTTTCCTTATCGGCCGCATGGCTTAGGGGTATGCATTCGCGACCGCCCGCACTCAGGAGCCTGATTTCCACCTTGCCGATGCCACCCCGCCTTGCTCGCCCGGCGTAGTCTGCTCACCGGCCTGGCCGCCGGCCTGACCCTGTCTGGCTGTGGCCCCGCCGGGCCGCGCGGCGCCAACGGCGAGGAGCGCCGGGTCAATTTCTACAATTGGGACACCTATATCGGTGATACCACGCTCGCCGATTTCAAGGCCGCAACCGGCATCGACGTGCAGATGAGCCTGTTCGGCAATACCGATGAATTGTTCGCGCGAATGAAGGCGGGCAATCCGGGTTTCGACGTCATCGTGCCGGCGAACGAGTTCGTGACGCGATTGCGCCTTTCCGACCTGCTGCAACCGCTGGATCATCGCCGGCTCCCCAATCTGCGCAATTTGTTGCCCGAATTCGTCACTGTGCCTTACGATCCGGGGCGGCGCTTTTCGGTGCCCTATACCTGGCTGGTGCTCGGCATCGGTTATCGCAAATCACGGGTCGATGGCGTGCCCGACAGCTGGAAATGGGTTTTCGATTCCGATCGCTATGCGGGGCGGATCGGGCTGTTCGCCGAAAGCGACGATATCATCCGCGTCGGCGCCAAATATCTCGGGTCTTCGGTGCGCGGTGTTTCGCCTGGCATGACGCGGCGCGTCGTCGACATGATGATCCGGCAAAAGCCGCATATCAAGGTTTTCCATCACGACGAAGGCCAGGACCTGCTCGCCGCCGGCGATGTCGATATCGTTGCCGAATATAATGGCGATATCGCGCAAATAATGGTCGATGATCCGGATATCGGCTTTGTCGTGCCGCGCGAAGGGTCGCTGCTGGCGTCGGATTGCCTGTGCATTCCCAAGGCGGCACCGCGGCCCGACAATGCCCATCGTTTCATAAATTATCTGCTCGATGCCAAGGTATCGGCGGCGATTTCGCGGACTATTCGCTACCCCAGTCCCAATGCCGCTGCGCTTGCGCTGATGCCCGATGATTATCGCCGCAACCCGGTGATCTTCCCGCCGGCGGCGGTGCTGGCCAAGTGCGAATATGGCGATTTCGAAGGCATTGCCCGGGCGCGGGTCGTCGATGAAGCGATGACGGAGATTTTGGCGGCATGACAATCGCCACGCCCCAAAGCTGGCGGACCGCGCGCGGCACTTTCGCTTTGCTCGTCTCGCCGCCCTTGCTGTGGTTGTTCGGCTTCTTCCTGGCGCCGCTCGCCATCATCTGGGGGTACAGCCTGGGTGAAAATGTCTCGCTTACCGAAATCGCCATCACCGGCGGTTTCGGCAATTACGCGCGGGCGCTGAAGCCGCTCTATCTGGCCATCATCGGCAAATCGCTGGGGGTGGCGGCGCTGACCACGTTGCTCTGCCTCGTCATCGGCTTTCCGGTCGCCGTCGCCATCACCTTTGCCAGCCCGCGCCTGCGAGTCTGGCTGTTGCTGCTCGTCATGCTGCCCTTCTGGACCAACCTGCTCATCCGCACCTATGCGTTGATGGCGGTGCTGCGCACCGAAGGCAGCATCAACACGGCGCTGGGGCGGCTCGGGCTGGGGCCGTTCGACCTGCTCCACAACAATTTCGCGGTGGTCTTCGGGCTGGTCTATGTGCATCTGCCTTTCATGGTGCTGCCGCTTTACGCCGCGCTCGACCGGCTCGATCGCTCGCTTGTCGAAGCCAGTCTGGATCTGGGCGCCGGGCATCTTGCCACCTTTGCCCGCATTGTCGTGCCGCTGGCGCTGCCGGGCATCGTCTCGGGGCTGATCATCACCTTCATCCCGGCGCTGGGGGCCTATCTTACCCCCGATCTGCTTGGCGGCACCAACAGCCTGATGATTGCCAACATCATCGAGCGCCAGTTCAAATCGGCGAATGACTGGCCGTTCGGCGCCGCGCTGTCGTTCCTGCTGATCTACCTGACCTTTGCCGCGATCGCGCTGCAATCCCTGGTTTCCCGAGGCCGGCGATGAAGGGCCCGCTCGATTATCTCGGCCGCTGGCCGCTGCGGCTGTGGCTCGCCGCGGTCGGGCTGTTCCTGTATGCGCCGCTGGCGATCCTGATGCTGTTCAGCTTCAACGATTCGAAGCGCACGATCGTTTGGCGCGGTTTCACGACGCGCTGGTACGCGGCGCTGTTCCAGGATGCCGAACTGGTGCAGGCCTTCGGCAATTCGCTGGTCATCGCGCTGGTATCGAGCGCGATCAGCCTGGGGCTCGGCACGCTTGTCGCGCTGGCGCTGTGGCGCTTTCGCTTTCCGGGCAAGGCCGGGCTGGAAGGGCTGTTGGCGCTGCCCCTTGTCGTACCCGAAATCTGCCTTGGCGTGGCGTTCCTGGTGTTCTTTTCCAGCGTGCTGCCCTGGCCGACCGGACTGGCCTGGCCGTTCAACCTTGGCGCCATCATCATCGCCCATGCCAGTTTTTCGTTCAGCTTCGTCGCGCTCGTTGTCCGTGCCCGGCTGGCGAGTTTCGACCGCGATCTCGAGGAAGCGGCGCGCGATCTGGGCGCTTCGGATTGGCAGATCCTGCGCGATATCCTGCTGCCGCACCTGCGCCCCGGGCTGGTCGCCGGCGCGCTGCTCGCCTTCACCCTCAGCCTCGATGATTTCGTCATCACGTTCTTCACTTCGGGACCCGACACGGTGACCTTTCCGGTCAAGATCTATGCGATGGTACGCTTTTCGGTAACGCCCGAAGTCAACGCCGCCTCGACGCTGCTGATCCTCCTCACCGCCGGCCTGACCGCGCTGGCGCTGCGGTTGCAGGGCAGCGACATCGCGAAGCACGCCGCATGACCAAGCCCCCGATCATCCGCTTCGAAAATGTCAGCAAGCGCTTCGGCAAGGTCGTCGCCGTCGATGACGTGACGCTCGATATTGCCGAAGGCGAATTTTTCGCGCTGCTCGGCCCCTCGGGGTGCGGCAAGACGACCCTGCTGCGCATGCTCGCCGGCTTCGAAACCCCCAGCGCGGGCCGCATCTTCATCGACGGTATCGATGTCAGCCGCGTGCCGCCCAACCGGCGCCCGGTCAACATGGTGTTCCAGAACTATGCCGTGTTTCCGCACATGAACATCGCGGACAATGTCGGCTATGGCCTGAGGGTCGATGGCGTGGCGGCGGCGACACGCGCCGCGCGGGTCGCCGAGGCGCTGGCGCTGGTCAAGCTCGATGGGCTGGAGACGCGCGCCCCCGACCAATTGTCCGGGGGCCAGCGGCAGCGGGTTGCGTTGGCGCGCGCGCTGGTCAAGCGGCCGCGGGTGCTGCTGCTCGATGAACCGCTGTCGGCGCTCGATGCCAAGCTGCGCGATGCGATGCGGGCGGAATTGGCCCAGCTACAGGAGAAGCTTGGCATTACGTTCGTCATGGTGACCCATGATCAGGACGAAGCGCTGGCGATGGCGTGCCGTTGCGCCGTGATGAATCGCGGACTGTTGCAACAGGTGGCGACGCCGTCGGACCTGTACGAGTTCCCGGCGTCGCGTTTCGTTGCCGATTTCATCGGCCAGGTGAATTTGTTCGAAGGCCGGCTTGTCATCGACGCACCCGACCATGCCGTGGTGACAGCGCCCGATCTGGCGTTGCCGGTCTGGCTCGATCATGGCGTCACCGGCGGGCAGGGGACGACGCTGTGGCTGGCGATGCGGCCCGAAAAGATCGAACTGCACAAACGCGGGGAAGAAGCGTCGCTGGCGCCGGTCGACGATGCTCCGGCCGGGCACAACCATGCTGCCGGCGTCATCCGGCACATCCATTATCTCGGTTCGGAATCGACCTATGATGTCGAACTGGCGAGTGGCCGGACGGTCAAGGCACTGCGGCCGAACCTGACGCGTTGGGACCAGGAAGATTTTGCCATCGGCGAGCCGGTGTGGCTGGCCTGGCATGCCTGTTCACCGGCGGTGCTGCTGTCGTAAGGGGACCAATTCCCTCCCCCTTGAGGGGAGGGCGAATCGGGCAACGCCCGAGCGGGGTGGGGGTGCCAGTGCCGCTACATTTGGACCCCCACCCAATTTGGCTGACGCCAAGTCTCCCTCACGGCAACCGCAGGCGACGATTTCGAGCAGCGGGAAGGGCGTCGGCTTTCAGTGATAGCGACGCAGCAACCCGGCCAGCTTGCCCTGGACGCGGACGCGCTGCGCTTCATAGCGCTGCGGCTGATAGGCGGCATTGGCCGGATCGAGCCGGACGAAATGCTTTTCGCGATGCAGATATTTCAGCGTCGCTTCGGCATCGTCGATCAGCGCGACGACGATATCGCCATCACGGGCATCGTCGCAGCGCTTGATCAGCGCATAGTCACCATCGAAAATCCCGGCTTCGATCATCGAATCGCCCGATACTTCGAGCGCATAATGGTCACCCGGCCCGAGCAGCGCCGCGGGCACCGACATCGAGCGATCGCTTTCCAGCGCTTCGACCGGCAGACCGGCGGCGATGCGACCGTGCAGCGGCACGATGATCGTATCATTGGCAGCAATCATTGCCTGGACAGGCGGGCGGGGTGCCGGGGCCGGCGGCACCAGCTTCAGCGCCGGCTTCACCGCGCGCAGCGCCTCGGGCATCTGCAGCACTTCGAGCGCGCGGGCCCGGTTGGGCAGGCGGCGGATGAAGCGGCGTTCCTCGAGCGCGTTGATCAGGCGATGGACACCCGATTTGGAGCGAAGTTGCAGCGCGTCCTTCATTTCCTCGAACGACGGCGATACGCCATCGGCCCGCAGCCGATCATCGATAAAACTAAGCAGTTCCTGTTGCTTGCGCGTCAGCATCGCCACCTCCGTTGAGGAACACATGCGGAACGTTTAGGAAACATCCCCGATACTGTCAAGCAGGATGCAATCGACCGTTTCGCCGGCCAGTGCGGCTGCGGCGCCGGGTTCGCGGATGACCAGACAATCGGCGGCCGCCAGCCGTCCGAGCAGCGCCGAATCCTGCGCGGCGAACACGGCCACCCCCGCCGCAGTGCGTTGTGCGCGCAGATGGTCACGCCGCACGCCATTGGGCCCAAGCGGCGCCGCGAGCGGCAATTTTTCGACGCGCAGCGCCGCCTTGCGCCCGCCGAGTCGTGCCAGCAGTGGCAGCACGAACAACAGCGCGCCGACATAGGCCGATACCGGATTGCCCGGCAGGCCGATGATGCGGCGCCCGCGCAGGATGCCTGCGAGCATCGGCTTGCCTGGTCGCATGGCGATCTTCCAGAAATCGATCTCCGCACCCAGATCGCGCAGCACCGGCACGACGAGATCATGATCCCCGACCGAGGCGCCACCGATGGTGATGACAAGATCGCTGTCCGCCGCGAGCAGCGCCGCCGCCAGGGCCTCGCGCCGATCGGGAATGATCCCCGGGTCGGCCGTCGTCGCGCCCACGGCTTCGCACAGCGCTGCGATCATGATGTTGTTCGAACTGACGATCTGGCTTGGCCCGGGCAGCGTGCCGGGCGGTACCAGTTCGTCACCGGTGGTGATCAACGTGACGCGCGGCCGGCGCACCACGCTGATCTCGCCATGGCCGGCGGCGGCCACCAGCCCGAGGCGTGCCGGGGTAAGCCGGTCACCCGCTCGTGCGATCGGTGCGCCGGCGGCAAAATCCTGCCCGGCCTTGCGGATATGGGCGCCCTCGCGCGGCGGGCCTTCACCCGACAGGGTCGCGATGGCGTCGGCACGGACGATTTCTTCCTGCACGACGATCGTGTCGGACCCGGGGGGCAGCGGCGCGCCGGTGAAGATGCGCGCGGCTTCGCCTGGGCCCACCGAACCGGCAAAGCCATGGCCGGCGGCGCTTTCGCCGATGATTGCCCAAGGCCCGGCGCGATCGGCCCAGCGGATCGCATAACCATCCATGGCGGCGGCATCGAAGGGCGGCTGGGTCAGTCTGGCGGTGACATCGGTAGCGAGGATGCGGCCGCGCGCGGCGCCAAGCGGAACCGTTTCAGCCGGTAGCGGGCCAACGCCCGCCAAAAGCCGGTCGAGCGCTTCGGCGACCGGCAGCAGCGCCATCAGGGGGCGACCCATTCGTCCGCCATCCACTCGCCTGAACGCCCGCCGGATTTCTTCAGCAGGCGCACACCCGAAATCGTCATGCCGCGGTCCATCGCCTTGGCCATGTCGTAGATTGTCAGCAAAGCCACGGAAACTGCTGTCATTGCTTCCATTTCGACGCCAGTCCCATGGGTGGTGATCACACTGGCGGTGGCACGCACTCCATCGGCTTCGATAACCAGATCGACCGTCACTGCATCGAGCGGCAGCGGGTGGCAGAGCGGGATGAGATCGGCGGTGCGCTTGGCCGCCATGATACCCGCGATGCGTGCCACGGCGAGGACATCGCCCTTGGCAACCGCTTGCGTCTTGATCGCGGCCAGCGCGGCGGCATTGATGGCAATATGGCCTGTCGCAACGGCCTCGCGCCGCGTCGCCGGCTTGGCCGAAACATCGACCATGCGCGCGGCACCCTGGGCATCGAGATGGGTCAGCGTCATGCCAGGACAGTCAGGTTTGCGGCATCTGCCGCGAGTCCCAGCAGGCTGCGGGTCGCAGCGGTGACATCGGCCTGGCGCATCAGCGATTCCCCGACAAGAAAGGTGTTGACGCCAACGGCCTGCAACGCCGTCAGGTCACCGGGGCCGGACAGGCCGCTTTCCGCGACGAGCGTGCGGCCGGGGGTGTTGGCGAGTTCGAACGAAGTCGCAAGATCGACTGCCAATGTCTTGAGATTACGATTGTTGATGCCGAGCAACGGCGTCTTGAGCTTGAGCGCCCGGTCGCGCTCTGCGGCGTCATGCACCTCGACCAGCACGTCGAGATTGTGCGCGCTGGCGACGGATTCCAGTTCCGCCGCCTGGGCATCCGACAGCGCCGCCATGATCAGCAGCACGGCATCGGCGCCGATGGCGCGGGCTTCGATGACCTGCCAGGGATCGACGATGAAATCCTTGCGGATGACCGGCAGGGTGCAGGCGGCGCGCGCGGCAACAAGATAGGCGTCGCCGCCCAGAAACCAGCGATCTTCGGTCAGCACCGACAAGCAGGCGGCACCGCCGGCCTGATAGGCAGCAGCGAGCGCTGCCGGGTCGAAATCGGCGCGGATCAGGCCTTTGGAGGGGCTGGCCTTCTTCACTTCGGCGATCAGCGCCGCGCGGCCCTGCGTATGCGCGGTGTGGATCGCGGCGATGAAGCCGCGCACCGGGTCGGCAGCGGCAGCCGCCGCCTCCAGATCGGCAAGGCTGCGCGCGGCACGGGCGGCAGCGACCAGGCTGCGCTTGTGGTCGCAGATCATCGCCAGGGTGTCGGTCATCGAAAGGCGCTCCAACGGGCAAGAGTATCGGCGGCAGCGCCCGAAGCGAGCGCGTCGCGGGCGGTGCCGGCGGCGACAGGCAGCGGTTCGTCGCGGGCCACCGTCAGCGCGGCGGCGGCATTGAGCACGACGATATCGTGATAGGCGCCCTGTTCGCCGGCAAGCAGGGCGCGGAGCCGGGCGGCGTTGTGCGCCGGGTCACCGCCGGCGAGCGCGGCTTCGGGATGACGACCGACGCCGGCACTTTCAGGTGAGACAGTATCTGCGCAAAAGTCCGGGACACCTTGAAAACCAAAGCGAATAACATTGTTGTCTTCGGTCACGGTCAGTTCGTCATAGCCGTCGCCATGGACAATCATGGCGCATTCGGAACCGAGCGCTGCCAGCGCCTGTGCCATGGCGGGCAAGCGCCCCGGATCATAAACCCCGACCAGTTGCCGCTTTACCCCGGCCGGATTGGCGAGCGGGCCGAGCAGGTTGAAGATCGTCCGCCGGCCGAGCGCGCGGCGCACCGGGGCGACGCGGGCCATCGCCGGATGGTGGCGCGCGGCGTGGAGGAAGGTGATGCCGGTGCTTTCGAGGCACGGCCCAAGCCTGTCGAAGGGCAATTCCGGAATGCCGAGTTCGGCAAGCACATCGGCAGCGCCGCTGGCCGAGGAGGCAGCGCGATTGCCGTGTTTGGCGACCCTGACTCCGCAGGCGGCAACGACGATCGCTACCGCCGTCGAGACGTTAAGGCTGTGTTTGCCATCGCCGCCGGTGCCACAAACATCAATCGCATCAGGATAATGGAGCGGGTTATTTACACGCAACCTGAGCATTGATGCAGCGGCAACGATCTCGTCGACCGTTTCGCCGCGATCGGCGAGGGCGACAAGAAAGTTCGCCAGCGAACGGTCATCGGCCATGCCATCGAAGATGCGCGCAAAGGCATCGGCGGCGACATCGGGGGGCAGTTCGGCCCCGGCGTCGGGCAGCGGCCGGCTCACGCCGCGCGCGCCAGCGGTCGGGGCTGCATCCCGGCGAGGGTCATGAAATTGGCGAGCATGGCATGGCCATGTTCGGTAGCGATGCTTTCGGGGTGGAACTGCACGCCGTGGAGCGGCAGGTCCTTGTGGCGCATGCCCATGGTGACGCCGTCGGGGCTGCGGGCGTTGATGGCGAAACAATCGGGCAGATCATCCTCGCGAACGATCAGGGAATGATAGCGTGTCGCCTGGAACGGGCTGGGCAGGCCGGCAAAGATGCCGCTGCCATCATGGGTCATCGCACTTCTCTTGCCGTGCATGACTTGCGGCGCGCGCACCACCGTGCCGCCAAAGGCCTGGCCGAGCGATTGATGGCCGAGGCAGACGCCAAGCAGCGGCAGCCGCGTGGCAGCCGCGGCGGCGATGAGATCGAGGCAGACGCCGGCTTCGTTCGGCGTGCACGGCCCGGGCGACAACAGTATCGCCCGGGGTTGCAGGGCAATCGCTTCGGCGGCGGTGATCGCATCATTGCGGATGACCCGCGTTTCGGCGCCAAGCTCGAGCAGATAATGCACGAGGTTGAAGGTGAAGCTGTCGTAATTGTCGATGACGAGGATCATGGATTAACCCTCTAGCGGGTCCAGAGCGGCGCGTCATCCCGGGGCGGCAATTGCTGAAAATTGAATTCTGTGCTACGAAATTCGTATCGATCAAGGAAGCGCAAGATGGCGGCTGTAACTCTTTCATCCAAGTTCCAGATTGTCATTCCGCGTGAGGCGCGCGAGCGGCTGGGCTGGAAGCCGGGCCAAAAATTACAGCCGATCGTCTGGAAGGGCGAAGTGCATCTTGTGCCGGTCGGCCCGATCGCCGAGGCGCAGGGAATCCTCGGGCCTGCCGATTTCGAATTTGAGCGCGAGGATGAAGATCGGGAATTCTGACCGTGGCGGCGATTGTTGTCGATTCGAGTGGTTGGATCGAGTTCCTGCTTGACGGTTATGGCGCCGCCAACTTTCGGCCGGCGATAGTCGATATCGATAATCTCATCGTGCCGGCTATAGCCATTTTTGAAGTCGCCCGCCTTGTCCTGCGCACACAGACCCCGGAGCGGGCGCGGTCGGCACTTGGCTATATGAATCTTGGCCGCGTCGAACCACTCGATGCGCAACTTGCCACCGATGCGGCGATCCTCTCGGTCGAACACCAGCTGCCGATGGCGGACAGTATCATCTACGCCGTTGCCCAACGTTTCGGTGCCGAACTCTGGACGCAGGATACCGACTTCGAGAATTTACCCGGTGTACGTTATTTCGCTAAACTCAACCGACCTTGACGCCCTTCCAGAAGGCCAGCCGGCCCTTGATTTCGGACGCCGCCGGCTTGGGGTCGGCATAATACCAGGCCGCGTCCTTGTTTTCGGCGCCGCCGGCGACCAGCGTCCAGTAATTGGCCGTGCCTTTCCAGCCACAGACGGTCGTTGTCGGGCTGGGTTTGAGCATGGCCGGGTCGACCGCATCGATGCGGAAATAATGATTGCCTTCGACAACCACGGTATCGTTGCTGTCGGCGATGGTGACGCCGTTCCAGATGGCCTTGGGCATGCGAAACACTCCTGACTAAAAACCATCGATAGCCGTTGGCAGCGCGGGTGGCGAGGCCGTGCGGCCTATTGTCCGAACTATTGTCCGAAACCGGGCGCAGCGGCGGCCTGCAGGGCTTCGCGCGCTGCCGCCATCAAGGCGCCGGCCTTGGCCTCGCATTCGCGCTGTTCATATTCGGCGATACTGTCGGCAACGATCCCGGCGCCGGCCTGGACGTGCATGACGCCGTCCTTGACCACCGCGGTGCGCAGCACGATGCAGGAATCCATCGATCCATCGGGGCTGAAATACCCGACCCCGCCGGCATAGGCGCCGCGCGCTTCGGGTTCGAGCTCGGCGATGACCTGCATGGCGCGCACCTTGGGCGCGCCCGATACCGTGCCGGCAGGGAAGCCCGCGAGCAGCGCGTCGATGGCATCATGCCTTGGATCGAGCCGGCCACGCACGTTCGAGACGATGTGCATGACATGGCTGTAGAATTCCACGCCGGCGCGATCGGTAACCGTCACCGTGCCGGGCAAGGAAACCCGCCCGGTATCGTGGCGCCCGAGATCGAGCAGCATCAGATGCTCGGCCTGTTCCTTGGCATCGGCGAGCAGGCTGGCCTTGTTTTCGGCATCTTCCACCGCGTCGCGGCCCCTTGGCCTGGTGCCGGCAATCGGCCGGATGGTGACTTCGCCATCGCGCACACGGACGAGGATTTCGGGACTCGATCCGACCAGCGCGAAATCGGGCAGATCGAGGAAATAGAGGAAAGGCGACGGGTTGATCCGCCGCAGCGCGCGATAGAGATCGAGCGGCGGCAACGGGAAATCGACGCAGAAGCGCTGCGCCAGCACGACCTGAAAGACATCGCCGGCAAAGATATAGTCCTTGGCGC
Organism: Sphingomonadales bacterium; assembly: GCA_038246995.1. GTDB lineage: Bacteria > Pseudomonadota > Alphaproteobacteria > Sphingomonadales > Sphingomonadaceae > Sandarakinorhabdus. The sequence continues at coordinate 13,974 of JBBRVH010000048.1, forward strand.
GCGCCACCATCTCGGCATAGCGCGCTGCGCCGACGACCGGCGTTGCGCTGCCATCCGGCAGAGCGGTGGCTGCGGCGGCCCGCGGCGGCTGGGCGCGGCCAAGGCGGGCCTGTGCGGCTTCGATGCGGTCTACGGCATCGGCATAGGCAGCGCCCGGATCAGCCGCTGCAAAGATCGGCGCGACGAAGAACAATTCGTCCTTCAACCGATCGAAGACCAGCAGCAGCGTCGGCCGCACGAACAGCATGTCCGGCAGGCCGAGCGGTGACGGCGCATTGCCCGGTACGCTGGGTTCGACCAGCCGTACCGATTCATAGCCGATATAGCCGACAAGGCAGGCGAGTGCCGGGGGCAGCGCCGGCGGCACATCGGCGCGCGCTTCGGCGACCAGCCCGCGCAGCGCCGCCAGCGCGCCGCCGGGAACGGCCACGAAGGCGCTGCGGTCGGTGCGCCAGTCGCGGTTGATTTCGGACGTGTCGCCGGTGGCGCGCCAGACCAGGTCGGGATCGAGCCCGAGCAGCGAATAGCGGCCGCGGACCTGGCCGCCTTCGACCGATTCGAGCAGGAAACTGCCGCTTTGCGCCGCGCCGAGCTTGAGCATGGCCGAGACGGGCGTTTCGGTATCGGCGACGATCCGCGTCCACACCAGTTGCGCCCGGCCCTCGCCAAGCGCCGTCACGACACTGTCCCGATCGGGGGCGATGCGGCCGAAATCGCCCAAGTTACGGCGTGCCGCTGTCGAGGCCCGACAGGCGGCGGCTGATGGCGGTGATGGTCTTCGCATTGCGCGTCGTGCCGAGCGCCCGTTCCGAAGCGAGCGCAAAGGCCGCCGCGAACTCTTCGGGCACTTGCGCCGCAATGTCACGGCGGCCGGCTTCGAGCAGGCCGGGGACGGCGTCGATCTTGCCGGGTTCGATGGCGCTGGTGTGGATGAGCACCCAGCCCTGGCCGCCCGGCAATACCTGCACGCTGCCTTTGGGTGTTTCGAGAAAGGCCTGGACGATCGGCGGCACCTGCTGCTGCTGGGCAACATCGAGGCGCCGGCCGGCAAGCGGCTGTGCCGGCGGCAGCCCCTGCGCTGCCAGCGCCGCATCGAAGGCCATGCCCTTGCGCACCGCGGCAACGACCGCATCGGCCTTGCCGCGTGCCGCCGCCATCGCCTTGGCCTGTGCGGCCCCTGCCATCGCCACGGCGCGAACGTCGGCGAGCGGCTGCGGTGCTGCCGGTGACACCGCCATGGTTTCGATGACGATCAACTTGCCGCCGCCCAGATCTTCAACGGCGGCGCCATCACCGGGTTCGTGGCGAAAGGCCTTGGCGGCAATGGCGATTGCTTCTCCGGTCAACGGCGCGGCGCCGGGGGCGGTGCCTTCCTTGGTCACCGGCGTCTGTGCCAGGATGGCCAGTTTCTGGTCCTTGGCAATGTCGGCAAAGCTCTTGCCGGATTCGACCCCATCGTCGATCGCTGCAACCAGATCACCGAGCGCGGCACTGCCGGCGGTCTTTTTCAAATCGGCCTCGACGGCGGCGCGCGCCTGCGCCAGCGATTTGCCGGCGGCACCAAGGGCGGCAACGCGCACGACATGCCAGCCATAGGCGGTCTTGATCGGCGCGGTGATGCCGCCAAGGGCAGCGGCAAAGGCCGCATCGGCGACCGCAGCGCTGGTCGCCTTGCCAAAGGCTTCGCGCGATTGTTCGCCAAGGTCGATATCGGCGGCACCAAAGCCGGCCAGCCGCTGGGCGGCCTTGCCGAAGCCTTCGCTGGCCGCCGCGGCCGCGATGGCGCGTGCCTTGGCTTCATCGGGCACGACGACCTGTTCGAGCCGGCGGGTGGCAGCGGCACCATAGCGCGCCGGATCCTTGGCAAAGGCGGCGGCGATCTGTGCTTCGGTGACCGTGGCGGCGGCAACGATGCCGGCGCTGTCGATCATGGCATAGCGATAGGCCCGGCGCTCGGGCACGGTGAAGCGTGCCTTGTTGTCGGCATAGAATTTGGCGATTTCGGCTTCGGTGGGGGCGGCGGTCGCAGCCACCGGCACCAGCGCGACACCGCCGCGATGGGTATCGACGAGCATCTGGGCATAGGGCCGCGCCATGTCGGCCGGCACGCCGAGCGCCGCCGTGACGGGCGTGAGCAATTGCTTCCTGACCAGATCGCCGCCGATGCCCTGGTGGAGCTCGGCCTCGGTCAGTTGCTGGCCGGCGATGACACGGCGATAGGTGGCTTCGTCGAATTTACCGCCGCTCTGGAAAGCCGGGATGCCGGCGATGACGGCGCCGATGGCACGTTCCGAGGCCGCGATCCCGGCCTTTGCCGCCAGCGTTTCCACCGCGGTCTGGCCGATCAACTGGTCGGCAGCGACGGTGACGGCGCCTTGTTTGGCGAATTCGGTCTGGCTGACGCCCGGGTTCGTCTGGCGGGCGTTGCGCACCATGCGATCGAAGGCCTTGAGCAGGTCGGGCTCGCTGACCACCCGGTCGCCGACTTTGGCGACCGAGCCGACCGGGCCACCCCCGGCGAACGGATCGCCGATGCCGGTGACGGCAAAAGCGACCAGCACCAGCGCCAGCAGCAGCAGCACGGGCCAGCTGGTCAACCAGCGACGAATGAAGGTGATCATGGGACTATCGATACCAGTTGCGCAGTGGCGGCGGGTTGTAACGAGCGCGGCGGCTTGCCACAAGACACGCTGGAACCGGACAGGGAATGAAGCGCAATGGCGTTGATCGTCGGCAATTGGAAAATGAACGGCCTGGGCGAATCGATCGCCGAGATCGCCGCAATGGCGGCGGCGCGCAGCGACCTGTGGGTGGCGCCGCCTTTCACCCTGATAGATCGCGCCGTTATCGTTGCGGCGGGAGCGGTGCGGATCGGCGGGCAGGATTGTCATGCCATGCCGTCTGGCGCGCATACCGGCTGTGTTTCGGCGGCGATGCTGGCGGATCTTGGCGCGCAGTTCGTTATTGTCGGCCACAGCGAGCGCCGCACCGGCGACAATGGTTTTGGGGGCGAAGCCGATGCCGATGTCCGCGCCAAGGCGATCGCGGCGGGCGACGCGGGGTTGCAGGTCATCCTGTGCATCGGCGAAACCGAAAGCCAGCGCGATGCCGGGCAGGCCGAAGCGGTCGTCGCGGCACAATTGGCGGGATCGCTCCCCGACAGCGCCGACGGGTTGACCATTGCCTATGAACCGGTCTGGGCCATCGGCACCGGCCGCACGCCGACGCCGGCGGATGTCGCCGCCATCCATGGCTTCATCCGCGAACGCCTGGTCGAACGCTTCGGGGCTGCGGGGCGGGGCTTGCGCATTCTTTATGGCGGCTCGGTCAAGCCCGACAACGCCGCGCTGCTTCTGGGCCAGCCGAATGTCGGCGGCGCGCTGGTCGGCGGCGCGAGCCTGACGGCGGCCAGCCTCGTGGCGATTGCCGTGGCGGCGGGATAGGGCGCGCACCATCGCCCTTCCCGCAGGAGGAGGGCGACTCGGCGCCGGCCGAGCGGGGTGGGGGTTCTCGTGTGGCCACGAACGCAACCCCCACCCCGCTCGCTTCGCGAGTCGCCCTCCCCGCAGGGGGGAGGGCGTGAATCGCCGCTACCTTGCCCAAAGGCGGCGGCATCGCTACATCGCCGGCTTGCATCGTCGCCCGAAAGATAATCTGACGTGATCACCTTCCTGCTTGTCGTCCATACCCTCATCGCCATCGGCCTGGTGGGCGTGATCCTGTTGCAGCGTTCGGAAGGCGGCGGGCTGGGCATCGGCGGCGGCACCGGCGGCGGGCTGATGTCGGCGCGCGGTGCGGCCAATCTGCTGACCCGGTCGACGACGGTGCTCGCGGTGCTGTTCATCGTGTCGTCGATCGTCCTTGCCGTGCTTGCGGCGGGCACCAACAAGCCCCGGAAGATCGATACCAGCCTTGCCGCGCAAAGCAGCGCGCCGGCTCCTGTGGCGCCGGCGATCCCCGGGGTTGCACCCGCAGTGACGCCGGCACCCGCGCCTGCACCAGCGCCGGCAACCGGCGTTCCGCTCGTCAACTGATGGAAGAAGCCGCGCCGACCACGAATATGGCGCGGCCGGTTTTCGCTGCGGCAAAGCCGGTTTCGCAGGCCCGCCAGATTTTCGGCGGTTCGGCGGGCAATCTTGTCGAATGGTATGACTGGTACGCCTATTCGGCGTTCGCGCTGTATTTCGGCCCAAGCTTTTTCCCCAAGGGCGATGCGCTGGCACAGGCGCTCAATACCGCGGCGGTCTTTGCCGTCGGCTTCCTGATGCGGCCGATCGGTGGCTGGATCCTGGGCGTCTATGCCGATCGCAAGGGGCGCAAGGCAGCGCTGACGCTGTCGGTGGCGATGATGTGCGCCGGTTCGCTGCTCATCGCGATTTCGCCGACTTATGACCAGGTCGGGCTGTTGGCGCCTTTCCTGCTGCTGTTCGCGCGGCTGGTGCAGGGCTTGTCGGTCGGCGGCGAATATGGCGCGTCGGCGACGTTCATGTCCGAAGTCGCCGATGAACGCCGGCGCGGCTTTCTCGCCAGTTTCCAGTATGTGACGCTGATCGGCGGGCAATTGCTCGCGCTGGGCCTGCTTGTCGCGCTGCAGGCGCTGCTGACCGAGGCCGAGCTCGAAGCCTGGGGATGGCGCATTCCCTTTGTCTTTGGCGCTGCCTGTGCCGTGCTGGTGTTTTTCCTGCGCCGGGGGCTGGTGGAAACCGAAGCCTTCAAGAACGTCAAGCCGGGCAGCCAGCAAAGCCTCGTTCGCCAGTTGCTCGCCCACCCGCGCGCGCTGGCGACGGTGCTGGCGCTCACCGCCGGCGGCAGCCTCGCCTTTTATACCTTCACGACCTACATGCAGAAATATCTGGTGCTCAGCGCCGGGTGGTCGAAGCCGCAGGCCACCAGCGTGTCGGCGCTGGCGCTGGTCGGCTACATGCTGCTCCAGCCGGTGATCGGCGCGCTGTCGGACCGTATCGGCCGGCGGCCGCTGCTGATCACCTTCGGTGTGCTCGGCACGCTGCTCACTATCCCGGCGATGACGGCGATCGGCCGGGTGAGCGATCCGCTGTCGGGGTTCATTCTCATCATGGCGGCACTGACGGTGTTGAGCTGCTACACGGCGATTTCGGGGGTGGTGAAGGCCGAAATGTTCCCCGCCGCCATCCGCGCGCTCGGGGTCGGCCTGCCCTATGGCATCGGCGTGGCGGTGTTCGGCGGCTCGGCCGAATATGTCGCGCTGGCGTTCAAGTCGGCGGGCCATGAATCGGGCTTTTTCTGGTATGTTGCCGGCATGTGCGCGATCGCGCTGGTCGCGGCGATCCGCCTGCCCGACACCAAGGCCAATTCGCGGATCGAGACGCGTTGAATTTCGCTATGCGGCAGCCGCTGAGGCTTTAGGATGCCGTCATGTCGCGCCAGCTTCTTTACCGCACCGCCAGCGTGGCCGCGCTGACCTTGCTCAGTGCCTGTGGCGGCGGCGGTGGCGGCGTCAACCCGATCCCGACACCGACGCCCAGCCCCGCACCGACGCCGACGCCGACGCCAACGCCAACCCCAACACCGACACCGACACCCACCCCGACGAACAATTTCGATACCGCCGAATTTCGCCGGTCGAACGCCGTCACGGCTTCGCTGGCGATCGGCGCCTATAACGCCGGGGCAACCGGTGCCGGGGTGATTGTCGCGGTCATCGACAGCGGGGTTGATTCGACCAGTCTCGAATTCGCCGGGCGCATTTCGCCGCTCAGCCGCGATGCCGCCGGCACGCGCGGGGTTGGCGATGATGACGGCCATGGCACCGAAGTGTCGGGTATCCTGCTCGCGGCGAAGAACAACAGCGGCATCCATGGCGTCGCCTTTGCGGCAACGCTCCTGTCGATCCGCGCCGATCGCCCGGGAAGCTGCGCCAGCACCGAAGGCTGCGCCTATCTCAGCACGGCGATCGCTGCCGGGCTCGATACCGCCGCCACCGCCGGAGCGCGCGTCGTCAACCTGTCGCTCGGCGGGCCATCGGTCGGCTTTTTGGTCGGATCGTCGCTGGCGCGCGCCACCGGCAGCGGCGCTGTCGTGGTCATCTCCGCCGGCAATGACGGCAACCCCGAGGTCGACCCCTTCGCCTCATCGGGCATTGCGGCGGCGGCGCCAGGCACCGTCATTGTCGCCGGCGCCATCGACGATCAGCAACTGATCGCCGATTTCAGCAATCGCGCCGGCGCCGTGGCGAACAATTACCTCGTCACGCTCGGCGTGCGGGTACGCAGCTTCGATGAAACCGGCACTGCGTTTCTCTACAGCGGCACGTCGGAGGCGGCGCCGATCATCTCCGGCGCCGCCGCGCTGCTCGCCGGTGCCTTTCCGACGCTGAGCAATGTCCAGATCGTCGATATCCTGCTGCGCACCGCCGACGATCTGGGCGCGCCGGGCACCGACGCCGTTTATGGCCGCGGCGCGCTCAATATCACCCGGGCGTTCCAGCCGGTGGGCGGCCTTTCGGTGGCGCAGGTCGCGCTACCGTTGAATGGCATCGCCGGCGCCCTGGGGGCACCGCTCGGCGACGCCGGGGCAACCGGTGCGGCGCTGGGCCGGGTGGTGGCACGCGATGATTATGACCGGCCCTTTGCGGTCAATGTCGCGGCGGCGCTGCGCCGGGACAATGCCGGGCGGCTCGCCAACAGCCTGCTGGCCGACGCGATGCACAGTACCGGCGCCCGGATCGGGGCGGCAACGCTCAGCTTCGGGGTGCGCGGCGATGCGCCGGTGGCGTGGCATGACAATGGTTGGCGCGGCGCTGTGCTGGCAGCGGGCAATCCGGTGGCGGACCGGCGCGGGCAGCTCGTTTCGGGCCGGGCGCGGCTGCCGCTCGCCGGCGGGCGGACGGCGGCGCTGGGCTTCGGCACCGGGCTGGCCGGTCTGGTCGCCGATGCCGCGGGCGTGGCGGGCGCGCCCGACACGCTGGTCGCCGGACAGATCGACCGCTTCGGCATGGCCAGCCGCGATCTCGCCGGCGCGGCCGTGGCGCAACACTTCGGCGGCTGGACGGCCAGTGTCGCGGTCGGTGAAGCACGGCTGGGGCAGGGGAGTGATGCCCGCGCCAGCCGCGCGTTGGTGCGGTTCGACCGACGGGTCGGCGCACTGGCGCTGGGGGTTGCCGGCGAACGCATCGCCGAACGCGGCGCGCTGTTCGGATCGCGCCTTTCGGCACCTTTCGGCGTCATTGGCGGCACCACGACCAGCGCCGTGCTGCACGCGGCGCTGCCGCTCGGCGCCTGGGCTTTGAATGGCGAGGCGCGCATCGGCACGACCCGCGCCGATCTCACCGGCAATGGCCTTGTCCAACGCCTGTCGGGGCTGACCAGCACCGCGGCGCGGCTCAGCCTGACGCGCGCCGGGGTGTTCGGCGATGACAGCCTCAGCCTTACGGTCGCGCAGCCGCTGCGCGCCGGGGGATCGGCGCTGCTGGCGCTGGGCGGCGACACCCTGGAATCCGCGCGCCTCGCCCCCAGTGGCCGCGAGATCGCCACCGAAATCGGCTATGCCCGCGCGCTCGGGCCAGGGTGGTTCAGCCTGGGGCTGTTCTGGCGTGACCAGCCTGGCCATGTCGCCAGCGCCGCCACCGATGCCGGCGCCGCGGTGCGCTTCCGGCTTGGGCTGTAGCCCAAGAATATCCGTCACCCCCGCGTAGGCGGGGGCCATCGCCTGCCCCTCGCGCAAAGGGTAACGGCGCAAATCCGAACATCGATATGGCAAGATCATCCCAGTCGGGATTGTGGGCTTCGATCAGCCTGATCTTCCAGTCACGATTCCATTTCTTGATCTGTTTTTCGCGGCGGATAGCCGCGATGATTTCCTCATGGCGCTCCAACCACATGAGCCGCTTCACATTATATTCGGTCGTGAAACCCGGTGTCAGGTTCTGCCGGTGTTCCGACAGGCGTTTGATGATATCCGACGTGACGCCGATGTAGAGCGTACCCTGTTTTCGGCTGGCCAGAATGTAGACATAGCCGCCTGTAATCAAGAGGGTGCTCCAGATTGGCGTTCAGGCGATGGGCCCCCGCCTGCGCGGGGGTGACGCCGATTTTTTACAGTTTCGTTCGTTGGTGTCGAGGGTCTCCCGGCTCCGCTTCACGCTTCTGCAAAACGCAAATGCCCCGTTATCCACAAACAAGTTTGTCACCCCCACTGGCGCCGGGTCCCCGATCCGGGCTAGGACTTTTCTCCCATGACCCGGTTTATTTTCATCACCGGCGGCGTGGTCTCTTCGCTTGGCAAGGGCCTGATGGCCGCCTCGCTGGCTGCGCTGCTCCAGGCGCGTGGCTATTCGGTCCGCATCCGCAAATTCGATCCGTATCTCAATGTTGATCCCGGAACGATGTCGCCGTATCAGCACGGCGAAGTCTATGTGACCGACGATGGCGCCGAGACCGATCTCGATCTGGGGCATTACGAACGCTTCACCGGCGTGGCGTCACGGCAAACCGACAATATCACCTCGGGGCGCGTCTATCAGGACATTATCGCCAAGGAGCGCAAGGGCGAGTTCCTGGGTGCCACCGTGCAGGTCATCCCGCACGTCACCGACGCCATCAAGCAGTTCGTCGTCTCCGGCAAC
>JBBRVH010000049.1:0-22556 GCA_038246995.1 Sphingomonadales bacterium
AGTGTCGAGGCGCGGCGCGGCTGGGTCGCGCCGGAGCTGCTGGCGTTGACGTAACTACCCCCCCCCCTCCCGCGTGCGGGCGCAGCGACGCGCGCGCCACCGCGGCGGGGGAGGGGGGATACCCGCGCCGATACTTGTCGACACCCTCACCCGGGACGCTGGCGCGTCTCTCGCCTCTCCCGCAGGCGGGAGAGGGGGTCAGCGCGCGGGAAGGCTTATTCCCCCTCGCCCCCCGGATTGCATGCATCCTTCAAATTGCGCCCGACGCGGAACTTGGGCGCGATGCTGGCGGCGAGGTTCATCGGCTCGCCGGTGCGCGGGTTGCGGCCGGTTGTCGCCTTGCGCGTGCCGGCGACGAAATTGCCAAAGCCGACCAGACGCACTTCCTCGCCGCGCGCCAGGGTTTCGGTGATGATCTCGAGCATTGTATCGATCGTGCGCGCGGTTTCGAGGCGGCCCTGCCCTGTCGCTTCAGCCACCCGGCTGGCAAGTTCCTGCTTGTTCATCGCGGTGCTGGCCCCAGGCGTTTGGAGAAAACGCCAGTCTTGGGGCGACGCGCGCCCTTGTCAAAGCCCCAATTGTCCGACGCATTGCTGCGCAAGCCAAAGCGTGGCGAATTTGCAACAAACCGAAGCGGCGGCCGGACCCCGGCCGCCGCCAGCGATCAGTGGCGCAGGCCGACGTCGGCCACTGCCGGATCGGGACGCGCCGCCAGTTCATCGGCTTCCGACCATTCGATCGGCACCAGGGGCAGCACGAGCGCCTGCGCCAGCACTTCATCGACATGCGCAACCGGGATGATGCGGATACCGTCGGTGACGTTGGCCGGAATTTCGGCCAGGTCCTTCTCGTTCTCGGCCGGAATGAACACCGTGGTGATGCCGCCGCGCAAAGCCGCTAGCAGCTTTTCCTTCAAGCCGCCAATCGGCAGCACGCGGCCGCGCAGCGTGACTTCGCCGGTCATCGCCACGTCCTTGCGCACCGCGATGCCGGTCAGCGTCGAAACGATCGCGGTGACCATGGCGATACCCGCCGACGGGCCATCCTTGGGGGTGGCACCTTCGGGGACATGGACATGGATGTCCTTTTTGTCGAAAAGCGATGGCTTGATGCCGTAATGCACCGCGCGCGCCTTGGTGAACGACAGCGCCGCCGAAATCGATTCGGTCATCACGTCGCCCAGCTTGCCGGTCGTCTTGACCAGCCCCTTACCCGGCGCCGTAACGGCTTCGATGGTCAGCAACTCGCCACCGACTTCGGTCCAGGCGAGGCCGGTGACGGCGCCGATCTGGTCCTCGATTTCGCCCACGCCATAGCGGTACTTCTGCACGCCCGAAAATTCGGCAAGGTTATCGACATCGACGATGACCGACTTGGCCTTGCCTTCAAGGATGCGCCGCAACGACTTGCGCGCCAGCTTGGCAAGTTCGCGCTCGAGCGTTCGCACCCCGGCTTCACGGGTGTAATAGCGGATCAGGTCACGCAGCGCCGCATCGGTGACGCTGAATTCCGACTTCTTCAGTCCGTGGGCTTCATATTGCTTTTCAACGAGATGGCGCTTGGCAATCTCGACCTTTTCATCCTCGGTATAACCCGACAGCTGGATGATCTCCATGCGATCGAGCAGCGCCTGCGGCATGTTGAGGCTGTTCGCCGTCGTCACGAACATCACATCCGAAAGATCGTAATCGACCTCGAGATAATGGTCGTTGAACGCCTTGTTCTGTTCGGGATCGAGCACTTCGAGCAGCGCCGAAGACGGATCGCCACGGAAATCCTGGCCCAGCTTGTCGATTTCATCGAGCAGGAACAGCGGGTTGGAGGTGCCGGCCTTTTTGAGGTTCTGCAACACCTTGCCCGGCATCGAGCCGATATAGGTCCGCCGGTGACCACGGATCTCGGCTTCGTCGCGCATCCCGCCCAGTGACTGGCGCACGAATTCGCGCCCCGTCGCCTTGGCGATCGAACGGCCGAGCGAGGTCTTGCCCACCCCTGGCGGGCCGACGAGGCAGAGGATCGGGCCCTTCAGCTTGCTGGTGCGCGCCTGGACGGCAAGATATTCGATGATGCGATCCTTGACCTTTTCCAGGCCGAAATGATCATCGTCGAGCACCGCCTGCGCGGCGACGATATCCTTCTTCACCTTGGACTTTTTCGACCAGGGCAGCCCGAGCATGACATCGAGATAGTTGCGCACCACCGTGGCTTCGGCGCTTTGCGGCGCCATCGCCTTGAACTTCTTCAGCTCCGAAATCGCCTTGTCACGCGCTTCCTTGGGCAGCTTGGCCTTGGCGATCTTTTCCTCGAACTCGCTGGCTTCGTCCTTGGCGTCGTCGCCTTCGCCCAGTTCGCGCTGGATCGCCTTCATCTGCTCGTTGAGATAATATTCGCGCTGGGTCTTCTCCATCTGCCGTTTCACACGGTTGCGGATCTTCTTTTCGACCTGCAGCACACCCATTTCGCCTTCCATATGGGCAAAGACCTGTGCCAGCCGCTTGCCGATATCGGCTTCGGCGAGCAGCGCCTGCTTGTCCGCGATCTTGAGCCCCAGATTGGCAGCAACGGTATCGGCAAAGCGCCCGGCATCATCGATCGCGCCGATCTGGCTGGCGATTTCGGGGGCGGTCTTGCGGTTGAGCTTCACATAGGCTTCGAACTGCTTGGCCGCCGAACGCAGTTGCGCCTCGACAAGGCCGGGGTCGGCAATGGCATCGGCAAGCGGCTTGACGATGGCTTCGAGAAAGCCGGCGTCGGCGTGCAGCATCGCCAGGGTGGCGCGCGACTGGCCCTCGACGAGCACCTTGACGGTGCCATCGGGCAATTTCAGCAATTGCAGCACCGTCGCGATGGTGCCGACATCATACAGGTCCTCGGCGCCGGGATCTTCATCGCCGGGGTTCTTTTGCGACAGCAGGAACACCGTCTTGTCGCCCGCCATGGCGGTTTCGAGCGCGGCGACCGATTTTTCGCGGCCGACAAACAACGGCACGATCATCTGCGGGAACACGACGATGTCGCGCAGCGGCAGCACGGGGTAACGCAGGCTGGTCATCACTCACACTCCAATCGGGGGCGGGCCGGAGGGGTCGGGCCGGCGGGCCACCGTCAAATTCGCTTCGTTGCGACATATGGGATGCCGATAGCCGCGCATCAATGCGGCTGCGACAGATAGGCCAACAGTATGACGGCCGCGACCCGCCAAGCCTAGGGGGGAAACGACGCAAGGGTGTTCAGGCCTTGAGCGAACCATCGGCAGCAAAGCCGGCGATTTCGGCCTCGGTGAAGCCCAGCGCCGTCATGACCGCGGTGCTGTGTTCGCCGCGCTGCGGTGCCGGACTGCCCGGCGCGGCCGGCGTGGCGCCGAAACGGGCCGCCGGGCGCGCGACGCGCACCCGCCCGGCGCTGCCATGATCGACCAGCGCGACACTGTCGTTATGGACGATCTGCGGATCATCGATGACATCGGGCAGCGCGTTGACCAGCCCGCCGACGGCACCTTCGCGGATGAAGCCCGCCATCAATTCGGCGCGGGTGCGCGCCGCGAGTTCCTTCGCCAGTTCGGGGGCCCATTCCTTCTGATGCTGCATCCGCCCGGCAACGCCCTTCAGCCGCGGATCATCGGCGATATCATTGCGGCCGAGCGAGCGCATCATCGCCTGGAATTCGATATCCTGCATGAAACCGATGGCGACCTGGCCATCGGCCGCCGCCCACAGCCGCATCATCGAGCCATATTCGGGGAACAGCGCCGGCGGATCATCGACAAAGCTGTAATTGTACATGCCGTCGGGCCAGTTGAAGGCGAGCGCCGCATCGACCATCGCGACATCGATGCGCTGCGCAATACCCGTACGCTCCCGGTGGAACAGCGCCGCGGTGATCGCCTGTGCCATGGTCAGCGCAGTCACCTTGTCGGCCACCAGATTACGCACCAGCCCGGGCTTGCCATCACGGTCGGTCTGGGTGGCGGCAAGCCCGCTTACCGCCTGGACGACGGGATCATAGACGCGGATATTGCGATACGGGCCATCGGGGCCGAACCCGGTGATCGACGCAAAGATCAGCCGCGGGTTCAATTCGGCGCAGCGGTCGGCGCCGAAGCCCAGCCGCTCCATCGTGCCGGGGCGGAAATTTTCAACGAGCACATCCGCCCAGCGCAGCAGCCGTTCCAATATGGTGCGGCCGCCGCTGGTTTTCAGGTCGATGCTCAAGCCCTGTTTGCCGCGATTGACCGCGATGAACATCGACGAACGATCGCCCTTTTTCGGCCCGAGCACCCGCACCGGGTCACCCCCCGGGCTTTCGACCTTGATGACTTCGGCCCCCTGTTCGGCAAGCAGCGCCGCCGCCATCGGACCGGAAACGATTTGCGACAGGTCGACAATCCTGATGCCGGCCAAGGGTCCTGCCATCGACTGCGCCCCCCTAAAGCCTGATATCGACGTGGCGGCCATCCCGCATCCACACCGCACACACCACAAGCGCCACCGCGACGACGACGAAGGTGTACCACAGCCCGGCATAGGCCTGCCCGGTCCGCACGACAATATATTGCGAGATCAACGGCAGGAAGCCGCCGAAATAGCCCGACCCGACATGATAGGGAATCGACAGCGACGTATAGCGAATCCGCGCCGGGAACATTTCAACCAGGATCGCGGCGAGCGGTCCGTAGGTGATGCCCGACAGCATGACGAGCGTCACCACGCCGAGCAAAATCTTCCAATGCGAAATCCGCGCCGGATCGGCGACATCGGGATAGCCGGCAGCCGCCAGCGCCGCTGTATAGGCAGATTTGTCAAAGCCCGTCACCCGCTGGCCACCGACGAGCAGCGCAAGATCAGGTGCCGGACGCTTGATATAATCAATGCCGCGTTTAGATATGAAATCAAGTGCTTTGCCGCAATCGCTCACAGGCTTTATAAAGACGCTATAGTCGCATTCAGGCAGCTCGATGACCACCGGCGACGCCGCGGTTGCCTCGGCCAGTGCCGGATTGGCGCCATCGGCGATCAGGTGAAAGATCGGAAACAACAGCACCAGCGTCAACGCATAGCCGGTCATCAAGACCTTCTTGCGGCCGATCTTGTCCGACAGCCAGCCCGCGATCACGAACGCCGGCGCCGCCACAAATGCCCCGGCCGCCAGATAGAGCAGCGCCTGTTCTTCGGGAATGCGCGTCGTTCCCTGCAGGAAATACAGGCTCGCGAACTGCGCTGTATAGAAAATCACCGTCATCCCGGCGGCGGCGCCGATCATCGCCACCAGCACCCGGCCGATATTGGCGCGATCCGAGAAGCTTTCGAGCAACGGATTCTTCGATGTCGTGCCGGCGCTTTTCATCGCCTGGAACACCGGGCTTTCAGCGAGTTTCATCCGGATGAACAATGACACCGCCAGCAGCAGCAGCGACATCAGGAACGGTACCCGCCAACCCCAGGCTTCGAACGCTTCGACCGACATCGCATGCCGCGTCGTCAGCACGACAACGAGGCACAGCAGAAACCCGACCGACGCCGACACATTTATGAAGCTGGTATAGAACCCACGCCGGCCCGGCGGCGCATGTTCGGCGACATAGATCGCAGCGCCGCCATATTCGCCGCCCAGCGCGATGCCCTGCAACGTCCGCAACCCCAGCATCAGCGCCGGCGCCCACAGCCCGGCGCTGGCATAGGTCGGCAACAAACCGATCGCCGCCGTCGCGCCGCCCATCATGCTGATCGTCACCAGAAACGTGTATTTGCGGCCGATACGATCGCCGAAATAGCCAAAGATCACCGCCCCGATCGGCCGAAAGAAGAAACCGACGGCAAAGGCGCCGAGCGAGAACAGCAACTCGGTCGTCGGATTGCCGGTGGCAAAAAACAGCCGCCCGAGCAGCGAGGCGAGGATGCCGTAGAGAAAGAAATCATACCATTCGAAAACGGTGCCCAGCGACGAAGCGACGATCACCAGCCGGTCGCGTTTGGGGTCAAGCGCCAGATCTTCGCCTGCCATTGCCGTCGCCAAAATGTCTCTCCCCTGCGTCATTAGCTTGTGTCTAGCGCAGCCACCGGCCTGCGCAAGCTTGTCATATGGGCAGCGCCATGGTTGAGGGCGGCATGACCATCCGCAACCTTTTCGCCACCCCGTTCTACACCGGCCGCATCGACGACCCCGACCTGCTCACCGATCTCGATCACAGTTGCCGGTCATTGGCGCGTGACGATCGCGCCGGGCGGACATGGGCGAAGGACAACGCCTATGCCGGTTATACCTCCTATGCCTCGCTCACCGACCTGCCGCAGCGCGACCCGGCCTTTGCCGACCTGAAGCGCCATCTCGACCGCCATGTCGCGGCGTTCGTCGTCGCGGCACACCTCGATACCGGCGGCAAGAAGCTGCGGCTCGACAGCCTGTGGGCCAACATCCTCAAGCCCGGCGGTGGCCACAGCGGCCATATCCACCCGCACAGCGCGGTGTCTGGCACCTTCTATGTCGCCGTGCCGCCGGGTTCGGGGGCGTTGAAGCTCGAGGACCCGCGCCTGCCGCTGCTGATGGCCTCGCCGGGCCGCACTGCCGATGCGCCCGAGGAAGTGCGCAACTTCGTCTATGCCGAACCGGCGGCCGGAACGGTGTTCCTGTGGGAAAGCTGGCTGCGCCACGAAGTCGTGCCCAATGCGGCGAAATCAGAACGCATCAGCATCAGCTTCAACTACAGCTGACCCGTCACCTCTCCCCGCCGGGGAGAGGTCGCGAGCCGGCGCAGCCGGCCCGGGAGCGGGGCGGCGCGTGCGCCCCCCCCCCGGCGCGGCTGCGCCGAGTCCTTGCCTGCCCCCGGTTGGGAGAGGTGACAGGCTCAAATCGTCAGCACCACACCCTTGGCCGGGTCGATCTGCCCCGCAGCCAGCGCCTGCCACGCCGCGATGGCCGCCTCCGGTCCGACCCCGGTTTCGACCTGCAACCACCCCGTCGAGGCAATGAACCCTGTCCAGGCGGCGGCAAGCCGGCTTTCGAAACCTGCCTGCCCCCATTCGGCGATGCGCTCGACAATCACCGACGGCGCGAAGAACAACCGCGGCGCCACGCCCGGCAGGTCGTTGCTGTTGGCGGCATCCCAATGCGTATCGCCGACGACATGGCTTTCGATGAGCCTGTCACCGAGCGCGCTATGCACGGCGTGGCGAACCGCGCCATTGCCCGAAAAATCGATCAGCGCGACCGGCCCGGCTTCGTCGGCCAGCGTCCCCGCATCGGCATAATCGACGATCCTGTCATAATAGCCGGTGCCGGCAACGAAATCGCGGTTGCCCGGCGCGGTCAGCCCGATGATCCGCTGGCGCCCCCTCGCCGCCTGCGCGAGGCCCAGCGCCGTCTTCGACGATGCCGAGGTCAGCACCAGCGTCGTCGCCGGGCTGGCGGCGAGCATCGCATCGAGCACGAACGACGTGGTGTAGAGCGGCCGGAACAGCGACTGGATCGCCTCAAGCCCGAACGCCGCGCTGGCGGCGACATAGCCGTTGTACACCGGCGGCAATTGCCGGCGATGCGCCGCGCCATCGGTGAAGCCGTGCGGTCCCGATTTTACGGGCATGACCAGCGCATGGCTCGCCATCGGCCAATAGCCGTAGAAGCGCGCGCCCGGCGCAATGCCCTCGACCCGGCTGTCGACCACGGTTGCAAAACCCCAGACCGGCACGATGCCGAAGCCGTCCGGGGCGGGGAAAAAGCCCCAATAGGCCATGTCGACGCCATGGGCGGCATAGGTCATGTTGTTGGCGGTCAGCGCAAAGCCGTCGATGCGCAGCAGCACCTCGCCGGCGCCGGGGCTGGCCTCGCGCGTTGCGGCGGCGATCGCCGAAAGATCATCGCGCCTGACCAATAGTTCCGTGATCTGCATCTCAAAAAATCCCTTCAACGCCTTGATTCAGAATACCCGACCGAGCACGAGATAGACCGATCCGGTGCTGCCGCTCTGGCCATAGGCAAACCATACCGGGCCGATTGGCGTATCAGCAGCGACGAACACCGATGCCGCCGTCCGCAGGCTGCCCAGCGAGATATCCGAGCGCAGCGACCAGACATTGCCGGCCTCCAGCGAGCCTCCGACATAGATCGGCAGGTCGATGATCGGTGATTTGCCCGACAATCGGTAGAAGCCGACCGCGCGCCCGAACAGCAATTGCGGCCCGATCAACGAGTTGCGGACCATCCCCGACAGGTTGAGAAAACCGCCGGTCTGGAAATCACCAAGGAAATCATTGCTGGCGCGCGAGGTGGTGCCAAGCCGCCCGCCAAGGATGAGCGTGGCGCGATCGAAGCTGATCGGCTTCTGCACGTTCAATGTCAGGTTGTTACGGCGGAATTCTCCCCCCAACGCCCCGACATGATCAATGTATTGCACCTGCGCGAAGACGCCGCTGCGCGGGAAATTCAGAGCGTCGAGGGTATCGACGGTAAAGCCCATGCGCCAATCGACATCGCGGTTCCAGCCACCCGGAATCCCGAGCGCAGCGCTTTCATCACCCGGGTTGAGCCCGCCGATGCGCACGCCGGCGCGCAATTCGCCCCAATTGCCGAACACCATGCCGCCGTCGATCCCGGCGCCGGCACGCGTGACCTGCACCCCGGTGGTCTGTTTTGTCGATCCCTGCTGGACGACGAACGAGGAAAAGCGTTGGAAGAACGCCGTCGGCTCGGCAAAAAACCCGCCGACCTGCTTGTAAAGATTGACATCGAACAGAACGTCGCTGCCAACCCGGGCAAAGCCGCGCCATTCGGCGCCCGTGCCGAGAAAATCGCGATCGGTGTAACCGGCGGCGATATCGAAGATCGCCGACTTGCCGAAGTTCGACGCGATGGAGATTCCGGTCTGGTAATATTTGCGGGCGTTAAGACTGCCCTTGGCATTGACGACCAGGGTGTTTTCGCCAGGCGCGATGTCGATCTTGTAATCGACCCGGTCGAATTCATCGAGAGCGTAGATCGCAGCGACGTCACGCGCCATGATGCGACCATCAAGGACATCGCCTTTTGCGGTCGTGACCAGCGGCGCGATCTCGTCGGTCGGCAGTTTCGAGGTGTTGACGATCTGCACCTTGTCGATGCGGATCGGCGCCGGGTGCCGGCGCGCCTCGCGCTCGGCGAGATACGTGCGCCACTGCGCTTCATCGACCGACAGCGCCGCCAGCCGATCCCCCATTTTCTGCGCGGCGGCGCGGCCGCGCTCGATCGCCAATTCGGCCTTGTCGAACGCCGTGACCGACAGATCGGTGATATCGGGTTCGACCAGCACATCGCGCCCGGCGATCGAGGCGCGCTGGCTGCGGATCGAATCATAGCCAAGCAAAAGCTGCATCTGGTTGAAAACACTCAGCGCGCTGGTGATCTTGTCGGCGCTGGCGGGCGGCTCGCCGACATCGACGACGATCACGACATCGACCCCCATCTGCCGCGCCACATCGACCGGCAGATTGTTCGAAATACCGCCATCGACGAGCAGCAGCCCTTCGCGCTCCACGGGTGGAAAGGCAGCCGGGATCGACATGCTGGCAAAGACCGCGGTCGAAAAATTGCCGCTGCCCATCGCGACCGGCTGCCCGGTGACAATGTTGGTCGCGACGGCGCGGAACGGGATCGGCAGGTTGTTGAAATCCTCGGTCGCCCGCCAGGGGGCAAGCAGTTCCTGCACCGTCGAAAACAGTTTCTGGCCGCCAAAAACGCCGGTCGGCAACGCCGCCTTGCCGTTGGAAACGCCCAACCGGGCATTGAGGAAAATGTCGCGCACCTCGCGCTTGCGCCGGAAACTCAGGTCGCTGCGCTGCAGATTGTCATTGAAGACATTCGTCCAATCAATTGTTGCCGTTATCTTTTTTATCTCTTCGGCATCATTGCCGATGGCATACATGCTGCCCACGACAGCGCCCATGCTGGTGCCGGCGATCACATCGATCGGGATGCGGCGACGCTCCAATTCCTCGATGACGCCGATATGGGCGAAGCCCTTGGCGCCGCCGCCACTGAGAACAAGGCCGATACGCGGGCGGTTGCTGGCGGTGAACACCGGAGGCGCCGGGGTCGAGAGCAAAACTTCGGTAGCGACCGCCTGCGCGCCACACAAGACCGCCGCCAGCAACGCCAGGATGCCGCGCGCGCGCAATCGAATCTGCATCATGTTCCCCCGCGCTGCAGCGACCCAGCGCCGATGCAGCGCAATCCCGACCTATAAGTCCAGTGCGATCTGCTATTGTACCATATATTGCATTCCGCCCCGTGACCCCCGCTAGGCCGTCGGCAGCTTGTAATCCTTGTAGCGATCGCGCAGTTCGGTCTTGAGCAACTTGCCCGTTGCGGTATGCGGCAGATCGGCGACAATCAGCACGTCATCGGGCATCCACCACTTCGCGATCTTGCCATCCAGATAGGCAAGAACGCTTTCTTTCGTGACAGTTGCACCTTCTTTTTCACATACCAGCAAAAGCGGCCGCTCATCCCATTTGGGATGATGGATGCCGATGACCGCGGCTTCGGCAACCCCAGGCGCACCGACCGCGGCATTTTCAAGATCGATCGACGAAATCCATTCGCCGCCCGATTTGATGACGTCCTTTGATCGGTCGACGATCTGCATATAGCCATATTTGTCGAGCGTCGCGACATCGCCGGTATCGAACCAGCCATCGGCATCGAGGATGCTGCCGCCATCGCCCTTGAAATAGCTGCCGACGATCCACGGTCCGCGCACCAGCAGCCGGCCAAAGGCGCGGCCATCGCGCGACAGATCGGCCCCGTCATCACCGACGATCTTCATTTCGACGCCGAAAATGCCGCGTCCCTGCTTGACGCGGTAGTTGAGTTGATCGTCGTAGGACAGCGCCGCCACCTCGGGCGCCGGCGATCCGATAGTGCCGAGCGGCGACATTTCGGTCATTCCCCACAATTGCACGACCCGCACGCCGTGCAGTTTGTCGAACGCCTCGATCATGCTGCGCGGCACTGCCGAACCGCCGATTGCGGTGGTTGTCAGCGCGCCGAGATTGCCGCCCGATTTTTCGAGATGCTGGAGCATGCCAAGCCAGATCGTCGGCACCGCCAGCGCGAGATCGACGCCTTCGTCGACAATCAGCTTGTGCAGCGTCGGCGGATCGAAATTGGGGCCGCCCATCACCAGCTTGGCGCCGCACGCCGCCGCCGTATAGGGCAGGCTCCAGGCGTTGGCATGATACATCGGCGCGATCGGGCACACCGTGGTGCGCGCGCCCATCGCGAAAGTATCGGTCATGCACGCCGCCATCGCGTGGAGGACGTTCGAACGGTGGCTGTATTGCACCCCCGTGGGGTTGCCGGTGGTGCCGCTGGTATAGCACAGCCCGGCAGGCGCATTTTCGTCGACCCGGGTCCAGCCATCGGGCGCCGCCGCCGCCACCAGTTCTTCATAGCAGAGCAGATCGAGCGACGAATCCGCCGGCATATGGGCTCGGTCGGTGAGCAGCACATAATGTTCGATCGTCGTGAACCGCGGTGCCAGGCGCTCGACCAGGCCAACGAAGGTGAGGTCGAAAAACAGCACCCGGTCTTCGGCATGATTGGCGATATAGACGATCTGGTCATCGAACAGCCGCGGGTTGATGGTGTGCGCGACCCCGCCCATCCCCGAAATGCCGTACCAGCTTTCGACATGGCGCCAGGTGTTCCACGCCAGCGTCGCGACCCGGTCTCCCGGCACGATGCCGAGCCCACGCAGCGCCGAAGCCACCCGGCGGGCGCGATCATTGACCGTGCGCCAGTTGGTGCGATGCGTGGTGCCTTCGCAGGACAGGCTGACGATCTCGCGGTCGCCATGGTTGATTGCGGCATGGTCGATCAGTTTCGAAACCAGCAACGGCCAGTCCTGCATCGTGCCTGCCATCATCATCTCCCCAAAAACGCGTTCCGCCTGCACCGTTGATAGCCAGAAAGAAAGCCAGTTGACAGACGGAACAAAACAGGAACATTATCGGAACAACGAAAGGGAAATCGCACCATGACACTCCTGCCGACGGCTTTCACCCTCCTCGCCTTCACGGGCATCTATGCCGGCGTCCTCGCCATGATCGGCACGCGCAGCGATACGTTGGTCGCTGCGCTGTTCACGCGGCGGCCCTGATTGCGGCTACGCGCCGGGGTCAATCGGTATGCGGCAGGTCCACCGGTTGGGGAACGACACCCGCGTCGCGGGCCTTCAAGCGATTATAGCTGCGAACCGCAAAGGGCACCGAGATCGCATAGCCGAAGATGCCCAGGGTCATCGTCATCCACGGCGCGGTGAACAAGGTGCCGGCGAACAGGCCGACGCCGACCAGTGCCGGCAGGCGTTGCGCGGGGCGCAGGCGAACCGCCCCCCAGCCATAGGTCGGCAGGCTGGACACCATCAGGAACGCGGTTGTCATGGTGATGATCGCCACCAGCGTATAGCGCACGCGCAAATCGTCGAGCAGCACCGGCTCCAGCCAGAAGGTCAGGAACAACGGGCTGAGCGTCAGCGCGGCCGCCACCGGCGCCGGCACACCGGTCAGGTAACCGGCGCGCTTGTGCGGCTGTTCCTCGGCATCGATCTGGGCATTGAAACGCGCCAGGCGCAACGCGCAGGTCACGGCATGCGCCAGGGCGATCACCCAGCCGAAACCTGGCAGGTGCTGCAAAGACCACAGATAGACGATCAGCGCCGGTGCCACGCCAAAGGCCGTGACATCGGACAGCGAATCGAGTTCGGCCCCGAAACGGCTGCTGCCCTTCAACAACCGCGCGATGCGGCCATCGATGCCATCGAGCACCGCCGCCACCATGATCGCGCCGACCGCCTTTTCCCATTCGCCGGCGATGGCGAAGCGCACACCCGTAAGCCCGAAGCACAGCGCCAGCACGGTGACGGCGTTGGGGATCAGCGCGCGCAGCGGGATACCGGTGCGGCGTTGCAGGCGGGCGCCCGGTGACAAGCGCCGCGGCGTTTCGGTCACTGGGCCGTCCCGCGCGGCAGGCTGAGATTGTCGCCAAGCCGTGCCAGGATGGTTTCACCAGCAATGGCGCGCTGCCCGACGATGACGCTCGGCACATAGCCTGCCGGCAGGAAGACATCGACGCGGCTGCCGAAGCGAATCAGCCCGACGCGTTCGCCAACGGTCAATTTCGTTCCCGGCTCGATGAAGCGCATGATGCGCCGCGCCACCAGGCCGGCGATCTGGGTAAAGGCCACCTTGGTGCCGGCAGCGTCCTCGACGATGAAATATTGCCGTTCATTGTCCTCGCTCGCCTTGTCGAGGTCGGCATTCAGAAACTTGCCCGGCACATAGACGATGCGGGTGCAGGTGCCGGCGATCGGCGATCGGTTCACATGGACATCGAAGACGTTCATGAACACCGAAACGCGCGTGCACGGCCCCGGTGGCAGCCCGCCATCACCGACAAGCTGCCGGGGCGGCTCGACGATGGTGATGAGGCTGACGAGGCCATCGGCCGGCGAGATGATCAGCCCGGGGCCATCGGGCGTAACCCGGATCGGATCGCGGAAAAAGGCGGCGATCCAGACCGTCAGCCCGGCCAGCAACCAGGCAATGGCATCGAGGTGCAGGACAAAACCGAACACCACCACGGCGATCGCGGCGATGCCGACGAACTTGCGCCCTTCGGGATGCATCGGCGGCAGTTTGTAGCGCGCCGATTCGCCGGGAATGATCGGGAGTGGCCGTTCGGGAACGGTGTCGATTTCGGTGGGGAGTTCGCTGCTCATCCCCGGGCTTTACCCTTACCGCCCGACCGGCGCAAATCAGGCTGATGACGCAGCGTCAGCAAAGCGGCATAGGAGCGCCATGATCAATTCCGTCCTGCTTTTCTGCGGCTCGCGTCCCGGGCACGATCCGGCGCAGGTGGCGCTGGCCGCCGCGTTCGGCGCGCTGCTTGCGCATCACCGTGTCACGCTGGTTTATGGCGGCGGCGCCGTTGGCCTGATGGGCGTGGCAGCGCGCGCTGCAATGGCGGGTGGCGGCCGTGTCGTCGGCATCATCCCGCGGCTGCTCATGACCGCCGAAATCGCCCAGACCGGTTGCGACGAGATGCACGTCGTCGAGACGCTGCATGAACGCAAGGCGATGATGCATGCCCGCGCCGATGCCATTGTCGCACTGCCCGGCAGCATCGGCACGCTCGACGAATTGTTCGAATCGCTGACCTGGCGTGAACTCGGCATCCATGACAAGCCGATCTGGCTGCTCGGCGACAATGATTATTGGGCACCGCTCGCCGCCCTGCTCCGCCACATCGCCGGCGCCGGTTTTGCCCCTCCCGACCTCGAAAGGCTGGTGCAGCCCCTGCCCGACCTTGCCGCACTTGCGGCACATCTGCCCGCCGCCGACCGGCTTTCCTGAACGGCAATTCTTGACCGCTATTCTTGACCGCTATTCTTGACCCCTGCCCCTCGCGCGCCCTAGACGTGACGCAGAAAAATTTCAGGTTTGGATCCGAGGGCAGCCATGGCGAAAATCAAGGTCAAAAATCCGGTCGTGGAGCTCGACGGCGACGAGATGACGCGGATCATCTGGCAATGGATCCGCGAACAGCTGATCCTGCCCTACCTCGATATCAAGCTGATCTATTTCGATCTCAGCATGGAAAGCCGCGACGAGACCGATGACAAGATCACGGTGCAATCGGCCAATGCCATCCGCGAACATGGCGTCGGCGTGAAGTGCGCGACGATCACCCCCGATGAAGCGCGGGTCAAGGAATTCGGCCTCAAGCGCATGTGGAAATCGCCGAACGGCACGATCCGCAACATCCTGGGCGGCGTCGTTTTCCGCGAACCGATCGTCATCAAGTCGATCCCGCGCCTCGTGCCGGGCTGGACCGACCCGATCGTCATCGGCCGCCATGCCTTTGGCGACCAGTATCGCGCCACCGATTTCAAGGTGCCCGGCCCCGGCAAGCTGATGATGAAATGGGTTTCGGAAACTGGCGAGGAAACCATCGAGCATGAAGTGTTCGATTACCCGTCGGCCGGAGTCGCCATGGGCATGTACAACCTTGACGATTCGATCCGCGATTTCGCCCGGGCCAGCCTGAACTATGGCCTCAATCTCAAATGGCCGGTTTACCTGTCGACCAAGAACACCATCCTCAAGGCCTATGACGGCCGCTTCAAGGATCTGTTCGAAGAAGTCTATGTCAATGATTTCAAGGCAGCATACCGCAAGGCTGGCATCGTTTATGAACATCGCCTGATCGATGACCTGGTCGCCAGCGCGCTGAAATGGTCGGGCAAGTTCGTCTGGGCCTGCAAGAATTACGATGGCGATGTCCAATCGGACATGGTCGCCCAGGGCTTCGGTTCCTTGGGCCTGATGAAATCGATCCTGATGACACCGGATGGCCAGACCGTGGAGGCCGAGGCGGCGCACGGCACGGTGACGCGCCATTATCGCATGCACCAGGAAGGCAAGCCGACCAGCACCAACCCGATCGCATCGATCTTCGCCTGGACCGGCGGCCTCAAGCATCGCGGCAAGCTCGATGGGACGCCCGAAGTCACCGCCTTTGCCGAAACGCTTGAGCGCGTTTGTGTCGAAACGGTCGAATCGGGTGCGATGACCAAGGATCTGGCGCTGCTCGTCGGCCCCGACCAGGCGTGGATGACCACCGAGAAGTTCTTCGAAGCGGTCCGCGCCAACCTCGATGCGGCGATTTCCAAGGGCATCTGAACCCGTCCGCACCAACGAAAATCACCCCCGTCAGCCCGGCTGGCGGGGGTTTTTTCTTGGAGGCCCCCGCTGGTCAACCCGGTGTTCGTCGTTATCGTGCCGGCAACAGGGAGAACAAGCATGGCCTTTTCGATCTACGACGCATCTGCACCGATTTTCGTTGCTGCGCTCGGCAACATGCGCGCCTGGCTCGACAAGACCGGCGCTGCCAAGGAAGCCGATCTGCTGGCGGCCCGGCTGGCGCCCGACATGCACCCGCTGCCGCGCCAGTTCCAGATGGCGTCCGACGCCGCCAAGGGCGCTGTCGCGCGTCTCGCCGGGATCGCACCGCCGCCTATGGCCGATACCGAGGCAAGCTTTGCCGAATTGAAGGACCGCATCGACCGCACCATCGCCTTCATCAATGGCGTGGATCCGGCGCTGGTCGCCGAAGGCGCCACCCGCGAAATCGCACTGAAATTTCCCAATGGCATGGGCTATCGCTTCACCGGCGCGGCCTTTCTGACCGGTTTCGCGCTGCCCAATTTCTTTTTCCATGCCACCACCGCCTATGCGATCCTGCGCGCCCAGGGCGTGCCGGTCGGCAAGGGCGATTTCCTGATGCACCTCGGCATGCCGGAAGCGATGTGATGCGGCGCATAATCGCCGCCCTTGCCACTGTCCTGCTCGCGTTCCCGGCGCTGGCAGCCGCGCCCACCGATGCCGACACCAGGGCCTGGTGGCGGCTGATCGGGCAATTGTCCTCCGATGCGATGCAGGGCCGTGATACCGGATCGCCCGGCCATGCCCGCGCCGTCGATCTGGTGATTGCGGAGTTCAAGGCGGCGCGGTTGCAGCCGATGGGTGATGGTGGCGGCTATCGCCAGACGGTGCCGCTCCACGAAGCCAGGGTCGAAAGCGCCGGCACGAGCTTTGCCGTGCGCCAGCCCGATGGCCGCACCACCCCGCTGCGCTTCCTCCACGACGTGGCGATCCGCGCTACCGATGCCCTGCCTGCGCGGATTTCGGCGCCCCTGGTTTTCCGCGGCTATTGCGGCGCGGCCGAGGTCGGCGCCGATGTTGCCGGCAAGATCGTGCTGTGCTTCGGCGGTCGCCGGGCCGGCATGCCAGGCGCGGCAGCACGGCTCGACGCGGTGGCGAAGGCGGGCGCTGCCGGCCTCATCAACATCGACGATATCGGCTATACCGAGGAACAGCCAAGCTGGTTCTGGCCGGTCGCCTATGCGCGCAGCATCGGTCGGCGCGGCGCGGCGCCGCCGACACATGCCGCGCTGCCCGTCATCAGGCTCAACGCGGCGGCGCTGCCGGCGCTGCTCACCGGGTCGGGTCATGATGCCGGCGCGCTGCTCGCCGCCGGAGTCGCGGTACAGCCATTGCCGGGGTTCGACTTGCCGGCACGGCTCGAGGCCGAACTCACCATCACGCAGCGCGATTTCACCAGCGACAATGTGCTGGCGCTGCTGCCCGGCACCGATCCGGCGCTGGCCGGCGAAACCATCGTCATCGATGCCCATCTCGATGGCTATGGCATCGGCGAGCCGGTGAACGGCGATGCCATCTACAACGGCGCTTTCGACGATGCCGCCTATGTCGCCACCCTCATCCGGCTGGCACGGGCGCGCGCCGGCAAGGGCTTTCGCCGGCCGGTGCTGTTTGCGGTGTTCACGGGCGAGGAAAAGGGCGTGCTGGGGTCGCGCTGGTTCGTCGATCACCCCAGCGTGCCGCGCGAACAACTGGCGGCGACAATCACCCTCGATGCGATCCGGCCGCTGTTCCCTTTGAAAATCCTCACCGTCATCGGTTCGGACCAGAGCAGCCTGATGCGCAATGTCGAAGCCGTGGCGGCGCCGCTTGGTATCACCCCACGTCCCGATCTGGAGCCCGTGCGCGGCATGATCACCCGCACCGATGCCGCGCCGTTTCTGGACGCAGGCGTGCCCGCCATCGCTTTCATGTTCGGCTATGATCCGGGCAGCCCGGAGGAAGCGCGCTTCCGCACCTGGTACCGCACCCGCTATCACAAGCCGCAGGACGATATCGGCCAACCGATCGATTTCACTGCGGCGCTGGCGTTCAACCGGTTTTTCGATGCGCTGACGGCGAATGTTGCCGACGCACCGGAGCGACCGGCACTGGTGAAGGCCGCCACGGATGGTCGCCCGCCCGGTCGTTGACCCGGTCGATCCGGCCGCTGCCCAGCCAGATCGCCACCGCGCCGCTGTCGGCGAGCGCCGTACGATCGAAGCGCTGCCAACGCGGGCGGCACCAGCCGGGCAGGCGGCGATCCGACACGATGATATCGGCGCGGGCGCATTCGGCTTCAAAACGCGGGCGGTCGATATAATCGCGTGACAGGGTGATCAGCAGCCGCCAGTCGCGTCCGTCGCGGTTGAAGCGCGCCACACAGGCATCGCGGCTGCACGCCGTGCCGGGCAGGTCGATGAGGTTGACATCGCCATCGGCGGCAAGCGCATCGCCCCAGACGTCGCGCAGGAAATCGCCGGTGCGCGGCCGGATGAAGCCAAGCCTGTCACCCGCCAACCGCAGCGCGGCGTTGCGGCCATCGCCCGAGACCAGCAGATCGGGCGGCGTCGCAGCGAGGGCGACGGCCAGTCCAATCGCCGCCACGCCTGCCCCCCACCAGCGCCAGCGCGTCCGCCACAACGCCAGCCACAGGCCGCCGGCGATGATCAGTGCATAGGCCGGCGCCGGCATCATCGGCAGGCGGACGACAGCGCCCGGGGTCGCCGCCGTTGCTTCCGCCACCGCCACCAGCACCGCCATCGACTTGCCGACCAGCGGCCAGGCCAGCCCGCCGAGCCCGAGGATCTCGCCGAGCAGCGCCAGCATCAGCGCCGGCATGATGACGAAGCTCGTCCAGGGGATGGCGAACAGATTGGCGAAAACGCCGTACAATCCGGCGCGATTGAAGTGGAACAGCCCGATCGACGAGAGCGCCAGTTCGGCCACCAGCCCGCTGACCAGCAACGACGCAAGATGGCGGAGCACGGCGCGCGCCGGGCCTTCGTCCTCAGCCGCCACGATCAGCCGGCGGCCGAGCGGCGATTCATAAAGCGCGACGATGGCGATGACAGCGGCAAAACTCAGCTGGAAACTTGCGCCGAGCAGCGCTTCGGGCCGAACGGCAAGGATAAGCATCGCTGCCGCCGCGAGCAGCCGCAACGAAAACGCCTCGCGCCCGATGACCATGCCGATCAGCACGATCAGCGTCGCCAGGATGGTGCGCACCGTCGGCACTTCGGCGCCGGCCAGCAGCGTATAGGCGATGCCGACCAGCGCCGCCGCCGCCGCCGCGATGGTGCGCAGCGGCAGGCGCAGCGCGAGAAAGGGCGACAGCGCCAGCAGCCGTCGCACCAGGAACAGCGTGCCGCCGACGACGACCGCGATGTGCAACCCGGAAATCGACAGCAGATGCGCCAGCCCCGAATCGCGCATCGCCTGCTTGGTCGGCTCGGGAATGGCGCCCTGGTCGCCCGTCACAAAGGCGGCAGCGATCGCGCCCGCTTCCCCCGGCACCGCGGCGCGGATGCGCAGGGTCAACAAGGCGCGCGCCGCCGCGAGCCGGGCCAGCACTCCGCTTGGTGGCGGCGCCGGAGTCGTGATGACGAGCGGCCCGAGCGGAAAACCGGTGGCGCCGACCCCGTCGAACCAGGCGCGGCGGGCAAAATCATAACCGCCCGGAATCGCCGCACCCGCCGGCGGCCGCAGCATGACGCGCAGGCGAACGGCGGCGCCAGCGGCCAGTCCCGGCGGCGGCGCGCCGGTCAGGCTGATGCGCACCTGCGGCGGCAGCGCCGGATCGGCTGGCGCAAGTGTCAGCCGCCAGCGGTCGCGATCAGGGTTGCTGGTCACCAGTTGCACCGTACCCGCCAGCGTGACGACTCGCGGACCCGCCAGCACCGGATGCGCCACCAGCGCCGTCCGCGCCTGCGCCACGGCCATCCCGGCCAGCGCGAGCAACGCCACGATCGCCAGCGGCCGCCAGCGCTGCAACAGCCCGGCCAGCCCCAGCCCGGCGAGCAGCACCGCCACCGCCAGCCGCTGCGATTGCCACGGCAGGCCGAACCACAGCGCCACCCCGGCGGCAAAGGCCACCGGCAACCACAGCGCCAGCGCGGCGCGTTCGGCCTCGATCACCGCCCACCAGCGCGCTTGCAGATCGGGCAGCCGAAGCCGCGCTGCGGTTTGAACCCCGCCGATGCTTCTGCTAGTCAGCCCGGGCTTGGGGCTTGGCATCCTTTGGCAATCGCTCCGACCCTGACGACCCGACCAGATCCCCTCCGCCTTCAGCATTGGACATATCGACCATGGGCGCAAGCCAGCCCGTTTCCGGCACCAGGGTGGTGACCCGCTTCGCGCCCTCGCCAACGGGGTTCCTGCACATCGGCGGCGCGCGCACCGCGCTGTTCAACTATCTCTTCGCGCGCCATCATGGCGGCGATTTCCGCCTGCGCATCGAAGATACCGACCGGGCGCGCTCGACCGAACCCGCCATCGCCGCGATCCTCGATGGCATGACCTGGCTCGGGCTCGATTGGGATGGCGAGGTCGTCTATCAGTTCGCGCGTGCCGGCCGCCATGCCGAAGTCGCGAATGAATTGCTCGCCAAGGGCCATGCCTATCGCTGCTATGCGACACCCGATGAACTGACCGCGCTGCGCGAGGCCCAGCGCGCCGCGAAACAGCCGATGCGTTATGATGGCCGCTGGCGCGATCACACCGATTTTCCGAACGATGCGCCCTATGTCATCCGGCTCAAGGCGCCGCGCGAGGGCAGCGTGACGATCACCGATCTCGTCCAGGGCCCGGTCACCGTCGCCAATGCCGAACTCGACGACATGGTGCTGCTGCGATCGGACGGCACGCCGACCTACATGCTCGCCGTGGTCGTCGACGATCACGACATGGGGGTGACGCATGTCATCCGCGGCGACGATCATCTCAACAACGCCTTTCGCCAATTGGCGATGATCCGGCTGCTTGGCTGGCCCGAGCCCTTTTATGCCCATATCCCGCTTATCCATGGCGCCGATGGGGCCAAATTGTCGAAGCGTCACGGCGCATTGGGGGTCGATGCCTATCGCGACGATCTGGGCCTGCTTCCCGAAGCAGTGGAAAATTACCTGCTGCGCCTCGGCTGGGGCCATGGCGATGCCGAAATCATCAGCCGCGCCGAAGCAGTGGCATGGTTCGGGCTCGACGCCGTCGGCCGCGGCCCGGCGCGTTTCGATCTGAAAAAGCTGGAAAACACCAACGGGCATTATCTGCGCGCGGCCGATGATGCGCGGCTGGTGGCGCTGATCACGCCGCGGGTCGAAGCGGCGCTCGGCCGTGCGCTGACCGCGGCGGACGGCGATCTCTTGCAGCGCAGCATGCCCGAACTGAAAAAGCGCGCGCCCAATCTGGGTGATCTGGCGGCGGGCACGCTTTTCTATCTGCGCGCCCGGCCAATTCCGATGGACGATGGCGCGATCAAGCTGCTAGCATCGGCAACTGCGGGGGTTCTGACGGGGGCACGGGAGCGCCTTGCCGGGATCACCGATTGGTCGGCAGCGACGGTGGAAGAACAGGCACGGGCCTTGGCAGATGAATTCGCCTTGAAGCTTGGACAGGTGGCGCAGCCGTTGCGCGCCGCCGTGACCGGTTCGTCGCAATCCCCCGGCCTGTTCGACGTGATGGCAACGCTGGGGCGCGAAGAGACCCTGGGGCGCATCGATGACGTGATCAGCGGTCAGGCGGGATGAACCCGATCCGGACCATTTCAGCAACCTTCGTTTTTCAAGGGGCAACAGCATGACCGGACCGGCGCAATTCACCGTTGATGGCAATACCAGGGATTATCCCGTGCTGCAGGGCACTGTTGGTCCCGAAGTCATCGATATCCGCAAGCTTTACGCCAACACCGGGCGCTTTACCTTCGATCCGGGCTTCACCAGCACCGCGGCGTGCGAATCGAAGATTACATATATCGATGGTGACGCCGGGGTGCTGCTCTATCGCGGCTATCCGATCGACCAGCTCGCCGAACAGTCGAACTTCCTCGAAGTGTCGCACCTGCTGCTCAACGGCAATCTGCCCAATCCGGCCGAATATGCCGAATTCACCAACAACATCACCCGCCACACGATGATCCACGAACAGCTGGCGCAATTCTATCGTGGTTTCCGCCGTGATGCGCACCCGATGGCGATCATGTGCGGCATCGTCGGCGCCATGGCGGCGTTCTACCATGATTCGACCGATATCCACGATCCGCACCAGCGCATGGTCGCCAGCCACCGGCTGATCGCCAAGATGCCGACGCTGGCGGCGATGGCGTACAAATATTCGGTCGGCCAGCCCTTCGTCTATCCCGACAACTCGCTGTCCTTCGCCGGCAATTTCCTGCGCATGACCTTCAGTGTGCCCGCCGAGCCCTATGTCATCGATCCCGATGTCGAGAATGCGATGGAAAAGCTGCTGATCCTGCAGGCCGATCACGAACAGAATGCCTCGACGTCGACAGTGCGGCTGGCCGGTTCATCGGGGGCCAATCCGTTCGCCTGCATCTCGGCCGGCATTGCCTGCCTGTGGGGCCCGGCGCACGGCGGCGCCAACGAGGCCGCGCTCAACCTGCTGCGCGAAATCGGCACCCCGGCGCGCATTCCGGAATTCATCGCCCGCGCCAAGAACAAGGACGATCCGTTCCGCCTGATGGGCTTTGGCCACCGCGTCTACAAAAGCTATGATCCGCGCGCCAAGGTGATGGCCGGTGTCGCCAAGACCATCCTCGACAAGCTCGGCATTGCCGATCCGATCTTCGATGTGGCGCGCGAACTCGAACAC
>JBBRVH010000050.1:0-22499 GCA_038246995.1 Sphingomonadales bacterium
CGACGAACGGAACACATCGATGCGCAGGTCCTT
Organism: Sphingomonadales bacterium; assembly: GCA_038246995.1. Lineage (GTDB taxonomy): Bacteria > Pseudomonadota > Alphaproteobacteria > Sphingomonadales > Sphingomonadaceae > Sandarakinorhabdus. The sequence continues at coordinate 34 of JBBRVH010000050.1, forward strand.
GTCCTCGATCTGGATATCGACTTCTTCGGCTTCGGGGAGCACGGCGACGGTGGCGGCGCTGGTGTGGATGCGGCCCTGTTGCTCGGTTGCCGGCACGCGCTGAACGCGGTGGACGCCGCTTTCGAACTTCAGCCGCGCGAACACGCTGTCGCCGGTCACGCTGGCGATGATTTCCTTGAAGCCGCCCATTTCGCCCGCCGAAACCGAGATGACCTCGACCCGCCAGCCGCGCGTCGCGGCATAACGTTCGTACATGCGGAACAGGTCCCCGGCGAACAGCGCGGCTTCGTCGCCGCCCGTCCCGGCGCGGATTTCGAGCATCGCCGGCTTGGCGTCGGCCTTGTCCTGCGGCAGCAATTTCAGCGCCAGCGCACGCTCGGCGCCGGGCAGGCGATCGGCAATGGCGGACAATTCCTCCTGCGCCATCGGGTACATTTCATCGTCGGCCGCTATGGTGCCCAGATCGCGCGCCTCGTCGCGCAGGGCCCGCACGGCAGCAGCGGCTTCGACCACCGGCGTCAGTTCGGCATAATCCTTCGACAACTGGACGAAGCGATCGGCGGCAAGATCGGGGTTACCCATTTGCGCTGCCAGATCGGCATGGCGCCGCTCGATCTGCGCGATGCGTTCGGGGGAGATGATCAAGATACCTCTCCCGTTCGGGGAGAGGTCGGACTCGGCGCAACCGAGCCGGGTGAGGGTCTGCGGCGCTCGGGCGAACCCTCACCCTCCCACCCGCGAAGGCGCGGGCGGGCCCCACCCTCTCCCCGAACGGGAGAAGGGCAGAAAAAGTCGGGAAAGCTCATCCCTTCAACCCGCCGCCCGCCAGCCGCGCCGCGATCGCCGCCACGGCTTCGTCGAACAGAAACGGCACCTGTTCGCCGCTGCCAAGGTCGCGCACCGTCACCGTGCCGCCGGCGACTTCATCCTCGCCGATGATCACCGCCAGTTGCGCGCCCGATTTGCCGGCGCGCTCCATCTTTTTCTTCAGATTGCCGCGCCAGCCCTGTTCGGCAGCGATGCCGATCCGGCGCAACCCGGCTAGCAGCCGCAGCGCCACCGGTTCGGCGGCACCGCCCAGGGCGATGACCGCGACCGAAACCTGTGGCAGCACCGGTTCGGCGGCCAGCATCGCCAGCCGCTCGATGCCGCCGGCCCAGCCGACCGCCGGGGTTTCCGGCCCGCCCATGCTGCCGATCAGGCCGTCATAGCGCCCGCCGCCGATCACGGTGCCCTGGGCGCCAAGGGCATCGGTGACGAATTCGAACGCGGTATGGCGGTAATAATCGAAACCGCGCACCAGGCTTTCGGCGCGCACGAACGCCACGCTCGAAGCGTCGAGCCCGCGTTGGACGCTTTCGAAGAACGCGCCGGCCTCGCTGGTCATGAAGGCATCGATTCGCGGCGCATCGGCGACCAGCGCCTTGTCGCTTTCTGCCTTGGAATCGAGAATGCGCAGCGGGTTCTTCTCCAGCCGTTCGCGGCTTTCAGCGCTCAGCACATCGAGATGCCGCGAAAAATGCGCCACCAGTGCGGCTCGCCAGGCACTGCGCGTTTCGGCGTCACCCAGGGTGTTGAGTTGCAGCACGACCCGATCGGCCACGCCCAGTTCGGCGAGCAGATGCTGGGCCAGCGCGATGACTTCGACATCGGCAGCCGGCTCGCCGGCGCCGAGCACTTCGGCATCGAGCTGGTGAAACTGGCGGAAGCGGCCCTTTTGCGGGCGTTCATAGCGGAACAATGGCCCCCAGGCCGCCACCCGCACCGGCGCGTGCTGCTGCCAGCCATTCTCGACATAGGCGCGGGCGATGCCGGCGGTGAATTCGGGGCGCAGCGTCAACGGGTCGCCGCCGCGGTCTTCGAAGCAATACATTTCCTTCGAAACGACATCGGTGGTTTCACCCAGCGAGCGCGCGAACACCGACGTCGCTTCGAACACCGGCACCTCGACCCGGCCGAAGCCATACAGCTTGCGCAGCCGGTCGAAGGTGGCGACGACATGGTCGAAGCGCGCCGCCTGCTCGCCGATCATGTCCTGGGTGCCGCGGGGTTTCTGGATTGAACGTGTCATGATGGCGACGCGATAGGCGAGTGCCGCCAATTTGTCACCTTCTGCCGTCGCCGCGCCGCCCGCGACCACCGCGCCGGTTTACAGCCGCACGGCCCGCCGATAATCGGAACACGAACAGGGGTAATTCATCATCATGCGTCATCTGCGTTGCGGCCTGGCCGCGCTGTTGCTTGCTTCCACCGCACACGCCGCCGTGCCGCGCAGCGTGCCTCAGCCGCTGCCGTTCACCAGCACCATCCCGGCCGCGCGCGATATCGCCTTTCCCGGCACGATGACGCTCAAGATCGATGCCAGTGACGTGACGCGCGGCATCTGGAAGGTCGAACAGCGCATCCCGGTGCCGGCAGCGGGCGCGATGACGCTGATGTTCCCGAAATGGCTGCCCGGCAGCCATGCCCCGCGCGGGGAGATTTCCAAGCTGGCCGGGCTGGTCATCACCGCCAACGGCAAGGAATTGTTGTGGAAGCGCGACGAGATCGACGTTTTTGCCTTTCATGTCACCGTCCCCGCCGGCGTGCGCGCGCTCGACGTGCGCTTCCAGTTCCTGTCGCCCACCACCGGCAACCAAGGCCGCATCGTCGCCACCGCGGACATGCTCAGCCTGCAACCCAACCAGGTCTCGCTCTATCCCGCCGGCTGGTTCACCCGGCGCATTCCTGTTGCCACCACCATCACCTGGCCGACGGGCTGGCAAGCCGGCGGCGCCTTGCGCGCCACGGCCAAGGCGGGTGACAGCATCACCTATGAAACCGTCGATTATGAAACCCTGGTCGACAGCCCGTTCCTGGCCGGGCGCTGGTTCCGGCAATGGGATCTGGGGCATGGCGTCAGCCTTGATGTCGCTGCCGATGCCGCGCGTTATCTGGAGGCGACCCCCGCGCAGATCGATGCGCACAAAAAACTCGTCGACCAGGCGATCAAGCTGTTCGGCGCCCGCCATTTCGACCATTATGATTTCTTGCTGTCGATGAGCGACCAGCTCGGCGGGATCGGGCTCGAACATCACCGCAGCAGCGAAAACGGCGTCAACCCGGGCTATTTTACCGAATGGGACAAGGGCCCCGGCCGCCGCAACCTGTTGCCGCACGAATTCACCCATAGCTGGAACGGCAAGTTCCGCCGCGGTGCCGACAGTATCGCCCCGGATTATGCAACGCCGCTGCGCAACTCGCTGCTCTGGGTCTATGAAGGCCAGACGCAATTCTGGGGCTATGTCCTTGGTGCGCGTTCGGGGCTGTTCACCAAGCAGGAAACGCTCGACAGCCTTGCCGGTATCGCCGCGGCGCTCGACAATCGCCCGGCGCGCGGCTGGCGTTCGCTCGACGATACGACCAACGACCCGGTCATCTCGTCGCGCCAGCCCAAGGCCTGGGTCAGCCAGCAGCGCAGCGAGGATTATTACAACGAAGGTTTGCTGATCTGGCTGGAGGCGGACAGCATCATCCGCGCCAGGACCGGCGGCGCCAAGGGCCTTGATGATTTCGCCAAGGCGTTTTTCGGCGTAAATGATGGCGATTGGGGCGAGCTGCCCTATGATTTCGACACGCTGGTGCATACGTTGAACGGCGTTGTCGCCCATGACTGGGCAGGATTTCTCAAGCAACGCCTGACCGAAAAGGCCAAGGGCGCGCCGCTCGCCGGGTTCACCGCGTCGGGCTACAAGCTCGTTTATACCGACACGCCGACGCCGGCCTTTGCCGACGGCCAGCGCAGCAGCAAGGCCAGCAACCTCAGCTATTCGGGCGGCCTTGTCATCGGTGCCGCCGGCGCCATCGAACAGGTGGTGTGGGACAGCGCGGCGTTCGCTGCCGGCCTGACGGTCGGCGACATCATCGTCGCGGTCAACGACAAGCCGTTCAACGACGATCTGTTCAAGGCCGAAATCAGCGCGGCCAAGGGCGGCACGGCGCCGATCCGCTTGCTCATCAAGACCAATGATCGCTTGCGCAGCGTCGATCTGGCCTGGAACGGCGGCCTGCGCTACCCGCGCTTCGAAAAGACCGGCAGCGATGGTCCGCTCGATATGTTGCTGATGCCGAAACCCTGATCGCGGCTGGCGCGTTGTGCTCGCGCCAACACCCCATAGACGAATCACAGGCGCTCGCTTACCCCGCAGCGCACAACAGGAGAATGATATGCGGATCGATCAAATCCCCATCGGCGTGAACCCGCCGCACGATGTCAACGTCGTCATCGAATGCCCGCTTGGCGGGGAGCCGGTGAAGTATGAACTCGACAAGGCCTCGGGCGCGCTGTTCGTCGATCGTATTCTCCACACCGCCATGCGTTATCCGACCAATTACGGCTTCATCCCGCATACGCTCGCCGATGATGGCGACCCGATCGACGCGCTCGTCGTGGCGCGCACGCCGTTCGTGCCGGGCTGCATCAGCCGCGTTCGCCCAGTCGGCGTGATGATGATGGAAGACGATGCCGGCGGCGATGCCAAGCTGCTGTGCGTCAGCGTCAACAAGGTGCATCCCTATTACAGCGATGTGAATGAATATACGGACTTGCCGGATATTCTTCTCAACCAGATTGAACATTTCTTTTCGCACTACAAGGATCTGGAGCCCGGCAAATGGGTCAAGTTCCAGGGCTGGGAAAGCCGTAGCGTCGCCGAGCGGCTGATCGTTGAATCGATCGAACGCTATGACATGGCGGCCAAGGGCGTCGAAGTGAAGGCGCTGCGCGAACACCCGGGCGCACCGCGGGCGTGATACCTACCTCCCCCCCGCTGGGGGGAGGTCGAGAGACGGCGCAGCCGGCCCGGGAGAGGGGCTGCTGGCTGCGAATTTGAAGACCCCTCTCCCGGCTCGGCTGCGCCGAGTCCGACCTCCCCCCGGCGGGGGGAGGTTTCAGGCGCCGGCCAGCCGCCTCAGCGCATCGCCTTCGACCCGCATCTTCGTCCATTCGTCCTGCAGGACAGCGCCCAGGCTCTTGTAAAAACCGATCGCCGGCGTGTTCCAATCGAGCACCGACCATTCGAAGCGCGCATAGCCGCGCGCCACCGCGATACCGGCCAGATGCACCAATAGCGCCTTGCCGACCCCTGCCCCGCGCGCGGCCGGCCGCACGAACAGGTCTTCAAGATACAGGCTGCCCTTCCCCGACCAGGTCGAATAGGTGGTGAAGAACAGCGCCATTCCTACAGCCTCGCCGGCGATCTCAGCCACTACCGCCTCCGCCAGCGGCCGGGCCCCGAACAGCGCTTCGTGGAGGTCGGCCGCGCTCGCCTTCACCGCATCGGGTTCTTTTTCATACACCGCGAGTTCGACAATCAACCGGCGAATGACGGGAATATCGGCGGGGGTGGCGGCACGGATCATGGCGCCACTAACCCGCCGTATCGAGCCGATGCAAGCGCCACCACAGTGCCGCCGCCACCAGCCCGAACGCCAGCAGCAACCAGGCCAGCGCGTCGCGCCAATGGGTATCGGCCGCCGTCAGCAGCACCACCACCGCCATCGTCTTGGCGGCGCCGACGAGCAGCCAGAGCAGCAGATGGACAGCTTGCGAAAACCAGGTCGCTGCACCCACTGCCGCTGCTCCGCCGGCTACATCGGGCACGTGTGCATCGACCGCACGTTCGTCGGTCACCCGGCATCGACCAGCGCGAGACGCTCGAACACCGCCCGCACGGCCTCGGGTGGCAGGTTGCCGGGCGCCCCGCGCTCGACCTCGGCGGCACTCCATGCCCAGCTTGGCGACACATCATCGCGCATCGTCCAGGTCGGGAACAGGCGCGTGTCGGTCTCGATTTCGCTGAGCCGGGTGACGGCGAGGTGACGATTGTCGCCGACAATCCGCTTGAATGTCGTCTCCACGGCGGCGGCCGGGCCTTCGAGCAACTGGGTATAGATATCGCCCCGGGCGATCAGCGCGCCGGTCAGGCCATCCCGGGCATTGTTACGGCGCGCCTGCAACAGAATGCCGCCGAGCATGGCGTCGTCGAAGCCGAAAGGCTGCGAACAATAGATGAGCTGCATGATCGCCAATGTCTATTCCCCCGAAGATAGTGCCGACCCTGTCCGCCGCCGCCTGCGCCCCCGCACGCCATGCTATTCGGCAGCGATTGCCTCTGCCGCTGCCTTGGCCGCTTCCAGTTCCGCGGCTTTCTTTTCGACCAGCATGACGATGTGATCGACCATCTTTTCCGATTCGATGACATGGTCGGTGATGCCCGACAGGAACACCATGTGGCGACCATTGCCGCCGCCGGTCAGGCCGATATCGGTTTCGCGGGCTTCCCCCGGCCCGTTGACGACGCAGCCGAGCACCGACAGCGACAACGGCGTGGTGATATGCGCCAGCCGGGTTTCGAGCGTTTCGACGGTTTTCACCACATCGAAGCCCTGGCGTGCGCATGACGGGCAACTCACCACCCGCACGCCGCGGGCGCGAATGCCGAGTGATTTCAGCATGTGATAGCCGACCTTGATCTCTTCGACCGGATCGGCGCTCAAGGATACGCGAATGGTGTCGCCGATACCCGACCAGAGCAGCATCCCCATGCCGATCGACGATTTGACGGTGCCGCCCTGCAAACCGCCGGCCTCGGTAATCCCCAGGTGCAGCGGGTAATCACAGACTTCGGCCAGGCCATTATAGGCAGCAACGGCGAGGAACAGGTCCGATGCCTTCACGCTGATCTTGAAGTTATGAAAATCCTCGTCCTGGAGCATTTTCATATGCTCGAGCGCGCTTTCGACCAGCGCTTCGGGGCATGGCTCGCCGTATTTTTCGAGCAGATGCTTTTCCAGCGATCCGGCGTTGACCCCGATGCGGATCGCGCAGCCATTAGCCTTCGCAGCATTGACGACTTCGCGCACCCGCGCCTGGCTGCCGATATTGCCCGGGTTGATGCGCAGGCAGGCGGCGCCGGCGTCGGCCGCTTCCAGGCCGCGCTTGTAGTGGAAATGGATGTCGGCGACGATCGGCACCTTCACCCCGCGCACGATGGTCTTCAGCGCCGCGGTCGATTCCACGTCGGGGCACGACACGCGCATGATATCGGCGCCGACTTCCTCGCACTGGCGGATCTGCTCGATCGTCGCTTTTGCGTCCGATGTCAGCGTATTGGTCATCGATTGCACCGCGATCGGCGCATCGCCGCCCACCGGCACCTTGCCGACCATGATCTGCCGGGATTTGCGGCGGGTAATGTCACGCCACGGACGAACGCTCATGCAAGGCTCCTGATGTTGCAGCCGCTATACAGGCGGCAGCGCGCGGCTCCAAGTCCCGACAGCGACGCAGCGCGCCACAAATGCGAGGGTGCAGCGCGCGCACTTCGCGGTTAGGGTGTTTGCATGACCTCCATCCACGCCGCCACCGTCATCCTGTTGCGCGACAGCAGCGCTGGTCCCGAAATCCTGATGATCGAGCGCGGCGAAAAACTCGCCTTTGCCGGCGGCGCGCTGGTGTTTCCGGGCGGCCGGGTCGACCCGGCCGATGTGGTGACGGCGCGCGATCCGGCGCTGGCATCCGGCTTCGACGCTCTCGATGATCGGGACGCCGCCGCGCGCATTGCCTGCTGCCGCGAAGCGCTGGAGGAAACCGGCGTGCTGCTCACCGCCGGTGCTGCGCCCGATCCGGTGGCGCTGGCCGTCGCGCGCGCCCGGCTTGCTGCCGGCCCCGACAGCGATGAAGCGAGCAGCTTTGCCGCGATGCTCGCGGCGCTGCGCCACCGCGTCGATGCGGCGCGCTTTATGCCCTTCGCGCGCTGGGAGCCGCCGGCGGCCGCCCCGATCAAGCGGCGCTTCGATACCGATTTCTACCTCGCCGATGCCGGCAACACCGCCAGCGCCGCGATCTCGCCCGATGGCCATGAAGCCGTCGCCATTCGCTGGACTACCGCCGATGCGGTGCTGACCGCCGAAGCCGAAGGCCGCGCCGCGCTGGTCTTCCCGACCAAGTGCAACCTGCAACGCCTGGCGCAATATGACAGTGTCGCCGCGATCTTTGCCGCCGCCGCTGCCCGTGAAGCTCCCTTCATCCAGCCCGAAATGGTCATGCGCGATGGCCGGATGTGGATCACCATTCCCGACGGCTGCGATTACCCGGTGCTCGGCGAACCGGTTGACGGTGTCCGCCGCGAATAGTTATTTTTCCAGAAGCTTGAGCCGGAAGTTTCGCACCGCATTCCAGGCACCATAGGCGATGATCGCGCCAAGGAAGCCCCAGACCCACAACGGGATGCCACGCCCGACGATGGCCAGATAGATATAGGCCGAAACAAAGCACAGCCCCGCCGCCATGATCGGCAGCACGGCGCCCTCGCGGTTGCGCAGGCGCTTGATCGCCAACCCGGTGAAGAAAATGAAGAACGGGATGGCGCCGACGTAGATCGCGCCGAAAATCACCGGGTTGACGCCATATTGCGCCCCCAGCCCCATCACCCAGGCTTGCGCCGCCGCCAGCGTTTCCATCAGGCAGCGCTCCACAGATCGGGCACCGGATCGGCGCCGGGATAGGCAAGCAACAGGTCGGCGCGCCCGGTGAGCGCGGTGCAGGCATCGGCCAGCCAGACTTCGCCCCTGCCGAATTGCGCGGCAGCGATCCCCCCGCTGCCATCGACAACCGCGAGCCACAACGGCCGTCCCGCCGCGGGCACCAATCGCGCCTTGCCCGACAACCGGACGCGTTCGAGCACGAAGCCCGGCCCTGAAACCAGCAGTTCGCGCCCCGGCCCCGGCGCGGCCGGCGACGCTGGCGGCGCCCAGACGTTCGTCAGCGCCATCGCCAGGCCTTCATCGAGATGCAGGCCGCGATCACGGCCATAATCGTGCAGCCGCCAGGTGACATCATTGTTCTGCTGGATTTCGAACAGCGTCACCCCGGCACCGATGGCATGGATGGTGCCGGCGGGCGTGTAGAACACATCACCCGGCGCACAGGGGTGCCAGCACAAAAGATCGACAATCGAGCCATCGAGCGCGGCGGCGCGCAGCGCTTCGGTATCGCAGGCGTGCTTGAGCCCCAGGCCGATGACTGCGCCGGGTTCCGCCGCCAGCACCACCCAGGCTTCATCCTTGCCGCGCCTGAGGCCGAGTTTCGCCGCGGCGGCACAATCAGGGTGGACCTGGATCGACAGGCGATCGCCGGTGAACAGGGTCTTGATCAGCAGGTCGGGATCGTTTGCCCAGGGCTGTTCGTGATGGACTTCACCAATGGCGAGCGCCGCACTGGTCAGGCCGAGCCCCCAGGGGCTGTTCCCCATGCGCCCCCAGGCCTTGGCATGCGCGTGTGGCAGCAGCCGGCGCGGCGCGGGGGCATCGCTACTGTGCACGAGAGGAAGAACCGCAACAGTCAACGCGCTGCACCATCGAAACCGAACCGAACCGTCCTTTAGACGTGTTTGGGCGGTTTCGCCAAGCCGATGCGATTTCCCGAGCGATTTGGCGGCACGAAACCGCATTTTCGGGCAAAAGCGAGGGAATATTCGACTGCCTTGCGTATCAGGATCAGGACTGCCACATTTCGCGGGCTGTACCGAAGGGGGTCGATCGATGCGCCTGTTTCTGATTGCGAGTGTTTTCGCCGCGACCGCTGCAATGGCCCAGTCGGCACCACCCGCGGATGCCGCCGGCATGGCAGATGCGCGCGCCAAGTTGATGGCCGCCGACGCCAACAAGGATGGCAAGTGGGACAAGGCCGAATGGCTCGCCGCCGGCCGCCGCGAAATGGGCTTCACCTTCATGGATGGCGACAAGGACGGTTTCGTCACGCCGGCGGAAATGAAGGCGGGCATGGAAAAGATGCAGGCGATGCGCGGTAACTAAACACGTCCGAGTGCAGGTGTTGCTTCAGGGTTTGGGGGTTCGGCAATTGCCGATGAAAAGGGGAATATTCATGCGCAAGATCATCATCGCGACATTGGCTGTCGCGCTTTCCAGCACCGGTATCGCCAGCGCTGCGGCGGCAAGACCCAAGCGCCCGGTCGTCGCTGCCGTTGCGGTCAAGATTGCACCGGTATTCAAGGCGGCCGATACCAACAGCAACCGATCGCTCAGCACGACCGAATTTACCGCCGCCGGAGGCAATGCCGATAACTTCGGCATCATCGACGCCAACAGCAATGGCGAACTCGGCTTTTTCGAATTGCTGCGTGCCGCGGTCGCGCGCTTCTTGTCCAACCGCGGCTGACAACATCGCCAAGCAGACAAAGGCCGCTGTTCCCGGACGGGAACAGCGGCCTTTCCTTGTTCAAGCGCGACTTAAAGATTCGCGCTCAATTCCTTGATATCCTTGTTGAGAATCCGATCATTGTCGGAATAATCCACCGGGCAATCGATCAGGTGGACACCGGGCGTGTTCAGGCAATGCTGGAGCAGGCCGGGGAACATTTCGGCGCTGGTGACACGGTGGCCGATGGCGCCATAGCTTTCGGCATATTTGACGAAATCGGGGTTGTTGTAGGTCAGCCCCCAATCCTTGAAGCCCATGTTCGCCTGTTTCCAGCGGATCATGCCATAGCTGTTGTCGTTTAGGATCAGCACGGTGATGTTGAGATTGAGCCGGACCGCCGTCTCCATTTCCTGGCTGTTCATCATGAAGCCGCCATCACCGCAGATCGCCATGACCTTGCGGTCGGGATAGACCATGTTCGACGCCATGGCGCTGGGCAGCCCGGCGCCCATGGTGGCGAGCGCATTGTCGAGCAGCACGGTATTGGCCTGGTGCGCAGTGTAATTGCGCGCGAACCAGATCTTGTAGACGCCATTGTCGAGCGCGATGATCCCGTCGCTGGGCATCGCCTTGCGGATCTGATCGACGGCATATTGCGGGTAGAGCGGGCAGCGCATGTCGCCGATGGCGGCATCGCGGTGCGCGACCTCTGCGGCGCGTGCCGCCAGCATGCCCGAAAAATCCCATTTCCCCTGGGTCATGATCTCTTCCTTGATCTGCCAGACAGCGTTGGCAATATCGCCGATGATCTCGATCTGCGGGAAATAGACGGGGTCGACCTCGGCCGACTTGTTCGACACATGGATGACGGTGGCGCCGCCGGTGTTCATGAAGAACGGCGGTTTTTCAATGACATCATGGCCGATGTTGACAATCACATCGGCCTTGCGAATGGCGGCATGGACGAAATCCCCCGACGATAGCGCGGCGCAACCAAGGAACAGTGGGTGACGTTCGTCGATGACGCCCTTGCCGAGCTGGGTCGTCAGGAACGGAATACCGGTCTTGTCGACAAGCTGGTTGAGCATCCGTGACGTCATCGTGCGGTTGGCACCGGCACCAATGACGAAGATCGGCGCCTTGGCGGCCTCGATGGCCTTCACGGCTTCCTTGATCGCCTTGGGATCGGGCACCGGGCGGCGCACATAGCTCGGCAGGATCGGAGTCGCGTCGGTGGGGTCGTGGGCAATATCCTCGGGCAGTTCGAGGTGGGTCGCCCCGGGCTTTTCCTCCTGCGCCAGGCGGAAGGCTTCGCGGGTGCGCGCCGGGATATTGTCGGCGCTGGCGAGCTGGTGGGTATATTTGGTGATCGGCCGCATCATGTCGACGACGTCGAGGATCTGGAAGCGCCCCTGCTTGGACTTCTTGATCGGCTTTTGCCCGGTGATCATCAGCATCGGCATGCCGCCGAGGAAGGCATAGGCCGCCGCGGTGACGAAGTTGGTGGCGCCAGGCCCCAGCGTCGCGACGCAGACGCCCGCCTTGCCGGTGTGCCGGCCATAGGTTGCGGCCATGAAGCCGGCGCCCTGTTCGTGGCGTGTCAGGATCAGCTGGATCTTGGTCGAACGCGACAGCGAATCGAGAAAATCGAGATTTTCCTCGCCCGGCACGCCGAAGACATATTCGCAGCCTTCGCTTTCAAGGCATTGCACCAGCAGGTCGGATGCTTTGGTCATTGTCGTTCCCCTCGCCTTGCGGCGGCTTGGCGCTGTGCGCCGGTTGTCGGACATCATGAGGACCGGCCGGGAGCATCGTGCCCCCGGCCGCCCCGATCAGCCCGGTGTCAGACCACCCCATAGGCGAGCATGGCATCGGCGACCTTCTTGAAGCCGGCGATGTTGGCGCCCTTCACATAGTCGATATAGCCCTTGCCGTCGGAACCATATTCGGCACAGCTGGCATGGATGCCCTTCATGATATCGACGAGCATTTCCTGGAGTTCGGCTTCCTTCCACGACATGCGCGCCGAATTCTGGCTCATTTCGAGGCCCGACACGGCGACGCCGCCGGCGTTCGAGGCCTTGCCCGGGGCGTAGAGGATCTTCGCCGCCTTGAAGATGTGCACGCCTTCGAGGTTGGTCGGCATATTGGCGCCTTCCGACACCGCCATGCAGCCGTTGGCGAGCAGCATCTTGGCATCATTGCCATCAAGCTCGTTCTGGGTGGCGCAGGGCAGCGCGACATCGCAGGTGACACCCCAGGGCCGGGCGCCGCCGCCGGTGAAGGACGCGCCCTTGAATTCCTTCACATATTCGGAAATACGGCCGCGCTTGACGTTCTTGAGGTTCTTGATCCAGTCGATCTTTTCCTGGTTGATGCCATCCGGATCATGGATGAAGCCTTCCGAATCCGACAAGGTCAGCACGGTGCCGCCAAGCTGGACGATCTTTTCGGCGGCATGGGTCGCGACATTGCCCGAACCCGAAATGACCGCCCGCTTGCCTTCGACTTCAAGGCCCTTGGTGCGCAGCATGTTCTGCAGGAAATAAACGGCACCATAGCCCGTTGCCTCGGTGCGGATCAGCGAGCCGCCCCATTCGAGGCCCTTGCCGGTCAGCACGCCGGTGAACTGGTTGGTGATGCGTTTGTACTGGCCGAACATATAACCGATTTCGCGGCCGCCCACGCCGCTATCACCGGCCGGTACATCGACGTCCGCCCCGATGTGGCGATAAAGCTCGGTCATGAAGCTTTGGCAGAAGCGCATGACTTCATTGGCGCTCTTGCCCTTGGGGTTGAAGTTCGATCCGCCCTTGCCGCCGCCCATGGGGAGGCCGGTGAGGGCATTCTTGAACGTCTGTTCGAAGGCGAGGAACTTCAGCACGCTTTCGGTCACCGACGGGTGGAAGCGGATGCCGCCCTTGTACGGTCCGATGGCGTTGTTGTTCTGCACGCGCCAACCGCGCTGGACGCGAATATTGCCCTTGTCATCTTCCCAGCAGACGCGGAACGAAATGACGCGATCGGGTTCGGCGATGCGGCGCAGGATCTGGGCTTCGTGATATTTCTTCTTGTCGACCATGAAGTCGAAAATATCCTCGGCGACTTCGGTCACCGCCTGGACAAATTCCGGCTGGCCGGGATTGCGCTTCGTCACCCCATCGATAAAGCGTGCAAGATCAACATGTTCGCTGTTCGTCATGGCAGTACCCCCAAAGAAAATTCACGGCCCTTCTGTGTGACCAAACGTCGCGACTCGGAGACGATACAAGATTGTGCAAGCACTGGTCACGAAAAGAAAGCGACGTTGCGCCTTCATTCTCACGAAAAAATTATGACAGCGTTGCAATAGGATGCCGGAAAAGGCCGGTCAGGCGCCACCGGTCGCCCGCCCGGAGCCAGGCAGTGCCGGCCGCCCGGAGTCAGGCAGTGCCGGCCGCCCGGAGTCAGGCAGTGCCGGCCGCCCGGAGTCAGGCAGTGCCGGTCACCCGGCCTCAGGCAGCGCGCGACGGACGCAGTGCAGGGTCCTCGCCGCTCAGATCGTAGACGACCGTGCCGAACTGCATCGGTTGCGCCAGCCAGGCGGCATCATGGATGGTGCGCATCACATCTTCGCGGCCGGCCAGCCAATGTTCGGCCATGGTGGCGCGGCTGAATTCATAATCCTTGGCCTGCCCCTCCCACGCCTTGTCGCGATAGATCAACTGGGCAATCGTGATGCGATTTTCGCGGGCGAATTCGGCGAGCAGGCGCACTTCGTCACTGTCGCGCAGATCGGCGGGCAGCTTGGCGACCAGGTCGTGAAACGCCATGCGCGCCTGGTTGAGCCGCAGCGTGGTATCGGTGTTGCGCCGGGTGCGGCTGGAAAAACGGATGTCCTTCACGCGTTCCTCGGCTTCGGCGATGGTCTGCGGCATCGGCCCGCGCGACGGGAACAGATCGACCTGAAAGATCATCAGGTCGGCATCGTCTTCATTTTCCAGCACGAAATCGAGCGGGGTATTCGATACCAGCCCGCCATCCCACCAGAATTGCCCATCGATTTCCACCGGCGGAAACCCCGGCGGCAACGCCCCCGATGCCATGATGTGTTCGGGCCCCAACCGCTCGCTGCGATTGTCGAAATAGCGAAAATTGCCGGTTTCGACATTGACCGCCCCCACCGAAACCCGCACCGGACCGGCGTTGAGCAGATCCCAATCGACCAGCCGTTCGAGCGTTTCGCGCAGCGGCGTCGTATCGTAATAGCCGAGCCTGTCCTTCATCCACGGCATCACCGGCGGGAACAGCGGCTTGAAAAAGCCCGGCGCGCCCTGCGCCATCGTCATGGCCGCCGCCACCTGGTTCCACTGCCGGCGCACGCCATCACCAAAGGCCGGCGCCGTGGCAGTGACCCCCGACGTCACCAATTCCCAGAATTCGGTCAGCCGCAGGACGCGCATTTCGGCTGGATTGCCGGCGATGAGCGCGGCATTGATCGCGCCGATCGAAATGCCGGCGACCCAATCGGGGCACAAATCCGCTTCGGCCATCGCTTCGAACACGCCGGCCTGATAACTTCCCAGCGCGCCGCCGCCCTGCAACACCAGCACGCGATGGGCGTGACGGGCAAATGGCTCTACGGTCGGCTGGTCGGTCACTGGCACGGGCTCCTTGGTTCGCGGGCGCAGCATTAGCGTCGGCAGCCCCGGCTTGCCAGTCCGCGTCTGCTGAAGCAAACTCGGGCTGCGATAGTTCCGCAAAGGGTTTTTGAAGCGAGCGAAAGTTTGGGTATCCAGTTGACAGCCCAGGCCGCAATTGCCGCCGCCGCAGACCGATTGCGAGGCCATGGCGACCTTGCACAGGTGCCGCGCGATTTAGCCGCCGCGCTGCTCGGCCAGGCGCGCTGGTTCCGCCACGAACCAGGCGACGATATCGTCAGCAGCGACGAACCGACGGCCAGCGTCCATGCGCTGGCGGAAGGTGTCGCCATGATGCACACGGGGCTCGCGGCTGTCGATGTCGCTGCCTTCTATGTCCTGCATCCCGGGCAATGGGTCGGATTCACCACCTTGTTCGATCCGCAACGGCAATTGCCGACTGGCTATGTGACGGCGCGATCGACCTGCATCACGGCGCGCATCGGCGCAGCGCAGATCGAGGCCCTGCTTGCCGAGCATCCGCACTGGTGGCGCTGGTTCGGGGTGTTCGCGATTCGCTATGGCGATACCGCCACCGGGGTTTCGGCCGACCTGTCGTTGCGCGACAGCCGGCGGCGGTGCTTTGCCATTGTGCTGCGGGCTGCCGGTGCGCGCTATGCCAGCACCGCCAACGCGCTGACGGCGCAGATCGGCCAGGATGAACCCGGCGCGATGGCCAATGTGTCACGCAATACCGCCAACCGCATCCTGACCGACGCCGAAGCCGAGGGGCTGTTGACGGCGCGCTATCGCGCCATCGACCTGCACGATGTCGCGGCGCTGCGCCACATCGTTACCGAAGGCTGATCGCTATTCGACCGCGAGCAGCTCGACGTCGAAGATCAACGTCGCGCCCGGGGGAATATCGTCGCCGGCGCCGCGCGCGCCATAGCCGGCTTCGGACGGGATGATCAGCGTGCGCTTGCCACCGACCTTCATGCCGGCAAAGCCTTCGTCCCAGCCAAGAATGACATCGCCGGAACCGAGCACGAAACCGAAGGGACGGCCGCTGTCACGCGACGAATCGAATTTCTTGCCGCGGCCGCCATCGCTGTACAACCAGCCGGTGTAATGCACGGTGATATAGCGCCCGGGCTGGGCCTCGGCGCCGGTGCCGACCTGCGTATCGGTGGCGCGCGTGCCGCCGGGCATCACGGTGGCGACAGCGGGCGGCGCGGCCTGAGCCGCAGTGGGCCGGGCGGCCTGTGCCGCAGTGGGCCGGGCGGCCTGTGCCGCAGTGAGCCGGGCGGCCTGCGCCGCAGTGGGCCGGGCGGCCTGCGCCGCGACGGCGCTGGCGCTGGCGAGCAAGGTGGCAGCAAGAGCGGCTTTGGCGAAGGACACGGTGATACTCCCGGAGCTTGATGACGCTGCCTTAGAGCCGATTTCGCGCCGGTCAAAGCGCCAACCCCAGCCGCTTGCGAAAGAATTCGATCGTCCGCGCTTCCGCCGCCTTGCCCGGGCCGTCGTCGGGCAGGTGGATGGTCAACACCGAATGCGGCGCCATGCCGGTGCCCGGCCGGGCATCGCCATCGGCAAGTTCCACCGTTTCGAAGCGATCGCCGAATTCGCGGGCATAGCGGGCAAAGCGCGCATCGGGGACCAGCGCATCGGAGCGATAGCGCAAGCCCAACAGGCTGAGATCTTCCTTTTCGAACCGTGCCCGTGTGCAGGCAATCTCGCTCTCCGACACGTCGATCGACCCGGTCTTGCCACCCCGCAGCGGCAATGACGGCTGCGACAGCACCGGCGCGATCACCGCCGGCTCGGTCATCATCGCCAGCGCAAAGCCGCCCGTGAAGCACATGCCGACCGCGCCGACGCCCGGCCCGCCGCATTCGGCATGGGCATGGCGGGCGAGTGCGCGCAACCAATCGACGATCGGCGAGGATTTGCCCCCCGACCAGATGCTGAATTCGCGCCGGATGCAGATATTCGAGATGATCGTCTGCAACGCATATGCCTTGGTCACCGGCTTGCCGGGCGTGCCGAACAGGCTCGGCATGAACACGGTCATGCCCTGCGCCACCAACCGGTCGGCAAAATCGACGACCAGCGGGTGCAGGCCGGGCACTTCATGGATGACGATGACCGCCGGGCCGCTGCCGCGCCGGTAAACCGGTCGGGTGTAAGGCGCCGCGGTAAAATCGCTGAGCGCGTAATCGGCGAGTGGCATGAGCAGTTCCCCCTTGGCGACGCAGGAGCGCGCCCTGCCAGCCGGGGAGCAATAGACATTGGTCGGCAGCGAGGGTCTACAGGGATCGGACGAATTTTCGGCATTGCCCGGCGGTTACCCCCGCACAGGCGGGCCGCCAGCCAGCGTCGCGGCTTCGGCCGCACTGGCGGGAGGTGGTGGGCCCAGCGGGATTTGAACCCGCGACCTAGCGCTTAAAAGGCGCGCGCTCTACCGATTGAGCTATGGGCCCGTACCCCGTTGCAGGTTTGCCCCGCTGGCGTCTGGGGGGGCGCTTTAGGACGCATTGCGCGAGCGCGCAACTGCCTGACCGACAATCCGGTCAGCGGATGTCGCCAATCGGGGGCGATATCGCCCAGCGGATCGAGCACAAAGCGACGATCCGCCACACCGATGTGCGGCACGTTCAGGCCCTTGCGCCGCACGATTTGCCGCCCGGCGCCGATGATATCGAGATCGAGCACCCGGTCGCCCCAGCGCCGGCCACCACGCCTGCCGAAATCGCGTTCGATTGCCTTGATGATGCGCAGCACCGCCACCAGCGGCAAATCGCTCGTCACCGCGACCGCGGCATTGGCAAAACGCCGTCCACCCGGCCCCAGCGGCGCCGTGGCCCGGATGCGCGACACCGCCATCACCCGCAGGCCCGCCGCCGCCAGCGCCGCCACGGCGGCCCGCACCACCCCCTCGGGCCGGCCATGGCGACCGTGCCGGCGGTTCGACCCGATGGCGATGAGGATGGTTGCTGGCATGACCCGCCTCGCCTACACCCTGCCCCGATGGAAATCGACCCGAACACCCCCCTGTTGCCGCCTGCACTGCCCTGGCCGGGCTATGTGCCGCACCCCGGCGATGCGCCGCGCGATTGCCCGCTGTGCCCGCGGCTGGTGGCGTTCCGCGCCGAAGCGACCGCGCGCAATCCCGGCTGGTGGAACGCCCCGGTGCCCGGCTTTGGCGATCCCGCCGCCTGGCTCGCGGTTGTCGGCCTCGCGCCGGGCATGAAGGGTGCCAACCGCACCGGGCGGCCCTTCACCGGCGATCATGCCGGGACGCTGCTGTACCAGACGCTCGCCAAATTCGGGTTGAGCCGCGGCGATTATGCCGCCGCGTCCGACGATGGCGTGCGGCTCGATGGCGTGTTCATCACCAATGCCGTGCGCTGCGTGCCACCGGGCAATGCGCCCGACACCCATGAAAAACACGCCTGCCGGCCGTTTCTCGTGACCCACCTCACCAGCCTGCCGAACCTGCGCGTCGTCATCGCCCTGGGCGGCACCGCCCACCAATCGGCAGTCAAGGCGCTTGGTGGCAAGCTGCCCAAGACGCCCTTTGGCCATGGCGCCGTGCATCGCCTCCATACCGGCGTGACGATTGTCGACAGCTATCATTGCTCGCAGCTCAATACCAACACCGGGCGGTTGACGACCGAAATGTTCGAAGCCGTGTTCGAACGCGCGCTGGGAGAGCGACAGGCGGGGCGACCGGCGGGGCGATGAGCTTTCGCATCATCGACCATGACCAGGGCAGCATCCCCTGGCTGCGCTGGCGCCACGATGGCATCGGCGGGTCGGACACGCCGGCGCTGATGGGTGAAAATCCGTGGCGGACGGCGCGGGCCCTGTTCGCCGAAAAGGTCGCGCCGTCGCGCTTTGGGCCGCCGGTGGAACCACCACCCGACGCACAAGTCTTCGCCCGCGCCCCGCGCCCGGCCGAGCCGCCCGCCGATCGCCGCTATCGATCGGCCGCCTCGCGCGGCACCGCGCTCGAACCCTATGCGCGCGATCTGTTCAACCGCCATGCGGGCGTCGAAACCGTGCCCAACTGCCTCGAAAGCCGCGACCGGCCGTGGCAGCGCGTCAGCCTCGATGGCCTGTGCCTGCGCACCAACCGGGTCATCGAGATCAAATGCGGCGACAAGGTCTATGGCCACAGCGCCGCGTCGGGCAAGGTGCCCGGCTATTACATCGGCCAGCTTCAGCACATCCTGGCGGTAACCGGCTTTGATGCGGTCGATTTCTGGGTGTGGCTGCCCGGCAAGACGCCGATCCACATCATCGTGCCGCGTGACGAGGCCTATATCGGGCGGATGACGGGCTTGCAGGAAGAATTCTGGCGCCGCGTACTGGCCGCGCGTGCCTTGACTTCACCCAGACAGTAAGACAGTCTTACCATATGAATGCACACACCCGACTGTCGGCCAAAGGCCAGCTCGTCCTGCCCAAAGCGGTCCGTGACCGGTTGCAATGGCCGCCCGGCACCGAGCTGGAGGTCGTCGAGCACGGCGGCAGCGTGACCCTGCGCGCTGTGCCCAGGCCACAAAGCGACCGTAGCGCAGCGGACATTCTTGCCGATATTCGGGCGCGGTTTCCCTATGAAGGCCCCCGGATCAGCGACGCCGATATCGAAACAGCGGTGCGCGATGCCGCCGCCCGCGCTGATGACCTTGCGCGCGACTGACCGGCTTGCGCTCGCTCGACACCAACATCCTGCTACGCGCCTTGCTCGGCGATGATCCCGTGCAGTCACCGATTGCGGAACGGCTGCTCGCCGAACCCGCGCTTGTCGGCCTGACGGTGATGCTGGAAACCTTCTGGGTGCTGACCGCGCGCGCCCGCATGCCGGCGACGAGGGCTGCCGCCATGCTCGACATGTTGATGGCTGTGCCGGCTTTAACCTTTGCCGATGCTGGTGCGGTGCGCTGGGCGTTGGAGCGCGCCGCAGCCGGCGCCGATTTCGCCGATATGCTGCACTTGGCCACGTCGGCGGGTGCCGACAGCTTTGCGACCTTCGACCGCGGCATTGCGGGCCATGAAAACAACAGCCCGGTTCCCGTCGAAACGCTCGGCTAGATATCCTCCGCCAGCCGCGCGTAAAGCTGGGGTCGGCGATCGCGGAAGAAACCGAAGGCGGCACGGTGCTTCGCCGCCAGGTCGAGATCATAGGTCGCGATCACCATGCCCGTCTCGCTGTCATCGAGTTCCGAAACGATGTCGCCGCGCTGGTCACAGGCAAAGCTGGTGCCATAGAAGGTCTGTGCGTGCGGGGTGCCCGCCTCCTCGGTGCCGATACGGTTGCAGGCGAGCACCGGTACGACGTTGCTGACGGCATGGCCCTGCATGGCGCGCCGCCACATCCGCCGCGTGTCGAGCGACGGGTCGTGCGGCTCGGTGCCGATGGCGGTGGGGAACATCAGCACTTCGGCTCCCTGCAGCATCATGTGGCGCGCGGTTTCGGGATACCATTGGTCCCAGCAGATGCCGACGCCGATGACGCCGTGGCGCGTTTCCCAGACCTTGAAGCCGGTATTGCCGGGGCGGAAATAGAATTTTTCCTGATAGCCCGGGCCATCGGGGATGTGGCTCTTGCGATAGACGCCCATGATGTTGCCGCCATCGTCGATCATCGCCAGGCTGTTGTAATGGTGCGGGCCGTCCTTTTCGAAGAAACTCGCCGGGATGTAGGTCTTTGTCTCCAGCGCGACCTGCTGCATGGCCGCGACCGCCGGATGCTTGCCAAGCGGCAGGGCATTGGCGAACAGGCTTTCATCCTCGTGCCGGCAGAAATAATGGCCCTCGAACAATTCCGGCGGCAGGATGACCTGCGCGCCGGCCGCTGCCGCCCCGCACACGGCGGCCGCGGTCATCGCGATATCGGCGTCGCGCACCCCGGAAAAGCCGAGTTGCAGCCCGGCAACGGTAATCTGGCGCATCGAAAACGCTCCTAAAGACTGATGCCCAGCCGCGACAGCGCCGCGACCATGGCGATATAAAGCGCAACCGTCAGCAGGCAGCCCAGCCCCAACCCGGGCCAGAACGCCACGCCATGGCGCCACAACAGCGGCATGAGCAGAAACATGGGGAGTGACGGCAGCACATACCAGAAGGTCGCGCTGCTGTGCAGCGACAGTCGGTCGATATCGCCGGTATCGCGCCAGATCCAGATCATCCCGAGCACCGAAATCAGCGGCAGCGACGCGAACAGCGCCCCCAGTGCCGCGTTGCGCCGTGCCGTTTCCGACACCAGCGCCACGACCAGCCCCGACAACAGCGCCTTGGCCGCGCCGTAAAGCATCAGGCCGGCTGCTGCTGGGTGATGCAGTGGAAACTGCCGCCGCCGGTCAGGATATGGTCGGCGCGCAGCCCGATGCAATCCCGCCCCGGGAACAGCGCGCCGATCGCCGCCACCGCCGCTTCATCCGATACGGCGCCATAGGTCGGCACGACGACGACCTTGTTGGCGATGTAGAAGTTCATGTGGCTCGCAGGCACGATCTCGCCGTCGCGCTCGACGCGTCCGGGGGATGGCACGCCGACCACCGTCAGCCCGAAATCGCGGGCGCGCTCGGCCGCATCGGTGAAGACATCGCGGTTGGGATCATCCTTCGCCGGCACGGGCAGCGCCAGCACGCCGGGCGCCACGAAGCGCGCCAGATTGTCGACATGGCCATCGGTATGGTCGTTGAGCAGCCCTTCCCCCAGCCACAGCACCCGGTCGATCCCCAGGTCGCGCCGCAAATGCGATTCAACCTCGGCCTGGTCCATCTTCGGGTTGCGATTGGGGTTGAGCAGGCATTGTTCGGTGGTCACCGCGAGGCCAGTGCCGTCGCAATCGATGGCGCCGCCCTCCAGTACCCAGCCATGGCGCGCCAGCGGCACACCTGCGGCCGCCGCAACAAACGCCGCCACGCCATCATCGCCGGGCAGATCATATTTGCCGCCCCAGCCATTGAACCGGAAACCCGCTGCCGCATCGCCAACGGGTGATTGCATGAACAACGGCCCGGTATCGCGCAGCCAGATATCGCCGAAACCATAGGTGTGGAAGCCCACGTTGCAGCCGGCGAGCAATTCGCGCGCCGCCGCCATCGCTGCGTCATTGGCGACAAGCACTTCCACCCGTTCCCCCGCCGCGATCGCCCGCACCATCGCGGCGACTTCGGCCTGCGCCGGCGCCAGATCATCGAGCCACAGGTCGGCCGCGCTCGGGAATGCCGTCCAGGTCGCGGCGTGCGGGCGCCATTCGGCGGGCTGGCGAGCGGTCATTCGGCGCTTTCGAAGGGAATCATCATGGCCTTTGCTTGCCAGCCCCAACCGGCTTGCGCAACGCCTGTCACTCGCTTTCGGGTATGAGGTCGTGAACTCATAGACGACTAGGGTCGGGATCGCCCGGAGGGGCGTTCTGGCGGTTTCGGGCGCGCGAAGGCGGGCGTCTACGCCCCCGTCGAGCGTGACCGGGACCGCCAGAACGCCCCTCCGGGCGACCGCGCAGCGGCGGTGGGGGTTTTTGCGGCGTGGCTCGGGGGAGGGGGGGTTTAGGTTTGCAGGATAGGGGGCGGCGATATTCGTGGCGATCGTGAAAATTCCCACACGCCCGAACCCAGTAGTGGTTTAAATTA